>NZ_LIWP01000004.1:0-168999 GCF_012978775.1 Campylobacter sp. RM15925
TTTATACAATAATACTATCTATTAATATTTTTTGGAGCTTTTATGACTATTTATGAGCTAAAGCCAAAATTCCAAAATCTCCTGCGTCCACTTACAACTAAGCTTTTTAATCTCGGTATCACGGCAAATCAAGTTACCATTTTTGCCTGCATTGTATCGGTATTCATAGGATTTTTGCTGGTTAAATTCTCTCATGTTTCAGCGCTGTTTTTTATCTTGCCTATTTGGCTTTTTGTTAGAATGGCGCTTAATGCCATTGACGGAATGCTTGCTCGCGAATTTAACCAAAAATCAGCCCTCGGAGGCTATCTAAATGAAGCTACGGACGTGATCTCAGATAGCGCTCTTTATCTGTCTTTTGCCTTTATCGCACCGTTTGATTGGGGCACTATTATGCTTATAATTTTTTTATCGCAACTTAGTGAATTTCTAGGCGTTTTGGGGCAGGTTTTAGGCAGGAGCCGTAGATATGACGGCCCTATGGGTAAAAGTGACAGAGCCTTTGCTTTTGGGCTTTTTGGGATGCTATACGCTTGTTTCGGCGAGCTTTGGCAGTGGGTTTATTATCTTGGCGTTTTGATAATAGTATTGCTTGTGATAACCTGCATAAATCGCGTCAAGTCAGGACTTAAGGAGGCGTAATTATGATAAAAGATATGGCGGCTAGAGTGGTTGATTTTACATTGTGTAAAATAGCGGTTTTTATCACGGGTATTCGCCCTAGCGAGCAGCTAAAGCAGATGAGTGATCTTACGCCTAAAATTTACTACGCCAACCACACTAGCCACGGCGATTTTTTGCTGATTTTCGTATCGATGCCCTATAAGTTGCGCAAGCAAATTCGTCCCGTAGCGGGGGCTGATTATTGGACTAAGGGCAAAATTCGCCCGTTTTTAGCAAAACACGTTTTTAATATGTTTTTGATAGATCGCAAGTCTAAAAATCCCCTTGAATTTATAGAAAAGATGAGCGAGGCGCTAAAGACTCATTCTCTTATCATCTTTCCCGAGGGCACGCGCAAGGTCGATGATGACATTGAAATCGGAAATTTCAAAAGCGGAATTTACCGCCTGGCCAAAGCTAATCCAAATGTAAATTTAGTCCCTCTTTGGATAAGTAATATCCAAAACGTTCTTCCCAAGGGTTTTTGCCTGCCGATTCCGCTTATTTGCGATATTTGCGTAGGAGATGAATTTAGATACGAAAACGAAGACAAATTTGAGTTTCTAGCAAAAGCCAAAGAGGCTTTATTAAGCCTAAAAAAGGATGAGAAATGAGTAGCGGCGAGGCGATTTTAAAGCTATTTTTGGGGCTTTTAATTATGCTGGCGCTATCTTCAACCATAGCTTTTATACTTAAAAAATTTGTCGCTAAAGACGTGCCAAACGCTACGATCGATAACCTAACCGCGCGCATAAACGCTTGGTGGGTGATGATTTTAGTCATATTTGGCTTTGTTTATGTAGGCACAAAGGCGCTTATATTTTTGTTTTTTGTTATATCCTTTGCCGCTTTGCGAGAATTTCTATCCCTCATTTACATAAGGCGCGGCGATCACATCGCTCTTGTGGCTTGCTTTTATGTCATCTTGCCGCTTCAGTATCTCTTTATCCTTATGGATTGGTACTCTATGGCGATGATATTTATCCCTGTTTATGCGTTTTTGTTTTTGCCGATTTTGTCCGCCCTTCTTGGCGATCCTGCGCACTTTTTGGAGCGCTCAACCACCATTCAATGGGCGATTATGATAAGTGTTTTTTGTATCTCTCACATCCCTGCGCTTCTTATTCTTGATGTGCATGAATTTGAAGGCAAATCGGTTCTTTTAATGCTCTTTTTGATCCTTGTAACGCAAGCTAGCGACGTGCTTCAGTATATCTGGGGCAAGCTATTTGGCAAGACAAAGATAGCTCCAAATATCTCTCCTTCCAAAACTGTCGTAGGCTTTACGGGTGGAGTGATGAGCGCCAGCTTGCTTGGGGCGTTTTTGCACTGCCTAACGCCTTTTAGCTTTATTCAGGCGTTTTTTATCAGCCTTGTTATTTGCCTTATGGGCTTTTTGGGCGGACTTGTGATGTCTGCCATTAAACGGGATTTGCGCGTGAAGGATTGGGGCAATATTATAAGCGGGCACGGCGGAATGCTTGATAGGATGGATTCGCTATGCTTTTCTGCGCCGATATTTTTTCATATAGTGCGCTATTTTTGGGCGTAAATTTAAGGAGTAAGATGAGAAATTTTAAAAATTTAGTCAAATTTGCTTTGCTCTTGGCGGGTTTAAATTTATTAGCCTTTTCGCCAAGCGACCTTGTAAAGGACGCAAGAAGCCAGATCGGCGTAACGATTTATTATGATGCGAGCTACGAAAGGCTTGCCTATCCGATGGGCGATGTGGATATCTCAAAGGGGGTTTGTACCGATGTCGTCGTGCGTGCTTTAAGAGAGCAAAATATCGACTTGCAAGAGCTAATCCATAAAGATATGAGCGCAAATTTTAGCTCCTATCCTAAAAATTGGGGCTTAAAAAACACCGATAAAAACATAGACCACAGAAGAGTGCCAAATATCGCTACATATCTTAAGCGCAAAGGCTACAGCGTAAGCGATAAAATTTATAAACCGGGCGATATAGTTACTTGGACGCTTGATAACGGCAGACCGCATATCGGCATAGTATCCGATAAGAAATCCCTCTTTGGCAACACTCCGCTTATTATTCACAATATCGGGCTTGGCGTGCAGGAAGAAGACGTGCTAAATGATTTTAAGATAACCGGGCATTTTAGGATTACGAATTAAAGGAATTAATATGCAAGAAAAAACTTTTCTCACAAGCGACGGAATCGAGCTTTTTTATCGCCACAAGCCGCCAAGCGATCAGGGGCAAAATGGAAATTTAAACAGCGCGCAAAGCTCAAATTTAAGCCCCCAAAAAGCTATCGTGCTTTTTCACAGAGGTCATGAGCACTCCGGGCGCATGATGTTTATGAGCGAGGAGTTAAATTTAGGCGATTTTCATTTCTTTGCGTGGGATGCGCGCGGACACGGCAAGAGCCCCGGAGAACGCGGAGATGCGCCTAGTATCGCTAGGCTTGTGGCCGATGTGGACGAATTTATAGAACATATAAGCAAGCAGTACGATATAACCAAGGAAAATATTGCCGTAATCGCTCAAAGCGTGGGTGCGGTGCTGGTTGCTACTTGGCTGCATGATTATGCGCCTAAAATTCGCTGCGCGGTGCTTGCAAGTCCGGCGTTTGACGTGAAGCTTTACGTGCCTTTTGCCAAAGAGGGCTTAGCGCTACTTTATAAATTAAAAGGAAATTTTTTCGTAAACAGCTACGTCAAGGCGCACTACCTCACGCACAACAAGGAGCGCATAAACTCTTATAATGAAGATAGCCTCATAGCGCGCGCCATATCGGTTAGGATTTTGCTTGGGCTTTATGAGGCAAGCAAGCGGGTTGTGGGCGATGCCGCGGCTATTACTACGCCTTTGCAGCTGCTTATTTCAGGCGATGACTGGGTGGTAAATCACGCGCCTCAACATGAATTTTATAACTCGCTTGGCTCGCATATCAAAGAGCGCCACGTCATGCAGGGCTTTTATCATGATACGCTTGGCGAGCAGGATAGACATCTGGCTTTTAAGAAGATTGAGAACTTTATAAACGAGCGATTTAGCGAGCCTTTAAACGAGGTTGATTGCACGCAAGCGGATAAATTCGGCTTTAGTAGAGAAGAGGCTGATAGGCTTGCTACTCCGCTTTGTAAATTTCATCCTAAAAACATCTGCTTTAGTGTGCAAAGATTTGGCATGAAGTTGCTTTCGCCTTGGGTTAAAGGGCTTAAAATTGGCGAAGATAGGGGTTATGATAGCGGAAGTACGCTTGATTACGTCTATCAAAACCAGCCGCAAGGCTCAAACGCTTTTGTAAAGTGGGTTGATAAAATTTATCTAAATTCAATCGGTTGGAGAGGCATAAGAAAGCGCAAAGAAAATATCGCCCATGCGTTAAATTTCGTGATGAGCGAGCTAAAGCAAAAAGGCGAGCGTATAGAAATTCTCGATATCGCTTCAGGGCACGGCAGATATATACTTGACGCGTTAAGCGGTGAAATTCGCCCCGAAAAGATACTTTTAAGAGATTACGACAAAGTAAACGTAAAAGCGGGGCAGGAACTCATAAGAGAGCGAAATTTAGAAGATATCGCGACATTTGAAGAGGCAAACGCCTTTCATAAAGCAAGCTATGAAAATTTAGAAAATTTCGCAAGTGTCGGTGTGGTTTCGGGGCTTTTTGAGCTATTTAGCGATAATGCGCTTATAAGAGTAGCGCTTGAAGGCTTTGGGCGTAGCGTGCGCAAGGGCGGATATCTCATCTATACGAATCAGCCGTATCATCCGCAGCTTGAGATGATCGCAAGGGCGCTTTCAAGTCATAGAGACGGCGAAGCGTGGATTATGCGCAGACGAAGCGTAGTCGAGATGGATCAGCTTGTTAGTAGAGCGGGATTTAAAAAGATCCGCCAATGGATAGACGAGGACGGGATATTTACCGTTAGCGTTGCGGTAAAGGAGTGAAATTTGTCCCATTTAAAGATGAGAAGTGAAATTTAGCCCTAAGCTTAGCCGGTTTTTAACCAGACTTGGTTATCTGCTTTGTGTAGCTAGCGCATTTTACGCAAGCTACGGCTTTGCAAACTACTTTGCCTCAAAGCAAAGCTTCGTGCCCGAAATCATCTTTGAATGGGAGTATGATATCCCCTTTATCTCTTGGACGATACTGCCTTATTGGTCGTTAAATTTGCTTTACGGGCTTGGATTTTTGCTGTGTAAAAATTCTCGCGAGCTAAATCGCTACACGGCTCAGCTGCTTCTTTCTCAGCTTATCGCGGTGATATTTTTTATACTTTTTCCTCTTCAAATTTCTTGGAGTAAGCCTGAGAGTTTTGGGTTGTCCAAATTTCTCTTTGATAGCCTTGCGACCTTTGATATGCCGTTTAATCAAGCTCCATCGCTTCACATCATCTTGTGCGTGGTCGTGGGTTCGCTTTATATCTCAAAAACGAGCAAAATTTGGCTTAAGGCTATCGTTTTGGCGTGGTTTGCCCTGATAGCTCTTAGCGTGCTTACTACTTATCAGCACCATTTTATCGATATACCTACAGGGTTTTTAGTGGGCTTTTTAGTGCTTGTTATAGTGCCGATTGAGGGCAAAATTTTAAAATTTAACCCTGCTCATACGACATCTCATATTAAATGGGCGAGCTTTTACGCTCTGCTTGCCACTATCTTTGCAGTTTTGGCTTTTTATGCGGGTGGAGCCTTTCTTTGGTTGTTTTATTTTAGCGTTAGCTTTGCTCTTGTCGGTTTTGGTTACGCTTTGTTCGGCGTGCAAATTTTTCGCAAAGAGCAAAACGGCAAAATTTCATCGTTTTGGCTGCTCTTGCCATATCTTATAATAGCTCGGTTAAACATCATCTACTGGCTAAATTTCAAGCGTGCTCCTAGAAGCAGTGAAATTTTGCCAAATCTCCATCTTGGCTCGATCACCGAGGCGCATAAATTTGAAGCCGTTTTTGACCTTACGGCGGAGTGCGAATTTCATCCCAAAGTAGAGCAAATTTACTTAAATTTCGCCATGCTTGACATGGTAAAGCCAAAATTTGATGAGCTCAAAGCCGCCGTAAAGGCAATGGATAGTATAATTAACAAAAATAAAAGAACACTCGTTTGTTGCGCGCTAGGATACGGCAGAAGCGCTCTTGTGCTGCTTGGTTGGCTGGTTTGGTGCAATAAAATGAACGTAGATGATGCGATTTTACTGATTAAAAATTCGCGCCCCAAAGTTGTCATAGATGATAGCGTGAGAAAATTTTTTATGGAGTTTGGATGAGCAAATCATCGCTGGCACTTACTACTTCGCAGCTCATAAACACCCATAAGATAATATTGCTTGTAAATTTGATTCACGCCTTTATATTTTGGCAGTATCCGCACAAAATTTGGCAGGAATTTATCTTCGCCGCGCTTTATATTTTTATATTTTATCTTCATATCAGGCTTTATTTTGACGCGAAAATTTTTAAGGAATTTGCTGACGGCATGCTTAGTCTTGAGAGGTTTGACGAGAGCCTTAGGACGCTTGGGCTTGTTAAGCAGATATCTTTTAAAGATAAAAAATCCTTCATCCAAAGAGATATGACCTCAAGGTGCAAAGGCGCTATGAAGCTTTGGTTTATGCTGATTGGCGTTAGCTTTGCAGCTGTTATTTATACGCTTTGCCTTAAGTGGATAGCGTGAAGCAAATTTATATAAAGAGGTGTGATGAGTAACGAGATAGAGCTAAAAAAACAAGGTGTTATCAAGCGTCTTACGAACAAGACTTTTAAATTTGACCCAAGGATAGCCGAGGGATTTTATACCGCAAGATATTTTTTAAAGATAAATCAGGTCATAAAGCAAAATTTACCCGATCAGCACGTAACTATGCAGTTTTTTCAAAGGGCGGATAACATCACTTTATGCGGTATCGATGAAGCCATAGCGATCGTGCATACCTTTGCTAAAGAGCCTGAAGAGCTTGAAATTTATGCGTTAAATGACGGTGATATCATAAATGCAAACGAGCCTGTTTTAAAGATAAGCGGCAAGTATGAAAATTTCGGCTTTTTAGAAAATATCATAGATGCCACGCTAGCTCGCAGAAGCTCCGTAGCTACGAATGTCGCTAGAGCCTTAAAGGCTGCAAACGGCAAGGTAGTCTTTTCTATGGCGGATAGGCAAGATGACATCTCAACGCAGATAGGCGACGGATACGCCACTTATATTGCGGGCATAGATCGCGTTTCAACCGACGCTCAGGGCTTTTGGTGGGGCGGCAAGGGTATGGGGACTATGCCGCACGCGCTTGTTCAGATGTGTAAGGGAGATATAGTAAAGGCGTGTGAAATTTACGCTAAAACCTTTCCCGGTGAGCTTGTAACGGCACTTGTTGATTACAATAACGACGTGATCACCGACGCACTTTTAGCCGCAAATGCGCTAAAATCAAGGCTTGGTGCCGTTAGGGTCGATACATCTCAAAGCCTCATAGACAAGTATTTTGAGGACAAAGACACAAGCGGATTTGATCCGCATGGAGTTTGTAAAGAGCTTATCTTTGCACTTCGTAAAGCTCTTGATGAAAATGGCTTTAATCACGTTAAGATAGTCGTTAGCTCGGGCTTTACTCCTGAAAAAATTGCCGAATTTGAAGCGCACGATACGCCTGTTGATATTTATGGTGTAGGAAGCTTTACCGTTAGAAACGATACTTGCGGATTTACGGGCGATCTTGTGGAGCTAAACGGCAAAGCAGAAGCCAAAGTTGGACGCCGAAATTTCATCTCCGAGAGATTGCAAAAAGTAGAATTTGAAAGATAAATTTAGGCGCAAACGAGCTAAATTTGCGCCTTTGATTTTAAATTTGCAAACGTTTTTACGCTACAAATTCTAATCCAATGCAGGCAAGCAGACAAATTTGCCGCCTGCATCGATCTTGTATGAATTATTTGCCGACAGGCCAATGCACGATAGGTTCAGACCCTACTTTTGCTTCACCGTGATACATTCCTAGCTTATGTTTTGTCCAAGCAAAGCCGATTTTGCCATTTTTGTCAATTGAGATTATGCCACCGCTTCCGCCTAGAGCATCTACTTGTTTTATAGCATTTTCGGCAGCTTTTTGCACATCGCCACCAGCGTATTTGTAGTGAGCTGAAACTTCGTGAGCCGCATTTACTCGCATATAGATATCTCCGGTACCTGTGCATGAAACTGCTACAGAATCGTTATCCGCATAAGTTCCTGAGCCTATGATAGGGCTATCTCCGATACGTCCTGTCATCTTGTTCGTCATGCCTCCTGTGCTTGTTGCTGCGGCAAGGTTGCCATTTTTATCAAGTGCGATCGCTCCTACCGTGCCAAGATAAGGCTCGGCTTTATCTTTTAACGCTGCGAGTTTATCGCTCTTATCGTCATCTTTCATAAGCATGAGTTGTTGTTTTTCTTTGGCTTTTTTGAGCTGATCGTATCTTTTTTGCGTGAAATAATACTCTTGCTCGACCATTTCAAGCCCGTTTGCTTTGGCTAGCTTGTCCGCTCCTTCGCCCGCTATAAGCGTGTGCCAAGTCTTTTCCATCACAAGGCGCGCGCCTAAAATAGGGTTTTTGATATGTCTTGACATAGCCACTCCGCCCGCTTTTTTAGTTGCACCGTCCATGATAGAAGCGTCAAGTTCGTTAAATCCATCTGAAGTAAAAACCGCTCCTTTGCCCGCATTTAAATTCGGATCATCTTCCAAGATGATTATAGCGGCCGTTACTGCATCCATCGCTGTTCCGCCTTTTTCAAGGACTGCTTGGCCTGCTTTAAGAGCCTTTTTCATCGGTTCTGCACGAAGCATAAATTCATCTTGGGATAGATCAAGTTTGCTTGTGCCCCCGTGAATTACAATTAGTGGAGTAAATTTTTCACCGGCATTAAGGCTTAAAAAGCTTAATGCAACAATACTAGCTGCAACCATTGCAGTTTTAGTTAAACTAAAAAATTTCATGCACTCTCCTTTGTAAGTAAATTTAAATAGTTATTGTAATTTTATTACTTAATATCAAATTTATAATTAATAAATTATATTTGAGGCTTTTAGTATCGGACAGGTTCTCAAATTGAGCTTATTCTTTTGGAGTGTAGTAAATTATCCTACTTAGTAATTTGCCTCCAAGAGTTAAATAACAAAGCAGAAGCCAAAGCAGGACGCCGAAATTTTATCTCCGAAAGATTGCAAAAAGTAGAGTTTGAAAGATAAATTTAGGCGCAAAAGAGCTAAATTTGCGCCTGTAATTTTATTTTATAGATTCAAGAGCGCTGCAACATTGAGCTGAGCCTATATCGCAGCCTTTTTTGAAGTAAGTCTTAGCCTTTTCAAGATCTTTTGCGACCCCGCTTTCAGCAGGCGGCATTTGGTATGTGTAGCCCGCAAAGAGGCATGATTCGACTAAGCCGTGTTCGCAGCCCTTGTTAAAATACTCCACCGCTTTGGTAAATTGCTTTTCTTGATAATATGCAGAGCCTGCGTATTCACATCCAATGGCGATCTTGGCTTCGCAAGCTTTTGCTGCGTTATCTTTATCTTTTACGTATTTTCCCGAAGCTTCATGATATTTTTTTGTAAAGGCTAAAAGATAATACTCAAACGCCTTTATCTCGTCTTTTTTGCCGTATTTGTCATCTTGGTAGATTTCACCAAGCTTTGCGCATCCGTCAAATCTATCGCCCCCGCAAATTTGGCTTAGAATTTCGATCGCTTTGTCTATGTTTTTCTCGACACCTTTGCCGTCTCTATAACCCATCGCTACAAATTTGCAACCGTCATCGTAGCCGCCGTTGCAAAGTTTTGAAAATATCTCAAAGCCTTTTTTAGGATCGTGCTGCGCGCCGTTTTTACCTTCGGTGTATGAGTATCCAGTCCATAAACATCCTAAATTTGAGCCCAAATCGCAAGCTTTTTGGTAGTATTTGACGTCTTGTTTTTCATAAGCGTAGTCTATACAAGCGGATGCATC
Source organism: Campylobacter sp. RM15925 (assembly GCF_012978775.1). Taxonomy (NCBI): domain Bacteria; kingdom Pseudomonadati; phylum Campylobacterota; class Epsilonproteobacteria; order Campylobacterales; family Campylobacteraceae; genus Campylobacter; species Campylobacter sp. RM15925. The sequence continues at coordinate 9,610 of NZ_LIWP01000004.1, forward strand.
GCCGTTTTCACAACCTTTTTCAGGGCTTACAGCTGTTTTGTCTTTGATTTTATTGCAGCAATCGGACCTTTTACCAAATGATATCTCGCAGCACTTTTCATAAGCCTGCTTTGCAAGCCCAGAATCTTTTTTGACATCAGAGCCCTTTCCGAACTCATAAAGCTGCCCAAGCTCTTTGCAAGAAGAATCAACCTTTTCTTTATAGCAACCTAGCTTGAAGTAGTGCTCCGCGTCTTTCCACTGACCTTTGGATTTTGCCGCTAGCCCGTTGTTGTGATTTGGTCCGGCTTGTGCTACCGACAAGCAACTAAATACTAAAAACAGGGTTAAAGCTAACTTTTTCATAGACTCCTCCTTGCGAGTAAATCTGTAAGAATTATAACCTTTTTAATATATTTTTAATCTAAATTATAACAACTTCCGTTTTTAGTTCTACGCCGAATTTTTCCAGCACTAGCTTTTGGGCTAAATTTATGAGATTTATTGCATCATCAAAGCTTGCATTATCAAAATTTATTAAGAAATTTGCGTGTTTTTCGCTAAATTTTGCTCCGCCGATAACGTGTCCTTTTAGCCCTACTGCTTCGATAAGTCTGCCTGCGTAATCGCCCGTTGGATTCACAAAACAGCTTCCAAAGCTGGCTCCCTTCGGTTGGTTTGAGCGTTTAAGCGCAAATTCGCTTGCAAGTGTGGCGTTAAAGCCTTTTGTCGCTTTAAATTTGGCTGCAAAAACAATTTCGTTTAGCTCGCAATATCTATAAGCAAATTTTATCTGGTCTTTTTTAACCCAGCCTCGTTTTAAAAGCACCTCAAACAGATTGTCACTCATGGAAATTCCACAAAGCCCCGCATTCATCTTAACCATACCGCCAAGAGTGCCCGGGATATTTTGCAAAAACTCAAAGCCCGCTAGATCGTGCTTTTTGGCAAAATTATAAATTTTACCGCTCTTTGTAGCAGCACCTATCTCTAAAATTTCGCCTTCAAGCTTTATATAGTCAAATTTATCGCTTAAAATCGCCATCGGTGCAGGGTTTGGCGAAACTAAAAGGTTATTTCCTCCGCCTATTATCACGCGACCTTGCGTATCATCTTGCGGACTATCTATGAGCAAAACCTCGTGCACGCCGCCGATTTTAACGGAAGTAAATTTAGAAAAGTCAATAAGCCTAGTCATTGCACGAAATGCGGGATAAACTCAATCATACGGATAGTAAAATCAACCATCATGCTTACCATCCAAGGCATGAGAAATATGATAACGACGACTACGAGGATGATTTTTGGCACGAAGCTTAGCGTCATCTCGTTTATCTGCGTGGTCGCTTGAAAGATGCTGATGATAAGACCCGCGCTAAGACCTGCTAAAAGCATAGGAAAGCTAAGATAAAGTGCGGTTTTAAAGGTCTCTATGCCCAGTTCGATTAGGGTTGATTGCATTTAGCTAAACCTTACGTCGTTGTATTCGGTTGGCACCAGATAGTCGCGCGCATCGATTAATTCATCGTAAAAGCCGTGCTTGTAACCTATCTCAAACAGCTTATTTACGGCGTTTAGTTGCGTTTCATTCATCGATACGGAGCTATCGTTTGCATATAAATTCAGATAAATTTTAAGCTTTTCTTTATCGACTCGGATCAAATTTCGCTCCATGAGCATATGAGATAAAAACGGCTTATGCTCGGTTGCGATTTTAACGGCTTTGGTAAGCACTCGCTCGCACTCTATCGCGTCAGTTATCGGCAGGCTTCTGCGAACTGCCATGCCGCCAAGCGGAAGAGGTAGATCCTCGCCTGAAAACTCCTGCCAGATATCCCAAATTTCACGCTCTACGCAAAGCTCTTCACTAAAAGTTAAGATGCTTTCGTGAATTAGCACCCCTGCATCAACTTCGCCGCTTAAAACGGCATTTTCTATATCTAAGAAATTTTTATAAACTATGCGCGCCTCAGGATATGCCACGCGAAACAAAAGCGCGTTTGTGGTGTGTTTGCCTGAGAGTGCGACCTTGAAATTTCGTTTTAGAATTTTATCTTTTTTCTTTACCAGTTTTGGTCCGTATCCCTCTCCAAAACTAACCGCACACCGAAGCAAAGCGTAGTTATCCCTTATAAGCGGATATAATCCAAAACTAATCGCAGTAGCGTCGTAAGTGCCTTTAAGTGCCTCAACGTTAAGCGTTTGGATGTCTAAAGCAAGGTTGCTAAAACGCAAATTTGCAGAATCAACCCAGCCGAATTTTATCGCCATATACATAAAAATATCGTCCGCATCGGGCGAATGCGCTACGCTAATATCTTTAAAATGTCTCAAATTTAATCCTTTTTAGGATTATAGGTTAAATTTTATGAATAGTTGATTAAATTTAAGTTTCAAACAAGCTTTTATATCTTGAATAATAAAATTTGCTCTATTATGATAAAATCCCTCAGTAAAATTAAATAAATTCATGGAGAGTTTTATGAAAAAAGGCGTTGTTTTACTATCTTTGATCATATCATTGTTTTTTAGCGGGTGTGCGAGTATTTTTGACGGCACGAGTAGTTATATAAACCCTAGTTTAAAGCAACTAAAAGGGCAGCATATATCGCTGGTGATAGATCGTATTAAGTATTTTCCTCATGTAGAGATCGGGATGCTTAGCAATAAGTATTATATATACAAAGAGTGCGAGTACAAGGGAGACAATATCACTTATAACGGATACGGAGTGATTTTAAGTCGCCAGCCGATTTACCACTGCGGAAATATGCACTTTGTTACCGATAAGGACGGCTTCATCAAAGACTACGTAGAAGAGGGCTACAGATATCATGACGACTATCAGAAGTATTTTAAAGATCTGATAATAATCAAGAGATAATTAAGGAGAGATAATGAAATTTAAAATTTTAACCGCGATACTTGCCGCTTTTGCCATTAACTGCTTTGCCGATGTTCCTCAAGATGTTGTGAATAGATATTTTGAGCTTACGAATAACGGCAAATTTAAAGAGGCGATTGATCTCATGATGCCTTATGCCGAGCAAAAGGATGATGACGCCGAGCTTAAAGTAGGCTATGCTTATGAAGCGGGGCTTAAAAACTACAAAGACGGCATGATGTGGTATAAAAGATCGGCAGATAGAGGAAATCCCGTGGCTAAGTCGAATTTGGCGAATATTTATTATCATATGTTTGATTATAAGCAGGCCTTTAAGCTATATGAACAAGCAGATAAGCAAAACTACGCACCTGCAGCTTATATGCTGGGTATTATCTACTACGACGAACAAGGCGATATAAAAATTGGAAGAGACTTGGTAAAGGCGGCGAATTATTTTAAAAAGGCGGCTGATTTAGGAGATGCGGGGGGTCAGTATATGCTTGGAATTTGTTACATGAACGCCCACGGTGTAGCTCAGGATCTAAAAGAGGCTAAAAGACTTTTTACTCTTGCGGCTAAAAATGGAAACAAGCGGGCTGAGGAGATGCTTAATAAAATTAATTGATCAAATTTGCGGCTTATATGAAATTCTTTATAAAATCGCAACTTTTATAAATTCAAATTTACAAAAGAGCTATGTTTTGGTAGCTCTTTTGGCTTTATCGTGATTATTTATTTTGGTTTTAGGGCTTTAAGCTTTTGTGCAAATCAAATATAAAATTTAAACTTCAAATTTCAAATAAACGAAAATTCATCTCAAATTTGATAAAATCAGACAATTTATTACAAATTTAAAGGCAGTAAATGGCAGCTGAAAAAGACGACAAGAAAAAGTTAACCCCGCTAGAATCAGAATCCGACAAGAAGAAGGCTCTTGATCTAGCGTTAAAGCAGATTGATAAAGCTTTTGGCAAGGGCACTATGGTGCGCCTTGGAGATAGGCAAGTAGAGCCTATAGACTCGATAGCTACGGGCTCGATCGGACTTGATCTGGCTCTTGGTATAGGCGGCGTTCCAAAGGGTAGGGTGATAGAAATTTACGGACCTGAAAGCTCGGGAAAGACGACTTTAACGCTTCATATCATCGCCGAAGCTCAAAAAGCGGGCGGAATTTGCGCATTTGTCGATGCGGAGCATGCTCTTGACGTGAAATACGCTTCAAATTTAGGCGTTGATACGGATAATCTTTACATATCTCAACCCGATTTTGGCGAGCAAGCTCTTGATATCGTAGAGACTCTTGCAAGAAGCGGAGCGATCGATCTTATCGTGGTTGATAGTGTCGCCGCACTTACGCCAAAAAGCGAGATAGAGGGCGATATGGGTGATCAGCACGTAGGACTTCAAGCAAGACTTATGAGCCAAGCCTTAAGAAAGCTAACCGGAATCGTGCATAAGATGAAAACCACCGTCATCTTCATCAACCAAATTCGCATGAAGATAGGCGCTATGGGGTATGGCACGCCTGAGACTACAACGGGTGGAAATGCGCTTAAATTTTACTCTTCCGTTCGTCTTGACGTTCGTAAAATCGCAACTCTTAAACAAAATGAAGAGCCTATCGGCAACCGAACGAAAGTAAAAGTAGTGAAAAACAAAGTTGCGCCTCCGTTTAAAACGGCCGAATTTGACATAATGTTTGGCGAAGGAATCAGCAAAGAAGGCGAGATAATCGACTACGGCGTTAAGCTTGATATAGTCGATAAAAGCGGCGCTTGGTTTAGTTATAATGCAAGCAAACTCGGTCAAGGCAGAGAAAATGCCAAGGCGTATTTAAAAGAAAATCCTGAAGTGGCCGATGAGATCGTAGCCGCGATAAAAGGATCTATGGGAATTGAGCACATCATAAGCGGCGGCGGCAAAGATGACGAAGATAGTCAAGAAACAGGAGATGAATGATGATTTTTGTAGATGATGTTACGGCGATAGAAGTTTTAGACAGTAGAGGAAATCCGACTGTACGCGCTACGGTTGCACTAAGTGACGGGACGGTTGCAAGCGCTGTCGTGCCAAGCGGAGCTAGTACCGGCAAGCGCGAGGCTTTAGAGCTTAGGGATAAGGATAGTAGATATTGCGGCAAGGGCGTGCTAAAGGCGGTTAGCAACGTAAATGAAGCTATAGCCGAAGCGATAATCGGGCTAAACGCTTACGATCAAAAATCAATCGATGATGAGATGAAGAGGCTTGACGGGACCGATAATTACTCAAATTTAGGCGCAAATGCCGTGCTTGGCGTATCTATGGCGGTTGCTAGAGCGGCTGCAAAAAGCTTAAATATATCTCTTTATCGTTATCTTGGCGGAGCGAATGCAAGCGTGCTTCCCGTGCCGATGTTTAACATCATAAACGGCGGAGCGCACGCAAACAACAGCGTGGATTTTCAAGAATTTATGATTATGCCTTTCGGGTTTGAGAAATTTAGCGATGCCCTAAGAGCCGCGGCTGAAATTTATCAGGTTTTAAAAGGAATTTTAAACGAGCTTGGCCACAGCACCGCAGTTGGCGATGAGGGCGGATTTGCACCGAATTTAAAGGATAATGAAGAGCCTCTTAAGATCATAATGCAAGCCATTGAAAAAGCGGGATATAAGCCGGGCGAGCAGATAAAACTGGCTCTTGACGTGGCTGCAAGTGAGCTTTATAAAGCGGGCTCTTACGAGCTTGAAGGCAAGAAATTTAGCTCCGAAGAGCTTATAGAGTACTACGCAAAACTTTGCGATAAGTATCCGATATTTTCTATCGAAGACGGACTTAGCGAGGATGATTGGGATGGTTGGGCGAAGCTCACGGCTAGACTTGGAAGCAAGGTTCAGCTCGTAGGAGATGATCTTTTCGTAACTAATGAGAAAATTTTAAGAGAGGGCATTAAAAAAGGTGTTGCAAACGCGATTTTAATCAAGCCAAATCAGATAGGAAGCGTAAGCGAAACGATGCAAACTATCCGCTTAGCGCAACGCAAGGGCTATCGCTGCGTCATGAGTCATAGAAGCGGCGAGAGTGAAGATAGCTTTATAGCTGATTTTGCCGTAGCGATGAATACGGGTCAGATAAAAACGGGCGCAACCTCAAGAAGCGAAAGAAACGCCAAATACAACCGCCTTCTTGAGATCGAGCTTGAGACAGATGAATTTTTAGGAAATGAAATTTGAGTGAAATTTTAAAGGAGTATGACGAGAATGAGATAAAGAGATCATACTCTTTTAAAACTATTGTTAAGATTATCGGATTGCTTCTTTGTGTGGCTCTTTTTGGCATATATGTGGGAAATATAATGTTTGGTAAGAGGTCTTTAGACGTAATGTTAGGGCTTCAGGATCAAAAAGAGCAGCTTAAAAAAGATGTGGAAATTTTAAAAAAGCGCAATGCCGAGCTTCAAAAGTCGTTTTTTGAGCTAAAAGAGCTTGAACCGCAAGATAGTAAATAATTGGAGTTGATATGGATAAAATTTGGTTTTTTGTATTGGTTTTTTTAAGTGCTAGCTTTGGCAGAGAGAATCCGTTTGTACCGACGGGCGATTTAAATACAAGCGTAACTACGACAAATTCGGTTGAAATTTTAGCTCCTTTTGAAAAGCAAAACATAAAATTCCCGAGCGATGCAAGGAATTTTATCTCTGTATCGGTTAAGTATAAGAGTGAAGACGGAAGTATCAAAGAAAAAGTTATCGATGTAAATAAGAGCATAAATTGGAATGATGAACTAACGCTAACAAAGACTCTGTCGCCTGCAGTAGTGCTAAAGCCTGATGTGTCGGTTACGATGAATGAGCCTGTGGTTGATGTTTCGGTTAAAGCCTCTTCCAAACCTATGGGCGCTGATATAAATTTAACCAGACAAGACACTATGAAACAAGAGCCGATGCAAGAAGTGGTTATCAAGCCTGCTCCTGTCGAAGAAAAAAAACAAGAGCCGCTTAAAAAAATAAGCTTTCATAAAGCGGATTTTGAATTTAGCCCTATGAGCCTTAAAATTCTCACAAAAGATATCAAAAAAAGAGATTTTGCCGTGCTTAAAGACAAAAAGATCGTAATTGACTTCAAAAATCCAAAAGGATTTCTTACTAAGACTTTTAAGCTTGACTGCGGTGCTTTTGAATCAATTACTTTTGGAGCTCACGATGGATTTTACCGAGCTTCCATAACTCTTGATAAGAGATATAAATACACAATTACTAGTGACGAGGAGGGATATTTCTTAACTTTAAAGAGATAGCCTTTGCTCTATTTGACTTTTGATATTGTTAAGATATATTGGTTTAAGCGTTTTTGTAAAATTTTTATATCTGCATGATAATAAATTTGATTGGTTAAATTTAAATCTATAGGCTATGTTTGATTAGCTTCACTGTATAGTTGCTTGATTCATATCTCTACTAAAATTTTCTTGATGTTTTCTTGATATCATATTTAAATCTTATCTTGTTTTGGTTGGTGTTAACTAAGTGTTCTTAAATATTATTCTGTTTGGAATTAGAGTAGATGCTATTAAAAAATAATCTTCTACAGCTTCTTTTTAAGATTAGTTTTAATTCTGCTTTTTATAATGTTATTATTAATGCAATTATGTTTTATTACTCTATAATACAAATTTGAACTGCTAACAACAGGAGTTTTTGAAATAAGACCTAATAACTCTTAATTTTAATTAGAAAAATTAAATTTTAAATTTTAAAGAATATTAAAAAATGTTTCAAATAGTTACATGGTGCAGGCATGGTATTTTGAATAAACGAAAAATATTATTTTATGCACAATTCTAATGTATTTTTAACAAATTATAAATTTGACAAATTATAATTTGTAACGATTTGGTTACTATTTTTATTATTTAAGGTTATGTATATCTAAATTTTATATTGAGAATTATATGTAATAGTAATATATTATCTTTTTAATATTGAATATCAAATAGTGAATTTACAATATTTATAGATATTAAATTTATAATTTATATATAAGAAGATTATGATACTAAAAAAACATCAAAAAAAACTCAAAAATAATATTTCGCTTACACTTAAATTTAGAATAGTTTAAAAAAATATGTATTAATATTTTATTTAAAATAGGATTAATACATTAGTTCTTGTATTTCTCTTGTCATGAAAGGAGGGTATAAAGACGAGAGCTAGATTTGATCTTTTCTCGGTATAAAAAGATCAGATTTAAGGTTAAATAGCCAGAACCTTAATAAATTTGGCTTTAATTTTTTAAATCTAAAGATTAAATTTTAATATTTAGATTTGTACCGATAACATAATTTTTGAAAAATGTTGTTTATAAAATTTATGAAGGAGAATGAGATGAAACGAGGTTGGTTAAAATTTATAACCTGTAGTTGTTTTCTTGCTATGTGCGCTATATCTCCTCTAAGCGCGGACGACAGATATGAGGAGCCTTTTGAGCAAGGAGAAACGTTTCAAAACGACGGCGTTGCCCCAAGAACTTTGGAAGATTATGTTGGGCATGAAAAAGAGTACTGGGAGTATTTAAAGAAAAATCACCCGGTTTTTCACTATGAAAAAGAAGGTAGGCTTGTAGGTAAATACGGCTTAAGCGATCGTGTGGAGGAATTTATTGAGATAAACCATGGTCCTGATTATGCTAAAGAGAACAATATGGAGCATACCGCAGTTACTTATCGTCTTGGTATGGAGTCATTCCTTGACTTTCCAAACAAATTCGTAGGGCATAAAAAATGCGGCGAGTGCCACCCTGCTCAATATATGCAATGGGAGCGCTCACGTCACGCTAAAACCATAAGATGGCCAGAAGAGCTTGAAGAGGTAGGTGGAGATGTTAAAAAAGGACTTCCGGGAGCTATCGAGACAACTCCTATCCTTACTACAGGTATTCAGCCTGATGATGTATACGGTATCATAGGAACCCCAAGAACAAAATACGGCTTCCTTGATAAATGGTTGGTTCGCGGAACATACCACGTTGAAGACGGAAATTTAAGCGATCTTAGCGGTAAACTAGTAGCGGGTGGTAACCAATACTCAGTTTTATGGGCTAAATTCCTAACTCCTGAAATGACTAAAAAGATAGCAGAATTCTCTCCGGGATTCCCTACTAAAATGGAAGATTTCGGCAAGAGCGGTTCTCATATGTGGGGTATGAACTCATACGGCGCATCAAATAGAAAAAATTTCAAATTCCAACCTGCAAGTGCGTATTGCGAAATTTGTCATACATTTAAATTCGACTTTAAATCTAAAGATGAATTCTACGCGGCTCTTGGCGATTCTAAGAAATTAAGAGAGCATACTATAACAAAAGGTATTAGCTGCGAGGAGTGCCACGGTGCGGGAGCTCACTTGTACGGTGCTAGAGGTGCGGGTATGCCAAGTAACTGCGAAAGATGTCACCAAAGATTTGCTTGGCATAAAGCAGACTCTGAAAAGAACCCAAGAAAACAGTTTAACGCATACTTTAAATCATCTTGTCCATCTTGCGGAACCGAAGGTGCTCAACTGTTCAACTCTGCTCACTATGATGAAGGTATGAGATGTAACACTTGCCACGATCCGCACGAAGTTACAGCTAACGACTGGAAAGACGGCTATACATTAACAGGACTTAAAAAGACTTGCGAAGACTGCCACGAAGTTCAAAAAAGCTTCTTTAAACAAGGCGGAATTCACGCTAAAGACAATTGTACAGGATGTCACATGCCAAATATGATGAGTTGTGAGAACTTCGCAGCTGTTCAAAACCCTGATAAAGGTGGATTTGACAACGTTCGTGCTTCACACATCTGGAACATCATGGTTGATAAAGATAGAAAATCAATCAACCCACCTGAAGGCAAACCAAGAGATCCTATGACTGTAAAAGGCTGGACACTTGATAGAGATGAAAATGGAAGATTCTTCGTTGACTTAATGTGGTCTTGCGGTAGAACAAGCTTTAGCGATCCTAACCTAATGGCTCCTGGAGCTAGCGGTTGCCATAGCCCTGTTCAATCAACATTGCCTGATAAGCTTAAATTTACAGATCAAGCTATGATTTATGACCTAGTTATGGAATGGCAACTTCCTGTTAAAGATGGCTACTCAAAAGTAGAAATCGCTCTTAGAAAGATTGATCGCGGTATGAGTAACAACAAAAAACTTACAACAGATCAAAAAGCTAGAGTTATATCTTATGCAAGACAAGCCGAGGATATCTTAGAAAAACTCAAAAAAGACGGTTCTTGGGGTGTTCACGGACCTAAATATTCTTTGAAACTAGTTGATGAAGCTTTGGTTTACGTTGAGCAAGCAACAAACATCTTAGAAGGTAAATCAAAATAAGCTAAACACGGCTGCGGGGCAAAATCGCCCCGCTATACCTAGTGACGGTTCATTAGGATATATGGAGGAAAGAATATGTATGGATTATGTATAAGATTGATGATATTTTTTGCTTTAACGATATCGCATAATCTTTTTGCTAGTATGGATTCGCCTTTAAATTTTGGTATTGAAGGGGCAAAATCGCTTAGTATCAATCAAGCTGAGAAGATGCTAGGTCAAAAAGATACATATTTTATAGATATGAGTTCGCCTGCGGGTCGTCTGTTCGGACATATTCCCGGAGCGATTTTAAACAATGCGGACGAGTTGAATGCATCGTTATTGCCAAAAGATAAAGAGGCTCATTTAGTATTTTACTCTGACAATAGAATGAGCTTTGACAGCAGCGTTGCAGCAAAGGCTGCTAAAGATTTGGGCTATAAAAATCTCTACATCTTAACCGATGGCGTAGAGGGATGGTCAATAGCCGGAAATAAGATAGAAAAAGTAGGTAAATCAAAAAGAAAGCTAACCGAAGAGAAGATAGAAGATTTTGAAGATATGGTTCACGGAGGAAGACTATTTGGTCAAATTCCTTCTTGTAGAGATTGCCATAGCTCGGAAAAAATTCTATTTGCTTCAAAAGAGCAACGCGAAGAGCTTTTTAAAGATAAAGATTTCGTAAACGACAACTGTGCAAGCTGTCACAAAGATGTGAAAAAAGATTTTATGGGAAGCGTTCACGATGAAGCGTCTCATAAGAATTTAGATCCGAACAAAGAGCTTCCTAACTGCTCTGATTGTCACGGTATCCACACGGCGAAAGCTAGGATGACGCTTGATCTTAAGCAACTTAGCGAGCAAAAATGTGGCTCTTGTCACGAAGAGCAACAAAAGCACTATCACGATACCTTCCACGGTAAAGCGCTCTTGCTTAACAAGCCGGGCGATGCACCAAGGGTTGCGGCGTGCTTTGATTGTCACGGAACGCACAACGTATTTAAGATCGATGATCCAAGATCAACTTTGGCTATGACGGAAAATCGTATCAAAACATGTGCGGAGTGTCACCCTGGATCAAATGAGAATTTCGTTAGCTTTGTAGCTCACGCGGATCATACCGACGGTGAGAAATTCCCTCTTTTATATACGGCGTATATATTTATGACGGGACTTGTTATAGCGGTATTTAGCTTCTTTGGCTTCCATACATTGTTGTGGTCAATTAAGCTTATTAAAACTAGACTTGAAAATCCGGTTGCTTGGAAAAAAGCAAGAGAGGCGGCTCATCACGATAGAGTTAAGGTTAGACGCTTTAGCGCATTCCATATGTGGCAGCACTTCTTTATGGCGGCTTCATTCCTTGGACTTGCGTTCTCGGGCTTACCGCAAAAATTCTATACGGCTCCTTGGGCTCAAGATATGATGAATTTAATGGGCGGACCTATCATGGCTACTCAAATTCACCATATTTCAGCGGTTATTATGTTTGCCGTGTTCTTTAGCCATATAGCCGAAATAATCGCTAAATGGGGTAAATATGAAGGCGGTGTCTTTGGCGTAAACAGCTTGATGCCAAATATGCAAGACTTAAGAGATATGAGAGACCACTTCAGATGGTTTATGGGTAAAGGCGAAAGACCTCAGTTTGACCGCTGGACATACTGGGAGAAATTCGACTACCTTGCGGTGTTCTGGGGTATGTTTATCATCGGATTTTCCGGTCTTGTGTTGTGGTTCCCTACTTGGTTTTCAAATTTCTTACCGGGTTGGGCGCTAAACCTTTCGACTCTAGTACACTCAGACGAGGCGTTGCTAGCGACAGGATTTATCTTTGCGATCCACTTCTTTAACACTCACTTTAGAGCGGACCGCTTCCCTATGGATACGGTAATCTTCTCAGGAAGCTTAACTGCCGAAGAGATGAGACAAGAAAGAAGCAAGTGGTATGACCGCTTGATGAAAAACGGAATGTTTGATAAATTAGTCGAGAAAGAAGATAACTTCAAATCATACAGCTTCCTAGCTAAATTCGCAGGATATGCGATGCTAGTAACCGGTATGGTGTTCTTATTTATGATGATCTACGCGTTTATAGCGTAACACTTATCCCTGCCGGCTTTTGGCGGGGATTTTTCTTTTTATCCTTTTTAAATTTCATAATCCCGCCCTTAAAATTGTATAATCTCTCAAAGGATTAAATTTGTGGTATAAAATTTTCATCTGGCTAAAAAAGCCAAGTAATACTCTTTGGGTTATGCCTGCTCTTGGCGCGGTCATCGCTATAGTATTTGCCTTTATGGCGTTTTTAGGGACTTTTTATCTTCCATCCGAGCTTTTGCCCGATATTAAGCGAGATATATTACAAGGACTTCTTGACATCATAGCTTCAAGTATGCTTGCGGTTATTACTTTTTCGCTTTCCATTATGGTTTCTGCTTTTTCTAGCGCTTCTGCAAACGCTACTCCAAGGGCTACCGAGCTAATAATGGCCGATGACAATACCCGCATAACGATAGCTAGTTTCATATCGGCGTTTATCTATGCGGTGATCGCTAAGATAGCTCTTGGGCTTGAATACTACGGTCAAAACGGCAGATTTATACTATTTATAAGTACGGCTACCGTGCTTGTGTATCTTATCTATACGCTTATAAAGTGGGTTCATACGCTCTCGCATCTTGGTAGGCTTGGAAATACTCTTGATAAAATTTATAATGCTACCGCAAAAGCCATGAAGAATCATGCCTTAAGCCCAAATTTAGGAGCTTGCTGGAATCCAAACGATAAAGAGCCCGATATAGCGCTTTACTCTAAAGGCACGGGTTATCTAACTCATATGAATTTAAACTATCTTTATAATCTATCTAAAAAATTGGGCTTTAAAATTTTTATTGATGTAAGATCGGGCGATTATGTATTTAAAGGCGATGAGCTTGCATTTTTGTATTTTGATGAAGATACCGACTTAAGTGCAAAAGAAAAAGAGAGCATGCTTGCTCAAATTTATGAAAGCTTTGTTATAGAAACTCAAAGAAGCTTTGAACAAGATCCAAGATTTGGACTTATCGTGCTTAGTGAAGTTGCACAAAGAGCTCTATCTCCTGCCGTAAATGACCCCGGAACTGCATTTAGCGTGCTAAATTTGATAGCCAGACTTTTGCTTGACGAGAGCGTCTTGCAGGATAAGGACAAAGCATATATTTATGACCGAATAGGCGTTAAAGACCTTGATATAGGCGACTTTATAACTCAAAGCATAGATGCCATAGCTCGCGACGGAGCTTCAAACGTAGAGGTAGCACTTAGGATTCAAAAGACGCTTTTTGCCGTATACAAAAACAGCGAGGATGAAATTTTAAAATCCGCTTCCAAAGCTCAAGCCAAAACAGCTCTTGATAGAAGCTTAAGCGTGCTTGTAAGTGATTTTGACAAAGCAAGATTAAGTAAGAAGTATGGTGAATTTTTTGGTTAAGATGTCTTAAAATTTTAGCAACTTGATACTTATTTACAAGCGCCAAAAGACTTGTTTAAATTTTTAAATTTAGCAATCGATTCGCTTTTGCCATTAAGTGTGCCAGCTAAATTGCCGTTTAAGAAGCCTTTGGTTTAGCCTATATCCTTGATAAAGCGGTCTTTGTTTAAAATTTTGTGACATGTTTTAGTACTCAAGGCTTATTGAGGTGCTATTTGATGTTTATGGTTTAAACTCAATTTACTTATCCCAAAACTCTTTTAAGGTTAAAATTTTGCCTAAAATTTGGCAAATCCGTAAAATAATAAATTTAAATATTTTGATAATAAATATAAAACAAATCCGCCTAGCATTTAAGATTTTAAAAACTAACTTTTGGTAAGATGTTTTAGACAAATTTATTTCAAAGGAGCTTTTATGAGCGGCGTTGCGTTAATCGTGTGTTTCGTTATAGCTATAATTTTGATGATTTGGCTTATATCAAAGGTCGGAGTGCATCCGTTTTTGGCTATCATGCTTATATCTTTAGTGCTTGCGATCGTTGCGGGCATTGATCTGGTTAAGATACCTGGAATTATCGGCGACGGATTTAGCGGAATATTTAAAAGTATCGGTATAGTCATCATCTTTGGCGCGCTTATTGGCATGGCGCTTGAAAAGACCGGTGCTGCTTTAAAATTAGCCGATATGGTCGTAAAATGCGTAGGCGAAAAGCATCCTGAAATGGCTATGCTTATCATGGGTTGGATAGTAGGAATTCCCGTGTTTTGCGATAGCGGTTTTGTCGTGCTTGATCCGATTCGCAGAGCCATAAGAGAAAAGATCGGCGCAAGCCCTGTTGGCATGGCGGTAGCTCTCTCGGGCGGTCTTTACACCTCTCACGTGTTCGTTCCTCCTACTCCAGGACCTATAGCCGCAGCCGGATTTGTGGGTATAGGCGGAAATTTGCTTCTTGTGATTATGGTTGGTATCGTAGTTTCTATCCCTGTGCTTATATCAGCTTACCTTTATTCTAAATACATAGGCAGTAAAATAACCATCAAAGAGGATTTAAACGAAGTAGGCAAGAGCTATGACGAGCTTATCAAAGAATACGGCAAGCTTCCGTGCGCATTTTTAAGTTTGGCTCCGATTTTAGCTCCTATCGTTTTGATGGCTCTTGGCTCGATAGTAAAAATCGCAGGTATGAAAGGTGCGATTGCAAATTTCTTTTTATTCTTAGGAAGTCCTGTTATAGCGCTTGGCGTAGGCGTTGTGTTTGCAGTTATCTTACTTGTAAATACGGGCAAGATTAAAGAATTTAACCTAATGACAAACGACACGCTTAAGATAGTAGGACCGATTTTGTTTATAACGGCAGCCGGCGGCGTGCTTGGTAAGGTTATAACCGCAGCGGGATTTGTTGAATTTATGAAAGCGAACGCTCACGTTATAGGCTCGGTTGGAATATTCTTCCCGTTTCTTATATCTGCTATCATCAAGACGGCTCAAGGAAGCTCGACCGTCGCGCTTACTACTACGGCGGCGATTATGGGGTTATTTACCGACAGCACATCAATGATGACGGCTCTTGGGCTTACTACGGAAATGGGTGCTGCTCTTACCGTTATGGCTATCGCAGCGGGAGCCATGACCGTATCTCACGCTAACGACAGCTATTTTTGGGTTGTTACGAATTTCAGTAAGATGACGCCTGAACAAGGCTATAAGACCCAAACTACTTTAACTCTTATTATGGGAGTTGTGGGTATGGCAACCGTTTGGTTAGCTTCGCTTATATTGCTATAATTAGCAAGTGATTTCTCGGCTAAATTTGAACTTGTTTTAGAGTCAAATTTAGCCCAAATTTTAATTTATATGCGGCGATGCGAGCCGTGAAAGATCATGTAAGGAGAGTTTATGAGAGTTTTAGTAGCTATTGATTCTTTTAAGGGTTCGCTAAGCTCGTTTGAGGCGGGCAATGCCGTAAAAGAGGGTATTAAAGCGTTTTGCGACGAGGTTATCGTTAAGCCCATAGCAGACGGCGGCGAGGGTAGCGTGGAGGCTTTAGCCGATGCTCTTGGCGGCGAATTTATAGAAGCTATCGTGCAAAATCCGCTTGGCGAAAAAATCCCCGCAAGATACGCTATCGCAGGCGAGCTTGGAATTTTGGAGATGGCAAGCGCTAGCGGGCTAACTCTCATAGAAAAAGAGCGCAGAAATCCTAATAAAACAAGCACCTACGGCTTTGGTCAGATGATAGTGCATGCGATAAACAAGGGTGCGAGAAAATTCATCATAGGTATCGGCGGAAGCGCTACAAATGACGCAGGTACGGGTATGCTAAGCGCGCTTGGATATGAATTTTATGACGAATTTGGAAATTTACTTGAAGGCATAGGCGAAAATTTGATTAAAATAACTAAAATTTCCGAAAAAAACGTTATGCCGGAGCTTAAGGAGTGTGAATTCCTAATAGCCTGTGACGTGGATAATCCTTTATTTGGTAAAAACGGAGCGGCTTATGTTTACGGACCTCAAAAGGGGGCTGATGAGAAGATGGTAAAGGAGCTTGACGCGGGACTTATCAGCTTTGCAAGCGCTACGAGCGAGCATTTTTCAAGCGAATTTTGGAATTTTAAAGGTGCTGGAGCGGCAGGCGGACTTGGGTTTGGGTTCGTAAGCTACTTAAATGCCAAATTAAAGCCGGGAATTGACATCATAACGGAAGAAATTCGCCTTGAAGATGAGATTAGAAAGGCTGATTTGGTTATAACAGGCGAGGGTAGGCTTGATTTTCAAAGTTCGATGGGCAAGACACCTACAGGGGTTGCAAAGATAGCAAAAAAATACAACAAACCTGTAGTAGCACTTGCAGGATGCGTTACGGATTGCGCTAGAAATTGCAACGAAAGTGGCATCGATGCGTTTTTTAGTATATTAAATGAGCCCCTAAGTCTTGAAGAGGCTATGGATAAAGAGACCGCAACAAAAAACATAACGCGAGTTAGCGAGCAGGTTATGAGGCTTTATAGGCTTTAAAATTAAAGCCTATAAAATTGATATTTGATATAAAATTTTTATTTTAATTGGTTAGGTATTTTAGGAATTTAAATCCGAAATTTTCGTTATGGTTTAAATTTAGCCAATATCAAAAAGGACTAGCATTTAGCCCGTTTTTATAAGCGACAACAGGCTATTTAAGCATAGCCTCTATGTCGATTTTTATCTCTATTTTGTTTGATATGAGCGAGTCGGGGTATTTTTCGCCTATATTAAAATCGCTTCTAAGTAAGCTTCCTTCTATGTTAAGACCGATTTTCTCTACACCTTGCTTATCTCTGTTTTCGCCGCCGTATTCAAAGTCAAGCTCTATAGGCTTTGTGATATCTCTTATGGTGATATTGCCGTAAATTTTGCCCTTGGTTTCGCTTTTCTTCTCAAATCTTATCATTTTAAATTTCATCTTGGGGAATTTCTCCGCATAAAAGAAAACCTCCTCTACAAGATGCGCATCGCGCTTTTGGTTTTGCGTATTTACAGACTTTGCTTCGATATCTGCTTCAAGCTTGGTTAAGCGGTTTGTAAATTTGTCGTAACTAATTTTACTTTGATATGTTGTGAAATTTCCGTGAACTTTTGTTATCTTAAGGTGTTTTGCCGAAAATCCTATATTGCTATGAGCGGGATCTATCTCATAATCCGCCGCATTTAAAAGCCCCGCTAAAATTGCAAAAGGCAACAAAAATTTTATTATTTTTCCCATTTCTCCTCCTAAATTTCTATCATTTTAGTAATGCAAATCCTATTCCGATTTTA
This sequence comes from Campylobacter sp. RM15925, assembly GCF_012978775.1. NCBI lineage: Bacteria > Pseudomonadati > Campylobacterota > Epsilonproteobacteria > Campylobacterales > Campylobacteraceae > Campylobacter > Campylobacter sp. RM15925. The sequence continues at coordinate 27,088 of NZ_LIWP01000004.1, forward strand.
TTTGTGTGTCTGTTATAATCAATCAAGCTCTCGCCGTATCCGCTGAAGTATTTCACATATCCATAAACTCCGCTGTTTCCAAACGGAAATAGCCAGCCAGCTTCGGCAGCGCCTTTGTTTGTGCTGTCAAGACGCAGGTTGTTACGAAGCATAAGAGTTAGTATGTGCCCGCGGTAAGGAAACGCTATATTTACATCCGCCACGCCTATATATTTTGTTATGCCGGGATTATCGTCTTTGCCGTCAGGGTCGGGCAGTCTCACCCAGCCTCGCGGTATGATTATAAATTTGCCTGCGTAAAATTTGGCGCTTGCGTAAATTCTATTCCATGAGCGTGATTTTTCGCCGCCTTGTCCGTTACTCTCGTGTAAAAGCCCCGCCCTTATGTAGTCAAGCTGAGGTAAAACTTCAAATTTCGTAGGAAACGTTACGAAAATTTCAGGTCGGTAGTTGGTCTCTCTAAACGGCGTTGAGCTCTTTGCCGTCTGCCACCACGAGCTTTGCGAGTAGCCAAACGAGATGGTTTCGTTCATATCAAAAACATCATGAAAGAGCGGCTTTTGGATACTAAGCTGGAAATTTGTCTCAAATTTCTTCCTGCCTTCTATATTTTTAAACGCCGTAGTTGCAGGCAAAAGGTAGTTAAGATGGTGCATTTTGATACCTAAAATTTCATCTATGTCATAAGGCGCTTCGCTCTCGTATATCTTAAGAGGCTCGTTGGTTGCCGCAATCTTTCTTTCTTCTGTAGTAGCGTCCGCGATCGTTTGAGATGGCGCTATGATGCTTTTTTCAAGCTGTTCGCCGTTAGCCTTGATAAAGGAACGCTCGGCTGAGAGTTTGTAAAATTTCATCGCATTTGCGGTGTCGCCCTTGCTTTCAAATTCCTGAGCCATGTCGTAAAGTTCTTGTGCGCTTTGAGCAAACAGGCTTGCGGACATAAGCGCTATGATTAAAATTTTTCTCATAATTTCACCTTTCTAGCTTCCTCGTAGTCGCTAAAATAGTTTATATTAAAAAACTCTTTTTTATCTTCAAATTTTACTTTTTTGCATTTGCAAACCGAGTGTAAAAGCCCGATCTTATGCTCGCCTTTTTCGTAAAATTCTTTTGCTTTATCTGCCAAATTTGAGTTAAAAAATCCGCACAGCGAGTGTGTGTGATTGTCATCTTGCGGGATAACTATATCAAATTCTTTCGTAAATTTAAAAAGCTCTTCTATCGTTTTTACTCTAACGAAGGGCATATCCGCAGGCATGATAAAAACGCTCTCGTCTTTGAAATTTGACAAAATGCTCGCTAACGCTAACATCGGTGAAAAATCGTCCGTGACTTTGTCTTTGATGAGTTTTAACGGCGGATCAAATTTCTCAAATTTCGAGCTTACAAAGACGTTATCAAAAATTTGGCTAAATTTATCCACTTGAAAGTGCGTAAGCGTGGCAAAATTTCCAAACGGCATGAGAGTCTTATCCTGCCCCATGCGCGAGCTTTTGCCTCCTGCCAAGATAACGCAATTTTTCATTATTTTCCTTTGAGTCCTTTTTGCTCTTTGTAAAGTGCATTTAAGGAAGTTTTCAACGCTTTGTCGTCTAAAATTTTAAAAACTATCTTAAATTTAGTCGATTATTGTGCCGTTTTATAAGTTAAATCTTATTAAATATCTAACTTATCGCCATTTTTGTGCTAAATTTAATCGTAAAAGCACAAATATTTATTAAATTTAAGCCGTTTTTCTTGGCGTAACCCTTTTTGGAACGGCATGCACAACCGGCTGGGTTATAGCGGTTTTAGTGGGGATAGCCGTTGCAAGCTTGATAATTATCTTTATCGCAAAAGCTTTAAAAATTCTCTAGCTTGCTCGTGTTTGTGAAATCTTAAAATTTACTCCATTTTTACAGCAAAATCGCCGCCATGAGAAAATAAATCTAAAATTTACAAATCCCTAGGGTCGGCTATCTTGCCCGCTATTGCGCTTGCTACTGCAACAGCTGAGTTGGCAAGGTAAATTTCGCTTGTTCTATCGCCCATTCGCCCTACGAAATTTCTGTTCGTAGTTGCTACGCACCTTTCACCCGCGCCTAAAATTCCCATATATCCGCCAAGACAGGCTCCACAAGTCGGGTTGCTTACAACCGCACCCGCTTCCACAAATATATCCATGAGCCCCTCTTTTTGCGCGGCAAGGGCTATTTTTTGCGTTGCAGGAGTTATGATAAGGCGAGTTTTGCGAGCTACTTTTCTTCCTTTTAGAAGTTTTGCGGCGATTCTAAGATCGCTTAAGCGCCCGTTCGTACAAGATCCGATAAATACCTGATCGACCGCCAGATCGTCTTTGACCGCCTCTCTTACGCTCTTTCCGTTGCTTGGTAAAAACGGATAGGCTATGACGGGATCTAAATTCGTAACGTCTATTTCTAAAATTTGCTCATACTTTGCACCCTCGTCGGAGTAGAAAAATTTCGGTTCGCAGCGTAAATTTTTATCTTTTAAAAATTCTTTTGTTATATCATCTACCGCGATGATTCCGCTTTTTCCACCTGCTTCTATCGCCATATTGCACATAGAAAATCTTGAGTCCATGTCAAGCGCTTCTATCGTCTCTCCGCTAAATTCAAGCGCTTTATAAAGAGCGCCGTCAACTCCGATTCGCCTTATGATCTCTAAGATCAAGTCCTTACCGTAAACATGCTCGCCAAGCTTGCCTTTAAATATAACTTTGATCGTAGGCGGTACCTTAAACCAGTTTTTGCCCGTTATCATCGCATACGCAAGATCGGTTGAGCCCATGCCGGTTGAGAATGCTCCAAGCGCGCCGTGAGTACAGGTATGAGAATCGGCACCTATTATCACGTCTCCCGGGACTACAAGCCCTTTTTCGGGCAAAAGCGCATGCTCGATACCCATGTCTTTTTCGTCAAAATAGTGCTTTAAATCGTGCTTGTAGGCAAAGTCGCGCGAAATTTTGGCTTGATTTGCGCTTAGGATGTCTTTAGCGGGGATGTAGTGATCCATGACGATTGAAAATCCGTCAGGATTTGCAAGTTTTGTCGCACCGCTTCGCTCAAACTGCTTTATAGAAATCGGAGTCGTGATGTCGTTGCCGATTACCATGTCTATATCGCACTCTATTATCTCGTTTGCAAAAACTTCGCGTCCTACGTGGCTTGAGAATATCTTTTCGGTTATTGTCTGTTTCATGTTAAATTTCCTTTTTGAATTTAGTCTCTTTGCCTAGTCAAATAGATCTGATTGCGAGTTGCAAGAGCGCATAAATTTACCTGATTTTATCAAAAATTTGTTAATTTTTCATATAATAAGCCTCATGAAATACGCAGTTTTAAAGCAGATACAAAAGTTTTTATCCGAATTTAGAAAAATCACATCCGTTAAACGCGTCCAAGATATGGTGATCTTGATTTGCTTTGATGGTAAATTTGAGCTGTTTTTTGATCTTTCAAAATCAGCTTCATCCATCTACACAAACGATGAATTTATAGCGATTAAGGAGTATAAAGCTCCTTTTGACGTGGCGTTAAAAAAGCGGTTTAACAACTCTAAAATTTTAAGCGCTGAGGTTCTTAACGGCAATAGAATTTTAAAATTTTGCTGTGTTCAGGAGGGTTCTTATAAAAGCAGCAAAAGTAACCTCTATCTTGAATTTACAGGTAGATTTACAAACGCCGTTATAACCGATGAAAACGATGTGATAATCGAAGCTTTAAGGCATATCGAAAATAGTTTTAGAAGGATTAAACCGTCTAAAAAATTAATCCGGCTTGAGCCCATAGAGATAAAAGAAAAGCCCGTCGGCGAAATTTCGGATTTTAAGAAGTTTTTTAAAGAGGAATTTTTAAAGTTAAATGAGAAAAATTTAAGTGACTTAAAAGAGGTAAAAACAAATCAAATTTTAAAAAAATTACACTCGCTTGAAGAGAATTTAAACTCTCTTGAGAAAGAGGACGAGCTAAGCAGACAAAGTGAAATTTTAAGCGCAAACGCAACCGTTTTGCTTGCAAATTTGCATAGCTTGAAAGAATTTCAACGAGATATAAAACTAAGCGGTTTTAATGGCGAAATTTTAAATTTAAAGCTTGAGGATAGCCCTAAAAATAGTGCAAATTTATTTTTCGCTAAAGCAAAAAGACTCAAGCAAAAAGCAATCGGCGTCATAAACGAAAGAGCAAATTTGAATGAAAAAAAGGAGTTTTATCTAAATTTGCTAAATTTGATTAAAAACGCAAAGAGCACAAGCGAGCTTGAAATTTTATACCCTAAACGAGCTAAAAATGTAAAGCAAAAAGAGCAGATAAGCGACAATATCGATATTTTTTATATAAACGATTATAAAATTTTAGTCGGCAGAAACGAAAAAGGTAACGTAAATTTGCTCAAAAACTCAAAAAAAGATGATATTTGGATGCATTTAAAAGATATTGCATCATCTCATGTTATTATTAAAACGTCTAAGAATTCGCCCAGCGAAGATGTGCTTAAGTTTGCCGCCAAACTTTGCGTGGAATTTAGCGTAAAGGGTGCGGGCAGATATGAGGTTCATTACACAAAGCGCGCAAATGTCAGAGTAAATGACGGAGCGCATGTAAATTATACGGATCATAAGACGATAATAATACAAAAGGAGCAAGGGGGATAAGATGCCCGTAACGCCGCTTGGAAATACGATTTATATAAATCAAAATATGAATGTCGTTGCAAATAAGCAAGCAGATATGCAAAATAGATTTGACCTGCAAAGTCTAGCCGCCATGACTCTTAAAGAAGACGAAGACAAAGAAGTCGTGCAAGTAAGACCTACCGAAGAGACTTATAAAATCGATCCTCAGCATCAACACGAAAAATCGCAAAGCGATCAGCGTGAGAGTATTTTTGAGGGTGAAGAGGAGCCAAACGGCGAAGGTGGTGTGGCGCAAGATGACGATGAGAGCGAGATAATTAGCCAAGATAGAATTTTAGATATTAAAATCTAAGCAAAATTTTTATAATATTTCCAAATCAAAAAGGAAATTTTATGAAAACACGAGTAATTACCGGCGTTATAATGTTTTTGGCTATTTTGATAGTATTTCTTATCGATAGTCATCTGCTAAATTTCGCTGTTTTGGGCGCTGTTTTATTTATCTCGTTCATAGAAAGCGAGAGATTATACGGAATTCACGAGAAGTCATTAGTGCTTATCGCTATGATTTTTTATCTGCTAACACCTTTTTCAAATCCTGTTTTTATAGCGCTTTTGGCGGTATTGCTCGTTTTAAGCGTGCTTGTTCATTTTAAAAGCGAAAATTTAAAATCCGTCTTGCCGTTTTTATACCCGATGACTCCGATATTTCTTATCTGGATGCTTTATGATACTTACGGCATAGGATATCTTGCGTGGATGATATTTATAGTTATAGCTTGCGATAGCGGGGCGTATTTTATCGGAAAGCGCTTTGGCAAGCACTCCTTTAGCCCGACTTCGCCTAATAAAACCTGGCAAGGAGTAATCGGCGGCATATGCGCTGCAAGCGTTGCCGGAAGCGTGTTTGGTTACATAATAACCGAGGCCTTTTTCCATAGCTTGCTTACGAGTTTCTTTGTGGGCGCTTTTGGCGTTTGGGGTGATCTGTTTGAGAGCTATTTAAAGCGCAAAGCGGGAGTTAAAGATAGCGGCGATCTGTTTCCGGGTCACGGAGGCATGCTTGATAGGATAGACGGGTATCTGTTTGGCGTAGTTGCGATGCTTTGGATGCTTTCGTGGTAGTTCTAGGCTCAACCGGCTCCATAGGCAAAACCAGCTTAAATTTAGCTCATAAATTTAATATCGGCATTGAGGCTATTAGCTGCAACTCAAACTACGAGCTTTTAAACGAGCAAATTTTAAAATTTAATCCCAAATTTGTCTGTATAAACGATGAAAATTTGGCTAAATTCGTTAAGCATAAGCAGGTTTTTACAGGAGAGCAGGGTATTTTGGATATGCTTGAAGCCTGCAAGTCTAAGCTTGTGATAAACTCCCTTGTGGGTTTTGCGGGGCTTGCTCCAAGCGTGAAAATCCAAAATTTAGGCAAAAAGCTAGCATTAGCCAATAAAGAAAGCCTTGTAGTGGGCGGTAAATTTCTAAATGCAAAAGAGATAAATCCGATAGATAGCGAGCATTTTGGACTGAAATTTCTGCTTGAAAACAAAACGCCCGCGGGTAGCCTCATTATAACTGCAAGCGGCGGAGCTTTTTATAAAACTCCTATCAAAGCGCTAAAAAACGTAACGGCAAAAGATGCTCTAAAGCACCCAAACTGGGATATGGGCGCTAAGATAACCATAGATAGCGCGACGATGGCAAACAAGCTTTTTGAGGTTTTAGAAGCGTTTTGGCTCTTTGGCACAGATAGGATAGATGCCCTAATAGAGCCTACGTCGATGATTCATGCGCTTGTAGCCTTTAAAGACGGCTCAACTACGGCTCATCTTTCAAGAACCGATATGAGTTTAGCGATTGCGCATGCTGTTTTGGGTGATTTAAACGCGTCAAATGCAGATCAAAAAAATAAAAAATTCAGTCAAAACATAACTGCGAATTTAGATCTGCTCGCGCTTAAAAACATCAAATTTCATAAGATAAATTTAAACAAATACCCGATTTTTTCGCTTAAAGACGAGCTTTTGGCAAATCCTGATTTAGGAGTTATCGTAAATGCGGCAAATGAGATCGGAGTGTTTAAATTTCTAAAAAACGAGTGCGAATTTTTAGAAATTTCAAGAGTGGTTTTAAAAAGCGTTAAGGAGTTTGGAAATACTAAGATTACGAGCCTTAACGAGCTTTTTGAGATAGATAAAGAAGTAAGAATTTGGGCTAGCAAAGAGATAAAAGAAAGGGTGTGAATGCAAAAATACGAAGGGTATAAATTTAGATTAAAAGATAGCCTTATAGGCGTTCAGTTTTTATTCGTGGCGTTTGGTGCGCTGGTTTTAGTGCCGATTTTGACGGGGCTTGATACGAGCGTGGCGCTATTTACGGCTGGTATCGGAACTCTTTTGTTTCAGGTTGTTACTCGCAAAAACGTTCCGCCGATATTTTTGGCAAGCAGCTTTGCCTTTATAGCTCCTATAACTTTTAGTATCGAGAAGTGGGGGCTCTCTGCTACGATGGGCGGACTTTTTGCTGCGGGAATTTTTTATGTGGTGCTTAGCTTTATCGTTCGCTACCGAGGCGAGGGCTTTTTGCACAAATTACTTCCGCCTGTGGTTGTTGGGCCTGTGATAGTTACTATCGGACTTATTTTGGCTCCCGCTGCGGTAAATATGGCTATGGGCAAAGGAAATGAGGCTCTTTACAGCCAAAACACGGCGATGAGCATAGCCTTTTTGTCCTTGCTTACTACGATTTTGGTTATGATGTTTGGCAAGGGAATGATGCGACTTATACCAATTCTTTGCGGTATAGTAGTCGGTTACGCGGCTTCTTATTTTGCAGGCATTGTTGATTTTGCACCGATCGCAAAGGCGAGTTGGTTTGCGGTGCCAAATTTTACTTCGCCTAGCTTTAACTTTGACGCTATCATCTATATGGTGCCTATCGCTATCGCGCCTGCTATCGAGCACATCGGCGATATGCTAGCCATCAGTAACGTTACTAAAGAGAATTTCTTAAAAAATCCGGGGCTTAAAAACACCCTTTTGGGAGACGGGCTTGCCACCTCTGCGGCTTCACTTTTCGGCGGTCCGCCAAATACGACTTACTCCGAGGTTACGGGTGCGGTAAGTATAACCAAGGCTTATAACCCTGCCATTATGACTTTTGCTGCGATCACGGCTATCTTGCTTGCATTTATCGGTAAACTTGGAGCCGTGCTTGCTACGATTCCGACTCCTGTTGTGGGCGGTATCATGCTGCTTTTATTTGGTATCATCGCTTCTGTCGGTATAGAAACGCTTATAAAGCACGAAGTTGATCTTGCCGAGCCAAGAAATATGATCATCGTAGCGCTTATCTTTGTTTGCGCGATAGGCGGTATGGTGCTTGACTTTGGCGTGGTTAGCTTTTCGGGTGTGGGTCTTGGTGCGCTAGTTGGTATCGTGCTAAATTTACTACTACCAAAAACCAAGCATTACGAGGGCTTTTAGAGGTGATTTTAGGGATAGAAAGTAGCTGTGATGACAGCTCTGTCGCGCTTTTTGATATCAAAAATTTAAAGCTCATACATCATAAAAAGATATCTCAAGACGAAGAGCACTCCAAATTTGGCGGAGTGGTGCCCGAGCTTGCCGCAAGGCTTCACACTGCCGCTTTGCCAAAGCTGCTTGAAGAGATAAAGCCAAATTTTAAGGATATCAAGGCAATTGCCGTTACAAATGAGCCCGGGCTTACCGTAAGCTTGGTGGGCGGAGTAAGTATGGCAAAGGCGCTTAGTATCTCGCTAAATGTGCCGTTAATCGCAGTAAATCATCTCATAGGACATATTTATTCGCTTTTTTTAGAAGAAGAGGCGCGCTTTCCGCTTGGTGTGATGCTCGTTAGCGGCGGTCATACGATGATACTTGACATCGATGAAAAGGGCGGCATCAAGCTACTTGCTTCGACGATGGACGATAGCTTCGGCGAGAGCTTTGATAAGGTTGCCAAGATGCTTGATCTTGGCTATCCGGGCGGGGTTGAAGTCCAAAGCGCAGCGCAGCGATGTGTGCAAAAAGACAGGTTTAAATTCACGGTTCCTCTTTTGTTTGATCCTCGCACGGCTTATAGCTTTTCAGGGCTTAAAAATCAGGTCAGGGTCGAGATAGAAAAGCTAAAAGAAATCGGAAATTTAAGCAAGCAAGATATCAGCGACATCTGCTACGCTTTTGAAAATGTAGCCTGCGAGCATATTTTAAATAAGCTTGAAAAAGTATTTAACGAGCGAAAATTTAGGCGTTTTGGCGTAGTGGGCGGAGCAAGCGCGAATTTAAATTTACGCTCGCGAATTGAGAATTTATGCTCTAAATTTGATTGCGAGCTTTTGCTTGCACCACTTAAATTTTGTTCTGACAATGCGGCCATGATAGCTAGAGCAGGGCGTGAAAAATACCTTAAAAAAGAGTTTGTAAAATTTGATGAGCTAAAGATAAATCCGCGTGTTAAATTTGATGAGGCTTGAATTTCAGTTTTTATACTTTTTATTGACTTAAAGTCTGCGCTAATCTAAAAACGAAAAACTTTGCGCGCAAGTGGCAAAGACAATATTAAAAGGCGTTAAAAGTGCTATGAAATTTAAATTTGCTTGCTATTTGCTACTTTTTATAAATTCTAAAATTTCATCTTTTTTATCTAGGAATTTGTTTGAAATCACTATAAATTCGTTGCTTTTTAGATTTTGCACGGTATAAAGCGGCGAATTTTTAGTTTTTAGATCTATCATCACGGCACCCGCTTCGCTAGCTATAATTTCACCTGCGGCGTTATCCCAGATACAGCTTGGACTAAACCTTGCATAAATTTCAGCCATGCCCTCGGCTATTTTACAAAATTTGATAGCCGAGCTTAAGCGAAGAGGCTCTAAATTTAGCTTTTGGCTGAGTAGAAGCGGAATTTTGTTTTTGCCGTATCTGCTTATAGCTATTCGTTTTTGGGATTTGTTTGCTAAATTTTGCTTTGAAAATGAAGCGATCTGATCTTGAATAGAGCTAAAATTCTTAAGCTTTTCATAATGTGTGCCAAGACCTTTTGCGGCAAAATAAATTTCATTTGAGATAGGCACGTAAATCACTCCAAGAATTGGGCGGGAGTTTTGAATAAGCGCGATACATACGCAAAATTCACCAACTCCGCTTATAAAGTCATTTGTGCCGTCAAGTGGATCGATGAGCCAAAATTCGCTTGCGTTTTCATCTAAAATTTTCTCTTCCGAGCAAATAGGCAAGCCACTTTTGCTTAAAATTTCAAAAATTTTATCGTTTGAGGCCAAGTCCGCTTGGGTTACAGGCGATTTGTCGGGCTTTATGTAAATTTCATAGCCTATTTTTTCTTTCGAGTCGTTTTGCTCTGGGCTGTTTGAAATTTTGCTTTTCTTAAAGGGCAAATTATCTTTATCAATCGGTATATTTTGCATTAGCGCTTGTTTTAGCTCTTCATCTAAGTCGCTTTTGTAGAATTTTAAAATTTCTTTTCCGCCCTCAAAGGCGGCATTTTTGGCTAGTTCAAGTAAAAAATTCAGGTCTTTCATTTTAATCCAAATTTATAGATATAGCATAAGGCAATCAGCTTAAAAAATTAAACTTTGCCCACTTTTATTTTTATCAAGGGGGCGGTTGCTCAGAGTTGCGAGACCCGCTCCGCCCCCTTTAACCCCCACCTAGGGCGACGTTATAAGTTGCTGTGCTTTGCACAGGTTTAAAAATCACTTCGGTGTTCGGTTTGTTTCTCCGACATAAAGCTGTCTAGGACGAACGATCTTGATCGTATCTTGCTCTTTTAGCTCTATCCACTGGCTTATCCAGCCCGGTGTGCGCCCGATCACAAAGATAACGGCAAACATGTCATTTGGAATCGATAGCGCCTTTAATATAAGTCCCGAATAAAAATCCACGTTCGGATAAAGATTGCGCGAGATGAAATAATCATCGCTAAGTGCGATCTCTTCGATCTTTTTGGCGATTTTTAAAAGCTCGGTATTTATGCCGATCTCGTCAAAGAGCTGATCGCACATCTTTTTAAGCACTCTTGCGCGCGGGTCGAAATTCTTATATACTCGGTGCCCAAAGCCCATGAGTCTAAACGGATCGTTTTTATCCTTTGCGCGTGCGATGTATTTTTCTACGTTTGCTACCGAGCCTATCTCTTCAAGCTGGCGTATGACGCCTTCGTTCGCTCCGCCATGCGCCCATCCCCAAAGAGCTCCGATGCCTGCCGATATACACGCATACGGATGAGCGTGTGTTGAGCCTACGGTGCGAACTGTCGTGGTTGAGGCGTTTTGCTCGTGGTCGGCGTGAAGCATGAAAACCGTATCAAGAGCCTTTACTTCGATAGGTTTTAAATTCACGTGCTCATAAGGATAACTTCTCATCATATAAAGAAAATTTTCGGTAAATCCGCGGTCCAAATTCGGATAAATAATAGGAAGCCCTCTTGAGTAGCGATAGCTAAACGCGGCTATGGTAGGGATTTTGGCAATTATTCGCATAGCCATTTCGTGATACTCTTCGGGTTTGTCCATATTAAGATGATCGAAATAAAACGCACTAAGCGCAGAAACGCTAGCTTGCAAGATCGCCATAGGGTGAGCTTTATCCGGAAAAGCGTCGAAAATTTTCATCATGCCTTCGTGTATAAAGGAGCGCTTTTTAAGCTCAAGTCTAAAATCATCATACTCTTTTGCGTTAGGCAACTCTTTGTTTAAAAGCAGATACGCGACATCAAGGAAGGTTTTGTTGTCGGCTAGATATGCTATATCGTATCCGCGGTGCATAAGCTCGCCTTTAAGTCCGTCTATATAGGTGATAGACGAGCGGCACATCGCGGTTGAAGTGTATCCGCGGTCAAAGGTAAACATACCCGTTTGGCTGAAAAATGTCGATATATCTATGACATCAGGACCCATAGTTCCTTGTAAAATCGGGAATTCGTAACTCTTGCCGTTTCTGTTGTCCGTAAGTGTGACAGTGTTTGACATCTTTACTCCTTTGAGATTGCTCTAAAATTTTTCTTTTGGGAATTCATCAAAATTTTTATACTTATCATCACTATTATAGCCTGAGTTAGACTTGCAAGGATACAAGAGAAGTAAAATTCCTCGCTTATGTCGCCTGATTTGTGAGCTATGGTAGCAACGGCTATCAAAAGAGTAAGTGGCATAGAGTGAGATAGTGCGTAAAGCATGGTTTTTTTAAAGCCGAGCAAATTTAAAAATACAAGGCTTGCTATCATCCTAAAGCCTATCATTATCGATACTATCAGCATCGCGTTTTTGATGATTCCGTCCATAAATAAAGCGTCAATCTTAAAAGTAGAGCCGATATATATGAAAAATGTAGGTACCAAAAAGCCAAATCCAAAGCTTGCAAGCTTATGCGGAAGGTCTTTTTTGTGATCAAAAAATGTCGCTATAAAAGTGCCTGCTACAAAAGCTCCAAAGGCTATCTCAAGATCAAGATAAAGCATAAGTGCGATAATGCCGAAAAATAGCGCCATAGAAAGCCTTATATCTTTTTCGGCGTTATCATAATGAGGCATAAGCATGACTTTTAGTTGAGGATACCACCAAAAAAGCACATTTAGCATCTTAAAGCCAAATGCGCTAAGCAGTAAAAATCCTCCAAGGTAAATGATAGAAAGCGCCAGCTCGCTTCCGGCACCAAATTTCAGGTATGCCCCGACAAATGTCAAAAGAACTATACTTACAACTTCGCCTATGGAGCCGACAAGCATGCCTAAATTTAGCCATTTTTCTTCTCTCCCATACTCTTTAAACAGCGTAAATATCATACCCACGCTCATAAGCGGTATGATGAGGATAAAAAGCGGTGTTAGATCAAAGCTAAACGTAATTATAGATGAGAGCAGATAGAGGAGTGCGATGTATATGAGCCCTGATTTTAGGATTTTTTTATCGGTTGTAAAAAATATCTTTAGATCAACCTCGGTTCCCGCTAAAAACATCAGGTAGAAAAACCCTACTTCGCTAACTATGTGAAATATGTCGTTGTGCCCTATAAGTCCGAAATACCCCGCAGCCGCACCCAAAATAATCTCAACCGGAGCGATTGGGATACGCAAAATTTTAGAAAAATACGGCGAGGTAAATACTATAAAAGCAAGTGCTATTAGTATGCTAAGACCGCTAGTGGCAGAGTGTGGCAAAGCTATATCCCCTTTTTGTAAGCTCTTTTATATCGCTGCTTGCAACTTCGCCTTTAGCCGTAAGATAATCTCCTATCACGATAGCCTCCGCGCCGTAGTCAAAAACTTCATATTGACGCTCTTTAAGCACCGCTTCGCGGCCGCCTGCTATCATGACTCTTGCGTTTGGCAAAGCCTCTTTCGTATCTTTTATGATTCTTAGCGCCTCATCTTGGCTTAGCTTTTCTTGTTTTATAGGAAGTGCCGCGTGCGGGATAAAGAAATTTATAGGCGTGGAAAACGGATCAAGCTCTTTTAGACTATTTCTAAAGCTAACTCTATCTTCATTACTCTCGCCAAGTCCGTATATACCCCCGCAACAAAGCGCCAGTCCTGCCCTTTTGGCATTTAAATTCGTCTCAAATCTCTCATCCCAAGTGTGCGTAGTGCAAATTTTAGCAAAGTATTCGCGGCTGGTTTCAAGATTGTGGTTGTAGCTAAAAACTCCCTCACTCTTAAGCTCTTTAAGCGCTTCGTAGCTTGCCATTCCGTTGCATGCGATCAGCATTAAATTCGGAAGCTCTTTTGAAATTTCTTTTGCCGCGCGGCAGATAAGTTCAAGCTTTGTGTCGTTTAAATTTTTACCCGAAGTTACTAGGCAAAAGCCAAGTGCGTGGTTATTTGAGGCTATTTTAGCCTCATAGATGATCTCTTCGATTGTTTTTAATTTGTATTTTTCTATTCTGGCGTCTACTTTTGCGCTTTGCGTGCAGTAACCGCAGTCTTCCGAGCAGTTGCCGACATTTAGCGAACAGATCGCACATAGCATAATTTGTTTCATTAGTTCTCTTTGCATTGATTTTATAAAAATTAACATTATACAAAATCAAAGCTTTTATCTGTTTAAACGTGCCTTGTTTTGGCTTTTTGGTTGTAAAATTGAGTTAAATTTCTACTTTGGATAGGGCCAAAATTTAGTCATTTGAATTTTGATTAATTCTAAGCGTAAAAAGAGATACTAGTTTGGTTTTGGATTTATTAAAATTCTTAAATCGTGTCGGCAAAGGCGGAGATTTTGGCGGAGGCGGCTCAAGCGGTAAAGTGGCTTAAGATATCAGGCAAAGTATCTAATACTCACTCGTTTTGCTCGTTCCAAATTCTTTGTATAGAGGGACGAGCCAGTATTATCCCTCTATCTGCTTTTTATTTTTGCACTTTACGCACTCTAGGAAAATGCCTTTTTTAAGCTCTTTTCTTGCCATCATACCGCCACACTCGTCGCATTTTTCGGTTGTCGGCTCGTATTTGCTGATAAAATTGCACTTCGGATAGCCTGAACATCCGTAAAATTTACCTCGCTTGCTTATGCGCTCAACCAGATCGCTTCCGCACTCAGGACAAGGCACGTCAAGCTTTTTAAGCTCTTTTTTCGGCTTTGCTTGGTCGCTTGACTCGCTTGTTTCTTGTTTTTTGATATTGCGCGAGTATTTGCATTTTGGGAAATTTCCGCAAGCTATAAATTCACCAAATCGCCCTTTTCTAAGAAGTAAATCGCCTCCGCATTCAGGGCATTTTTCGCCGATCGGAGTTGCTACTTTTTGGCTTTTTATATTTGTTTTGCCGCTTGAGATCTTCTCCATAAACGGATAGTAAAATTCGCTTAAAAGCTTTTGCCAATCAACCTTATCTTCAGCTACGCTATCAAGCTTTTCTTCCATAACAGACGTAAATTCGCTATCGACGATATCGCTAAAGTGTTCTTCAAGCACACCCATCATCGTAAATGCTATCTCGTTTGGTATGAGCTGCTTTTTTTCCACTCTTACGTAATCGCGCGAAGTTAGTAGCGATATGGTCGGTGCGTATGTGCTTGGGCGACCGATCCCTAGGCTTTCAAGCTTTTTAACAAGCCCCGCTTCCGAGTAGCGACTAGGCGGTTCGGTAAAGTGCTGGCTACTTGATATGTTTTGTAAGCTCATCTCGTCGCCTATATTTAAATTCGGTAAAATTTTATCCTTATCCAAATCCCCGTAAGCCTTATAAAAGCCGTCAAATAGCACCTTGCGTCCACTTATCTTAAACTCGCCCTTATCGCCTGACACAAAGACGTTTTGCGTTTGACTTATGCTTGCGCTCATTTGGCATGCTAAAAAGCGGTTGTATATAAGCGTATAAAGCTTAAGCGCGTCTTTTTCTAAAAATTTAGCCGCTATTTCAGGAGTGAAGCTTAAATTTGTAGGGCGTATCGCCTCGTGAGCTTCTTGTGCGCCTTTGCTTTTGGTAGCGTAAATTTTAGCCTTGCTTGGTAGGTATTTCTCTCCGTATTCGCTTTTAATGATCTCTCGTGCGGCTTCAACCGCCTCTTTGGCTAAATTTAAGCTATCGGTTCTCATGTATGTTATCGCGCCCATGAAGCCTTGATGGGTTTGCACGCCTTCATATAGGCTTTGAGCTATCATCATCGTTTTTCTGGGGCTAAATCCAAGTCTATTGCTCGCACTTTGTTGAAGTGTTGAGGTCATAAACGGCGGACTTGGTTCGGTTTTGCGCTCTTTGCTTTCGATCTCGCGAATTTTAAATTTGTCGTTTTTTAAATTTTCTACGATAAATTTTGCACGATCCGGGTTTGTTATGGTTAGCTTTTCTATCTTTTGGTTTTCAAATTTAACAAGCTCGGCTTCTAAATCTTTTTTAAATTTCGTATCGATTGTGTAGTATTCTATAGGTTTAAATGCCTGAATTTCACGCTCGCGATCCACTATTATCTTTAAAGCCGCACTTTGCACTCTGCCCGCGCTTAGTCCTTTTTGGATTTTTAAATTTAAAAGCGGAGAGAGCTTATATCCCACTATACGGTCAAGCAAACGGCGGGCTTGTTGGGCATTTACGCTTGACATATTTATAGTTCTCGGGCTGTTTAAGGCGTTGTTTATCGCGGTTTTGGTTATCTCGTGAAATACGATTCTTGGCAGGCTTTCGGGTTTTTTGCCTATCGCCATTGCGATATGATAGGCTATAGCTTCTCCCTCTCTATCCTCGTCGGTTGCCAGATAGACGTTATCAGCGCTTTTAGCAAGCTCTTTTATCTCTTTTACGACTTTGGAGTGATCGCTGCTTACTTTGTATTCGGGAGTGAATTTGTCATCTTCTATCTTTATACCAAAAGTCGTCTTAGGAAGATCCCTGATATGCCCTTTGGAGGCTATCACATCGTAGTCTTTGCCTAAGAAATTCTTGATAGTTTTTGCTTTGGCGGGTGATTCTACGATGATTAAATTTTTCATTATTATAACCTTATTAAAAATTTATCGGCTAATTGTAGCAAAAATTTTATGATAAAAATAAAAATTTAATTTTTTTCATTTTGGCTATAAACTTTTTTTTAAAACTCACGATATAGTTTTTGTGCGACATGAAGTCGTAACTAAACTTAAAAGGATTTAAAATGAGTTTTCGCATTAACACTAACATAAATGCACTTAACACACACGCAAACGCAGTCAGCAATAATAGAGAGCTTTCTATGTCTCTTGGCAAATTAAGTTCAGGTTTGAGAATTCAAACTGCAGCTGACGACGCTTCAGGTTTGGCTATTGCAGATAGCCTTAGAGCACAAGCTAACGCTTTAGGTCAAGCTATAGCAAACGGTAACGATGCTATCGGTATCATCCAAGTTGCAGATAAAGCAATGGATGAGCAGCTAAAAATTCTTGATACTATCAAGGTTAAAGCTACTCAATCAGCTCAAGACGGACAAACAACTCAGTCTCGCCAAGCGCTTCAAGCTGATATCGTTCGCCTTATGGAAGAGCTTGATAACATCGGCAACACAACTTCATTCAACGGTCAGCAACTACTTAACGGAACATTCTCTAACAAAGAGTTTCAAATCGGTGCTTACTCAAACCAAACTGTTAAAGCTTCTATCGGTGCTACTACATCAGATAAAATTGGCTTAACAAGATTTGAGAGTTCTAAGATTTTAACAAAAGCTATTGCACTTACAGTTACATTTAAAAATGTTGATGGTGTAAATGATGTTAAAGTTGCTGCAGCTAAGATAGGCACAGACATAGGTGAAGGTGTCGGTGCTTTAGCTGAAAACATTAACAAAGTAGCTGATAAAACAGGTGTAAGGGCTACATTTGATGTAACTGCTATTGCCGAGAACACAATTGCCGCTGGTAATTTAAAAGGTCTTACTGTAAATGGTGTCATAATAGGCGATTTGACGGTTAAAGATAGGGATAGTAACGGTGCTTTGGTAAATGCTATAAATGCTGTAAAGGACCAAACGGGAGTTGAAGCTTCTGTCAATACGGCTGGTAAGCTTGTATTGACAAGTCGTGATGGTAGAGCTATCAAACTTGGTGGCAAAAATGGTCAAGATCAAAATAAGATAGGTCAAGCATTAGGAATGTCGGAAAAAGTAGGTGCTATGCTAAGTACAGGCGTATTTGCAGGAAGAATTAACTTGGTTCGCCTTGATGGTAGAGATATTAAAGTTGAAGCTGGTGGCGCCAATGGAGATAAATTCTCTTTAGCTTTCAGTGCCGATAATAATGCCAATGGAGGATCTCAGGCATCTGTTTCTTTGAGAGAGATTAGAGGTCAGATAGATAAAACCGTTGCTGCCGCTATGGGCTTTCAAAGAATGAGTAAAGCAACTATGTCATCTGCTCAGTCAGCTGGTGTTATAACACTAAGAGGGGCAATGGCTGTTATGGATATAGCAGAGTCCGCTCAGCGCACACTTGACTTTATCCGCTCTGACCTAGGTTCTGTTCAAAACCAACTTGTAGCAACAGTTAATAACATAACAGTTACTCAAGTAAACGTAAAATCAGCTGAATCTCAAATAAGAGATGTTGATTTCGCTAAAGAATCAGCAAACTTCTCTAAATTTAACATCCTAGCTCAATCAGGAAGTTATGCAATGAGTCAAGCTAACGCTGTTCAACAAAACGTTCTTAGGTTACTTCAGTAATCTAAGATAAGTTTCCTTGAAAACGTTTTAAGACTACTTCAGTAGTATTAAAACGTTTCTACGCGAAGCAGGATTTTAATAAAATCCTGCGAAGCTGGAAAAATGTTCTTGGATTTATTCAGTAATCTAAAATATCCATCCTTAAGCTTTCAGGCTTAAGGCTTCCTCAAAATGTGTTAAGTTGCTTAGTTGTTAAAACTCAAATTTCAAGTCTGATTATCCGACTTGAAATTTTAATATACTTAAAATCTAAAATTATCTTTGATTTTACCTAAATTTGATTTTTCTATAAGACCTCTTTTTTTAAGTTCTTTTATCAAATTTCTTGAAGCTTTTTTGGTGGTTTCTATATCGGCATTTAGTCCGCCTGCAACTGAAAATAGCCAGTATTTATGAATTTCAACCCACTCTATAAGCTTATTTACTTTTTCTAGCTGTGTTTCACTTGGCGCAACTGAAATTTTAGCAAGTTCTAGCTCTTGATAATAGATGGACATAGAAACTATGTTGTCTACATATTTTTGGTAGTTTTTGTTCATTATTACATTTTTTGCTTTGTCTATTTGGTTTGAAATTTTAACTAGTTTATCAAAAAGCTTTTCGCTTACTTTTCCTTCGTCTCTAATTTTTAGTATATTGTCTATTTGAGGAACCACTTTTAAGAACACCTCTTCTACTTTAGACTTAGCAAGTTCTTGAATTTTTATTTTTTCTTTTATAGTCTTATATGATTGTAAAAGATATCTGTTTGCGGTTTTGTCTTTTACTTCGTTGATGTTTGGTAAATTTTTTACTTTTTTGTCTTTACAAAGCTTATTTATTACCTCTAAAAATGGCTTTTCGATAGCGCCTTCTATCCTGGCTCCGCCCTCAGTGCAGTTATATGTCGCGATATCTTCTTTTTTGGATTCCTCTATATCTTTCTCAAATTGATTTTTAAACTTATCCCAAACGTAAGTAGTTCTTACTTCACCTTCTCCGCCGTAAGCTTTAGTATAGAGGTGTTCTTCTGCTTGAGCGAATGCATGACCGGTCGCATGGCTTTTGCCGTCAGGAGCAAAGGCTAAATCCTGCCCTATCAAAACGATATTTTTATGCCCTAGCACTCTTGCCAGCTGATATGCTTGATTTGCCGTGGAGTGTCCTATGCCAAGATAGCCGTATTTTTTTAGATTAAAGATAAATTCGCTAGGCTGAGGTCTTATTGTTAGCACAAGTCTTCTAGGCAAGATATTTTTGATAGTTTGTTTGTGGGTTAGAGAAGCTACGATGAAGTATATGTCTTTATCGAATTCTTTGTTTTTATGCTTAAAAAAGCTTGAAGTAGCAACTACTCTTTCGATAGATGTTACGTAATCGGGCTTTATGCCGTGCTTTAATAGTATAGGATAAGAGGCATCAAGACTGATAACTGTAGCATATGGAGCGAATTTTTTAAGCGTATCAAGTTGCTTGTCAAGACTAGGTCCTGTGGCAACTATTATAGCAGTATCCATTAGATTATGGCGCTTTTTAACAAGATCTACATAAGAGTATCCTGTGATCATAGTTGGTAAATTCTCTATATGATTTTTTATGCCTATTAGCATATCGTCTATGCTATTTCCGCTACTTGCGACCATTTGAGAGATGGCTTTAGTGAATTCATAGTTGATTCTTTGGTAATCATCGGCAAAGTTGTCATAAAAAGCTGTATGTATATGCAGATCGTAAAGCTTTGCATATCTGTTAAATTCAACCTTTGCGATAAGATAATAAAACTGCGAATAATTGGCAAACTCTGAGTAAAAAAGTGTCAGTCGCTCGCTTGCAAGTTCGTTTGAAAGATCGATTAAATTTAACACTATATAAATTATCTCAAGCTCGGGCTCGACGACCACTATTCTTTGATGTGTCTCATTGCAAAGTAGTGCTTTGTATAAAATTCCGTTGCCAAGTCCGTAAAAGTACATAATCGGATAGCGCTTATACTGTTTTTCAAGACTTTCAAGCATATCGTGCGTGTCTTTTACGGGATTTTCATATATGTATTTAAAGCTTTTGCGATCAATTATGTTTATATCAAGAGGATCTTTTCCTGTAAAAACTTCGTATTTGTCTTGAGCACCCATAGCAAAGAGTCTGGCAGCTAGAATTTCATCTTGTTGAAATAACGCTTGAAGGTTTCTTTCAAAGATAGGGTTTTGTATCTGCCCTGCTTGACTGTCGGCTTTATGCTTAGCCTCTTTTGTGCTTATACTACTTTTGCCTATTTGCTCTTTTTTATCTATTTTTTTGCTCATTTTATCTCCTTTTATAGATCCTCTTGTATGATTTTTTCACCAAATTTTATATCTCTTTTTGCCGTTTTTCCTATCAACTCTTTTTTAAATTTAGGATGAAGCCCGTAACTTGGACGCACACTTTTTACGTTATCATCGCTAAAAATTTCTCCCGCTTTTATATCTTTACTTGCATAGAGCGAGCGAGCGAATTTTCTATTTTCTCCACCTGAAGTAAATTTGCTTTTACCAAGCAAGGCTTCGGCGTCTCGCACCGCTTTTACCATCTGTGCAAATTCGGCCTCATCGAGAGAAAATGCATCATCTACGCTTTTTACGTCTTTATTTAGTATGAAATGCTTTTCAACTATGCGCGCACCTAAACTCACCGCTACAACGGGCGCAACGATACCTAAAGTATGATCGCTAAAGCCGACTTCCACACCAAATTCATCCTTCATAGTAGGTATATTTAGCAAATTCATCTCGTTTAACGGCGCAGGATAGCTTGAAGTGCATTTTAAAAGAGCGATTTGGCTATTGCCGACATTTTTACAAATTTGCACTATATCCGCGATCTCTTCGTGAGTTGCGATGCCTGTTGATATGATGATTGGCCTGTTTTTCTTCGCGACATACTCTACAAAATCATAATCAACCGCTTCAAAGCTGGCGATTTTATAAGCGGGCGGGTTAAATTGCTCTAAAAAATCCACATCCTCTTTGCAAAATGGGCTTGAAAAGCAGATTAAGCCCTCCTTATGCGCAGTGTTAAAAAGCTGCTCGTGCCACTCTCTGGGAGTCATGGCTTGCTCGTAAAGCTCGTATAAATTTCGTCCGTCCCAAAGCCCGCCTCGTATCATAAAGTCTTCTTTTTGAGAATTTAGCGTAAGACTATCGGCAGTATATGTTTGTAATTTTATCGCATCGGCTCCGGCGCGTTTAGCCGCTTTTATGGTTTCAATCGCCGTTTCCAAGCTTCCTGAGTGGTTGGCTGAGAGTTCGGCGATGATAAATACTCTTTTATCCGTATCAAAATTTCCTATTTTCATATTGTTTTGCCTTGTAAATTTGCTTTTGTAAGCCTTAGATAGCTCATTTGATCATCTTTATCATAAATTTCAAAGCCAAATTTTTCATAAAGCGCAATGGCTTTTTCGTTGAAATTATAAGCGCATGAATTGAGCCTAAAAACCTTTAGCTCGCTAAACGCATAGTTAATTATAATTTGCATTAATTTTGCGCCTTGATTTTTTAAATTCGGATTTGCATAAAGTCCGAATTCGCAATTCTCATCACTTATGTTTATAAAGTCGATCACACCGATAAACTCGCCATTTTCTTCGACCAAAAAGTAAAGTCTATCAGAAGCGCTTTTTAATCCGTCGATAAATTTAAGATGCTCTTTTAAGTTTATATTTCTTGAGCGCATAAATTTCGCTACTCGCTCATCGTTTCGCCAATCAAAAACCATCATCTTTTGCTCTTTTGTAAGCTCGGTAAAATTTATAAGACGGATCATATCTCCTCGCTTGTATAGGCTTTATATCCGTTTTCAATAAGCCATTTATACATCTGTTTTTGATTGTTTGCAACCATAACCGCGCTGAAATTTGCGCCTAAAACAAGCGCTTCGTTTACAAGAGAGCTTGCCGAAATGATAAGCTCTTTACTCTCGTTCATTAGCCTTGCGATTTGATTTGAGTCGATAAAAAGAGTTAGGTTTTTATAGCTTTTCTCAAGCTTTTTAAGCGCATTTAAATTTGCATTGGCACTTGTTGTAACAAGGGCTATTTTTAAATTTTTTTCAAGTAGTTTAAGCGCTAAATTTGCACTCAAATTTTTGCTGTCAGTTCCGCCAAGTGCGATAAAAACATCATAAATTTTCTCTCTTTTTATCTTTTTTTCTTGATAAAATTCATCTCTTACCAGCATAAATTCTTGCCCGCACCAAATTTCACAAGCGGGAGGCAGTAAATTTTCATATTTTTTAGCATTGGCAAATATATTTACGTTTAATAAAATATCGCAAAAATGGGGCTTATACTCATCGTCAAAGCTTAAAATTTTAACTCCCGTAGCCTCTTTTATCGTCTTTTCATCTTCGTAATTAATGCCGTAGTGATCAACGACAAGAAGTTCAAATTTATGAGTGTTTATAAGACTTATTAGCTCATCTAAATCGTTTGTTTTAAGAGTAAAAACAGGGGAATTTATCTCGTTTATGAGCGAGCCTTCAAAATTTATGCAAGCAAAGCTGATGTCTTTGAATTTTTTTGCAAGAACAAGATCTCGCCTAATGTGTCCGTGTCCGATAGTTACGGAGCTATCGGCTCTAATTAAGGTTTTTAAATTTGCAAGTTTTTCAAAGCTCATGATTGATTTTATAAAGTTTTTGCGCGAACTCAAAATCTGCAAGCGTGTCTATATCGCACACCAAGTGTCTTGGCAGGATAAATGCCCTAGAGTGTGCCGCAAATATCGGCTTTTGCTCAAGCCAAGCCTCGCGTTTTGCGAAATAAAACTGCCCTGCGTCGTGATAAGCTCTTTCTAAATCTTGCGAGCGAGTGCTTAGATGTTGCGGATAAAACATGCTTACCGCGCCTTTTTCATCAAGCTTGATTGCACGCTGGATAGGAAAGCTAAATTCGCAAGCGGAAAATAAAAACTCACACTTATTATCTTGAAATTTATCGTAAGCCTCACGCAAAATTTCAGCCGTTAAAAGCGGAGCCGTAGCATAAAGGCAACAGACGTTTTTAAAATTTTCGCCCATTTTAAGGCAGGCGTCTTTCATGACATCGCTTGTAGTCGCAAAGTCATCACTTAAATTCGCTTCTCGCATGAACGGCACTTTTGCGCCGAATTTAAGCGAAATCCTTGCGATATCTTCATCGTCTGTACTTACTATTACTTCGTCAAAAATGCCCGAATTTAGCGCACTTTTTATACTGTGAGCAATGAGCGGCAAGCCCGCAAAGTCTTTGATGTTTTTATGCGGTATCCGCTTGCTTCCACCTCTTGCGGGTATGACGCAAAGATTCATATATCGCGCCTTTGGTTTGCAAATTCGCTAAGCACCTCAAGTAGAGTATCGGCTACGAATTTTGCGTCATCCATGCTCATGCTTTGGTGGCACGGCAAACTAAGTTCGGCTTTGTAAAAATCCTCCGCCGTCTTTAGCTCGATCTCTCCGTAAAGCTTGGTATAAAAGCTAAACTGATAAGTCGGTTTATAATGCACCTGCACGCCGACACCTCTTAAATGAAGCTCTTTAAAAATTTCCTCTTTTGAATTCCAAAGATTGCTAAAAAGCAAGATCGGATAAAGATGACGCGAGCTTTTTTTGTTTTCAGGGATTTTTATGAGGCTAAAATATGGATTTTTATCAAATCTTTCATCGTAAAATTTAGCGATATTTTCACGAATTTCGATCATCTCGTCAAGTCTTTTAAGCTGGCTTAACCCTAGCGCGCAAGCTACGTCGCTTAGGCGGTAGTTGTATCCAAGCAGGCTCATATCGCTGTGCCAAAGTTCGGTTTTAGAAATTCCGTGACTTCTATACAGACGCGCTTTTTTGGCTATCTCGTCGTCGTTTGTTACAAGCGCACCGCCCTCA
This sequence comes from Campylobacter sp. RM15925, assembly GCF_012978775.1. Taxonomy (NCBI): domain Bacteria; kingdom Pseudomonadati; phylum Campylobacterota; class Epsilonproteobacteria; order Campylobacterales; family Campylobacteraceae; genus Campylobacter; species Campylobacter sp. RM15925. The sequence continues at coordinate 50,766 of NZ_LIWP01000004.1, forward strand.
AAAGTAGTGATAGGCTTAATTGCATGGAAGCTAAACACGCTTGCGTCCGCATGGCAGCCTACTTTAACTCCTTCTATGGTGCTACCAAGCGCATGTGAGGCGTCATCAAGCACTTTTATGCCTTTTGCGCGAGCTATTTTCATGATCTCTATTATGTTTACGCTATTTCCGCCAAAATCAACGGGAGCTATGACCTTTGTTTTTGATGTGATTAGCTCAGAAAGCTTGTTTTCGTTTATATTTCCGTCAAATTTGATGTCGCAAAATTTAACTTTAGCTCCCGCCATTAAAGCTGCGTTTGCCGTTGCCGCAAAGGTTAAAGGCGTAGTTATGACCTCGTCGTTTTCTTTTACGCCAAGAGAAAGATATCCGACGTGAAGCGCAGAAGTTGCCGAATTCATTACTACTGCGTGTTTTACTCCGACATATTCGCAAATGGCCTCTTCAAATTTAGCCACCTTATTTCCGCCTGTTAAAATTTCCGCTTGCATAGCTTCGCAAACGGCTGCTATATCGCTATTTGTGATCTGTTGCTTGCTATAAGCTATCATTTATCATCTCCAAAAGACCCTCTTTATCAAGCCAAATTTTATTAGTATTTGAGCTGTATTCAAACCCGTCTTCTACAAGCTTGCCTCTTTCGCCAAGCGCATTTGTCGAAAAGTCTTGTATAGTCGCAAACTGAATGGACGGGCTTATCACGTAGTGGTCGCTAAATTCGTAAGTTAGGTGCGCATCGTCTTTTCCAACCATCACTTCGTGCATTTTCTCTCCCGGTCTTATGCCTATGATTTTGACTTTAAGCTCTGGAGCAAGAGCCTTGGCAAGATCAAGCATAGTCATTGAGGGAATTTTAGGTATGAAAATTTCTCCACCCTTCATGCGCTCGAAATTTTTAAGAACGAAATTTACTCCTTGCTCAAGAGTGATCCAAAATCTCGTCATCTGCTCATGCGTTATAGGAAGCTCTTTTGCGCCTTCTTGAATGAGTCTTTTAAATAATGGCACTACCGAGCCTCGAGAGCCGACGACATTGCCGTATCTTACGACGCTAAAGCGAGTTTTTTTACTGCCTGCTATGTTGTTTGCCGCGACAAATAGCTTATCGCTAGCAAGCTTTGTGGCTCCGTATAAATTTACAGGATTGCAAGCTTTATCCGTTGATAGTGCGATCACTTTATTTACTCCGCAAGCAAAGGCTGCATCAATGACGTTTTGAGCGCCGTTGATGTTTGTTTTGATGCACTCCATCGGGTTATATTCGGCTATGGGAACGTGTTTCATCGCGGCTGCGTGAATGACAAAATCAACCCCGTCCATCGCGGTTTTTAGCCTCTTTTCATCTCGCACGTCGCCGATAAAATATCTCATTGCGGGATTTTTAAAAACTTGAGCCATTTCGTATTGCTTAAGCTCGTCTCTTGAGTATATAATTAGCCTTTTTGGCTTAAAATTTTTAAGCAAAATTTCGGTGTATTTCTTGCCGAAGCTTCCCGTTCCGCCGGTGATTAAAATATTTTTTCCGTTAAACATCTTTATTTCCTAAAAAGTTTATTTTATAAAGCTTAAGCAAAATATATACCAAAATTTAGCTTATCTCGCGGTTTTTATCAGCTAAACTACACGTTTAACTTAAAATTTAAAACCTGCTTTTAAAGCCAAAATTTATTTCAAAATTCTAGGCAGTGTTATACCTTCTTGAGCTTGATATTTACCCTTTTTATCGGCGTATGTCACTTCGCATGGCTCATCGCCTTCTAAAAATAAAACTTGCGCTATGCCTTCGTTTGCGTAAATTTTAGCCGGAAGCGGGGTCGTGTTTGAAATTTCAATCGTGATATGTCCCTTAAATCCCGGCTCAAACGGCGTTACGTTTACGATGATACCGCAGCGTGCGTAGGTGCTTTTGCCAAGGCAGATGGCTAGCACGTTATCAGGCATATTAAAATACTCGACCGTGCGAGCAAGCGCAAAGGAATTTGGTGGCACTATACATACATCGCCAACAAAATCAACCACGTTTTTCTCGTCGAAATTCTTTGGATCTACGACCGTGCCGCCCACATTTGTAAAAATTTTAAACTCATTTCCGACTCTTATGTCATATCCGTAGCTGCTAACTCCGTAGCTTACGACACCTTTGCCTACTTGCTCCTCGCAAAAAGGCACTATCATGCGCTCTTCTAAGCTTTTTTTTCGTATCCATCTATCGCTTTTTAGACCCATCTTTTTTCCTTATTTTAAATTTGTTAATTATATCATATTCGCGCCGCATGAAGTATTTTGTAAATTTAAAATATAAAATTTAAATTAATATCGATATAAAGCCTATTTTATTAGTATATAAGTATATATTTTATATTATTTGCGAAATTTTAAAACTAAAAGGATCAGCATGAAAAAATTTTTATTTTTAGCGGCTACTGTCTGTTTTGCACTTGCTTCGGATGCTTTACTTGTGGGTGCGGGCGGCGGATACAAAAAGCCCGTAACGGCAGTTATCGAAAACCTTAAAAAAGACGGCGTAAATGTTGAAGCTGCCTTTGCAAACATCAAGCAAATCACTATCCAAGCAGCAGAAGGCAAGATGGCGGTGATAGTAGGCGATGAGGCATTTTTAAACAAAAGCGGGCTTGAGATAAAGGGCTACGAACGTCTTGGAAAAGGCACTTTGTCTCTTGTAACTCCCAAAGAAAAAATGATAAATGATATCAAGGATATCTTGAAATTTGAGCGTATCGCGATGCCTGATGCTAAAAAAGCTATTTACGGAATTCGCACTACCGAGTTTCTTAAAAATTCGAACTTAGAAAAAGAGGTGGGCTCAAAGATGCTTGCCGTAGCAGGCGTTCCTCAAGTAGTGGCTTACGTGCTTAACGGTGAAGTTGATGCGGGATTTATAAATTCGACCGAAGCTGAGGCTAGAAGAGATGAATTCGGTTCGGTGATTTATGTAGATGAGAGTCTTTATAGTCCTGTTTTTATAAGTGCGGCCAAGCTTGCGGCATGTGAAAAACACGTAGATTGCTCTAAATTTATAGATGAGCTTAAAAGCGAGCGTTCAAAAGAAATTTTTGCAAAATTCGGTTTAAAGTGAGTGCTTGATCTTTTGATTTGTCGCTTATAAAGGCAAAATTTATATAGCATTTAAGGCTTTAAGATTTGCTAGTTGAGCGAAATTTGCAAATTTGATTAATTTAAAATCAAAAGAGAGTTTAAAAATAGATTTACGCGGCTTGGTAAATTTAAATTAATTTGCGTTACAAATAAAGGATTTAAGATAAAATTTCTAGCTTTTGTTAAGCTAAATTTATGCATGAAAACTAAAAAGGTTTAAAATTTGAGCGAGTTTTCTTGGTTAGTTCACCCTTTGATTTTAAGTGCCAAAACGCTTTGCATAACCTTTGTCTGTCTTGTTTTGATCGGACTTCCGATAGCCTATTTTCTAGCATTTTATAAGGGCAAATTTAAGCCGGCTCTTGAGGCTTTGGTTATGTTTCCTTTGATATTTCCGCCGATTGCGACGGGATTTTTGTTGCTTTATCTGCTGGGGCGCAACTCGTTTTTGGGAGAGGCTTTAAATTTACAGATAGTTTTTAGTTTCAGCGCTCTTGTTATAGCTTCGTTTTTAGCAGGGCTTCCGCTTTTGGTTAAGCCCGTATCCGCAGCTCTTGAAAGTCTGCCTAAAAGTCTTATTGAAGCGGGGCAGAGCCTTGGCAAGAATAAATTTGAAATAGCAGTTTTCATAATAATGCCAAACGTCATTAAAAGCATCATTTCAGCCCTTGTTTTAGCGCTTGCAAGAGGTCTTGGCGAAGTGGGTATCACGCTCATGCTTGGCGGAAATATAGTAGGCAAGACAGACACCGTTTCGCTTGCGATTTTTAACGCTGTTTATGACGGAGAAAACGAACGCGCACTCATTTTAAGCCTTATTTTGGTTGTCTTAAGCCTAGCAATGTTTGGATTTATAAATTTGCTTGAAGCAAGAAAGACCGGCGTGTAAGTTAAATTTAGCTAGCTTAAGGCATGTTTTAAGCTATCTTCTATCTTTGCGTAGTCAAATTTAAATCCGTTTTGAAGTAGATTTTTAGGATATACTTTCTGCCCTTGGGTTAGTATCTTAGCTCCTTCGCCGAATTTAAGCTTAAGTGCGAATTCTGGCACCTTAAACCAAGCCGGTCGTTTTAGAGCGTTAGCAAGAGCGGCGGTAAATTCTTTGTTTGATACGGGATTTGGCGAAGAGAGGTTGTATATACCTTCAAGCTCGTTTGATAATACAAACTCATAAGCTCTTGCCAGATCGTTTATATCTATCCATGAAAATCCTTGTTTACCGTCGCCTAAAATTCCGCCAAGACCAAGTTTAAAAACTGGAAGCATCTTTTCTAGTGCACCGCCCTTGCCGATAACTACCGATATCCTAAAAATAGCCGTTTTGATGCCTAGATGCTTGGCTTTAAGCGCCTCTTCTTCCCATTTTTTAGAAAGTTCTCCTAAAAACCCGTCGTCAAATTCCTGCGAGCTTTCATCGTGTTCTTTGCCTGTTTTATATATGCCTACAGCCGAAGTACTGATAAAAATTTTTGGCTTATTTTGTAAATTCTGCATAGCTTTTACTAAATTTATCGTCGTATCTAGCCTGCTTGATACAAGCTCTTTTTTGTATGATTCGCTCCATTTTTTAGCTATGCTTGCACCTGCTAAATTTATTATGACATCACATCCTTCTATCTTGTCTTGCAGTTGTTTTATGTCGTTATAAATTCCTCTTGGTATGCGCACTATCTCGTGTTTTGACTTTAAAAAATCAGTCAAGTAGTTGCCCACAAAGCCGCTTGTACCGTTTATAGCTATCTTTGCCAAGAAATTTCCTTAAATTTAATATGAAATTTGATTATTCAATATTTAGGCTAAATTTTATTTTAAAATCAAAAATTAATATTGGTTTATAGCCGCATTTTGTATTAAATGTCACTATTTGTCACTCCTTGAGTATGCAACTAAAGCCCGTTGGTATGAATATAAGATTAAACAAATTGAAGTTTTAGATTTTTTTGATACAATACCCTAATTAGCTTAAAATTTTTAGGAGAGCTTTATGAAAAAAGAAGACATCAAAGAGTTGATCGAGTTTTTTAACGAAATGGATATGAATCGTATCAAAATTAAAAGTGGAGATTTTGAAGTCGAGCTTGAAAAATTCGCCGATTGTTGCGAGCTTCCTAAGCCCGCGCCCGCTCCAATGCCCGCTCCGGCTCCAACACCCGTAAATGTAGTAGTAAGCTCTGAAGTTAAGCAAACTACAAGTGCAAAAGAGAGTATCAAATCGCCTATGGTAGGGACATTTTATGTAGCTCCAAGTCCCGGTGCGGCGCCGTTTGTAAAAGTAGGACAAAGGGTGAGAAAAGGCGATGTAATAGGCATCATAGAAGCCATGAAGATAATGAATGAGATTGAAGCGGAATTTGACTGCACTATCACCGAGATGTTGGTTTCAGACGGACAGCCTGTTGAATTTGCGATGCCGCTATTTGGAGTGGAGAAAATTTAATGGAAATCAAAAGAGTCTTAATCGCAAATCGCGGTGAAATAGCACTGCGCGCACTAAGAACTATCAAAGAGATGGGCAAAGAGGCTATCGTGGTTTATTCTACCGCCGATGCTGATGCCCTTTATGTGAAATACGCAGACGCAGCTATCTGCATAGGCGGACCGCGTTCAAGCGACAGCTATATAAACATCCCTGCAGTCATCAGCGCTGCTGAGATAAGCGAAGCCGATGCGATATTTCCGGGATACGGTTTTTTAAGTGAAAATCAAAATTTCGTTGAAATTTGCGCTCATCACAATCTAAAATTTATAGGCCCTAGCGTAGAGGCTATGGCTTTAATGAGCGATAAGAGCAAAGCAAAACAGATGATGCAAAGAGCGGGAGTGCCTGTAATACCTGGCTCTGACGGAGCTATTTCGGATACGAAAGCTGCCAAAGAGCTAGCCAAAAAAATCGGCTATCCTGTTATCTTAAAGGCTGCCGCGGGCGGTGGCGGTCGCGGTATGCGAGTGGTTGAGAAAGAAGAAGATATCGAAAAGGCGTTTTGGTCGGCTGAAAGCGAGGCCATGAGCGCATTTGGCGACGGAACAATGTATATGGAAAAATACATCCTAAACCCACGTCATATCGAAGTTCAAATCATTGGCGATAAATTCGGCAATGTTATTCACGTCGGCGAACGTGATTGCTCTATGCAGCGCAGACATCAAAAGCTAATCGAAGAAAGCCCTGCTATTTTGCTTGATGAAAATACCCGTGCAAGACTTCACGAAACCGCAATCAAAGCGGCAAAGGCCATAGGCTATGAGGGTGCGGGGACGTTTGAATTTTTAGTTGATAAAAATTTGGACTTTTACTTTATCGAGATGAATACCCGCTTGCAGGTTGAGCACTGCGTAAGCGAAATGGTAAGCGGACTTGACATCATCGAGCTTATGATAAAAGTCGCAGAAGGCGAAAAGCTTCCTAGCCAAGAGAGTATCAGCCTAAAAGGACACGCGATAGAGTGCAGAATAACGGCTGAGGATCCAAACACTTTCGCGCCAAGTCCGGGAAAGATAACCAAATACGTCTGCCCGGGCGGTAGAAACGTGCGTATGGATAGCCATATCTATCAGGATTACTCTATACCGCCTTATTATGACAGCATGATCGGCAAGCTTATCGTGTGGGACGAGGATAGAAACAAAGCAATCCACAAGATGAAAGTGGCTCTTGAGCAGCTTGTCATACACGGTATAAAAACTACTAGAGATTTTCATATAGGAATGATGGAAAACAAAGATTTTATCAACAATAATTACGATACGAATTACTTATCTAAACACTAAAATTGCACTAATTCGGCTTTGTTTATCTGCAAAGCCGAAAATCTTTTCTGCTTGCTAAGACTAAGGCTGTTTATTATTTTAAACTATTAAACCATACAAGGAGACAAAATGGACTCTTATATCGTTATAACGGGCGCTAGCTCGGGTATCGGATATGAAGTCGCCAAAGCTTTTGCAAAGCGTGGCGAGAATTTAGTGCTTATAGCTAGGCGCGGAGTACTTTTAGATAGCTTAAAGGCTGAAATTTTAGCCGATTTTGGCAATCTTAAAGTGATAACTAAAATTTGCGATCTCTCGAATCCTAAAAATGTTCATAAAATTTATGACGAACTTAAAATTTATTATATTAAAGCTTGGATAAATAATGCAGGCTTTGGCGATTATAGCCTTGTAGGTTCGCAAAATTTAGACAAAACCGAGCAGATGATAGATCTAAATATCAAGGCTCTTACTATCTTTTCAACTCTTTTTGCAAGGGATTATTTTGATAAACCTGCCAAGCTTGTCAATATCTCTTCAACCGGAGGATACAGCATCGTGCCAAACGCAGTGACGTATTGTGCTAGCAAATTTTACGTAAGCGTGTTTACCGAGGGGCTATATCATGAACTTAGAGCAAACGGCGCTAAAATGCAGGCTAAAGTACTAGCTCCTGCGGCCACTAAGACTGAATTCGGCATGAGAGCAACCGACAAAGACGAATACGACTATGACGCAAATTTTAAGAGATATCACTCATCTAAGCAGATGGCGGAATTTTTGCTTAAGCTTTATGATAGCGATAAATGCGTTGGTTTAGTAGATAGAAATAGTTTTGAATTTAAGCTAAGCGAGCCGATATTCGCTCATGTTTTTAGATAATTTTAAAAAGAGTGAAATTTGAGCTTAAATTTCACTCTTAAAGAACTATCTAAGCATTTTTATATTTGCTCTGGCGCGAAGTTTGTTGAAGTATTCGCTTATGACACGCTCTTCTTCGAGTCTATATATGCTACTTATGACTTCGTTTTTTACGTCTTCAAATCTTGGCATCGTTACGCCTGATTTTGAACTAACTAAAAACATCTCAAATCCGCTTGGCGTTTGGAAAATTTGAGTAAATGAACCGTCTTTTGTCATCTCAAAAATTTGTCTTAGTTGAGGCGGAATTTGCTCGCTTTTAAGTTCTAAAATTTCGGTTTTTACGGCAGGATTTACGCTTAGTGGCGAATCTTGAATAGATTCTAAAAGCTCTCTTTGTCCGGATATATATCTTGTTGCTTTAACCTCTGCGAATTTTACGAATTGACTAGGGTTTTGCTCAAAATAAGCCCTCGCTCCCTCTTCGCTAACATTTACTTTTGCGTCTTTGAAGATGTTTTGATAGAGCTTTTCTTGTTTGATACTCTTTGCGACATCCTCTTTAAAATCGCTATAGTTTATTCCTTGACGCGATAGTACGCTGCTAAGATCGGCTAAATTTACACCGTTTTCTTGTGCAATTTTTTGCATTCTTTCATTTATCTCAAAGCTGCTTGCGTCGATGTTTAAAGCTTTTATCTGCGCTTGCTCGAGTCTATCTTTGATCAAAAAATTTATAGCGCTTTTCTCATCTGTTTTTAAAATTTGCGAAGTTTTATAAACCTCATACATCGTTATAGGTTCGTTTTCTACTATGGCCGCCAGTCCGTTTACTAGTTGTTGCGAAAAAGCGAAATTTGCACTGAGTAAAAAAGCCAGAAAAAACATCTTTTTAGACATATAAAACCCTTATTTAAGTTTAAAGTAAATATAATTATCCGCAATTATAACATTTTAATTTTTAAGATTGATAATAAAGGCAAAATTATGATAGTTACGAGATTTGCCCCGAGTCCGACAGGGTATTTACACATAGGCGGACTTAGAACTGCGCTTTATAGCTATCTTTACGCTAGGAAAAACGGCGGGAAATTTCTACTTCGTATCGAAGATACCGACTTAAAACGCAACTCCGAAGAAGCTACCGTCGCTATAAAAGAGGCATTTGATTGGTGTGGGCTTGATTATGACGGAGAGGTTACTTATCAGTCAAAGCGCTTTGATATATATAAAGAGTATGTTAAAAAGCTGCTTGAAGAGGGAAAGGCGTATAAGGATTATATGAGCAAAGAGGAGCTTGATGAGCTTAGAGCGCAACAAGAAGCGCGCAAAGAGCGTCCTAAATATGACGGCAGATACCGCGACTTTACGGGTGTGCCGCCTGAAGGAATCGATCCTGTTATACGCATAAAAGCGCCTTTGACGGGCGAAATTTTGATAGATGACGGCATAAAAGGCGAAGTTAAATTTAGAGCCGAAGATATCTTGGATGATTTTATTATCGCCAGAAGCGACGGCACGCCTACATATAACTTTACGGTAGTTATAGATGATATGCTTATGGGCGTAACTCACGTTATAAGAGGCGATGATCACCTCTCAAACACTCCAAAGCAGATTGTTTTATACGATGCGCTGGGCTTTAAGCCTCCTAAATTTTTTCACGTCGCGATGATAAACGGCGAAGACGGCAAGAAACTAAGTAAGCGTCACGGAGCAACGGACGTGATGGAGTATAAACGTATGGGCTATCTGCCTGAAGCGCTTTTAAATTTCTTAGTGCGACTTGGCTGGAGTCATGGAGATGATGAAATTTTTAGCATGGAAGATATGCTTAAATACTTCGATCCCCACCATATAAACAAATCCTCAAGCACATATAATGCACAAAAGCTTGAGTGGCTAAACGCTCACTACATCAAAACTCTGCCTTACGATAGGCTGGCTAAGGATATGCTTGAATTTGGAGTGGATTTTAAGGCTATGCCAAAGGGCGAAATTCTGCTAAATTCACTAAGAGAGCGCTCTAAAACTCTGCTTGAGATGAGCGAAAGCGCAAAGACTATCATCAATGCGCCAAGCGTTTATGACGAAAAAGCTTTTGGCAAATTTATAACCGAGCAAAGCCTTGAAATTTTGGCTAAATTTAAAGAAATTTTAACTTATGATCTAAGCGCTGCGGGCTATGAGGAGATAACTACTAAATTTTTAGAAGAAAACGGTCTGAAATTAAAAGATCTGGCTCAGGCTTTAAGAGTGAGTTTAACGGGCTCAAGCGTCTCTCCTTCGATATTTGAAGTACTTGAAGTACTTGGAAGCGCGGAGATAAAAAAAAGAATAGAAAATATAATAAAATACAAGGAAACGAAATGACACATGTAACGAAAGAGGAGAGTTTAGCTTATCACGTTGGCGGCAAGATAGAGATCAACGTAAAAACTCCGTGCGAGAGTGCAAGGGATCTATCCATGGCTTACACTCCCGGTGTTGCAGAGCCTTGCAAGGCGATTGAAGCGGATAATGAACTTGCATATAAATATACCAATAAAGCGAATTTAGTAGCCGTCATAACCGACGGCACGGCGGTACTTGGACTTGGCGATATAGGAGCCGTAGCGGGTAAGCCCGTCATGGAAGGCAAGTCTGTTTTGTTTAAAAAATTTGCAAACGTAGATGCCTTTGATATCGAGCTTGACGAAAAAGATCCGGATAAGATAGTTGAAATTTGCAAAGCGCTTGCTCCTACCTTTGGCGGTATAAATTTAGAAGATATCAAAGCTCCAAAATGCTTCGAGATAGAAAAGAAGCTTCAAGAAGCCGTTGATATCCCCGTAATGCATGACGATCAGCACGGAACGGCGATGATAACGAGCGCCGGTCTTATAAACGCGCTTGAAATTTCAGGCAAAGATATAGAAAAGATTAAGATCGTAGTAAGCGGCTCAGGCGCTGCGGGAGTAGCTTGCGCTAGGATGTATAGACTGCTTGGCGCTAAAAATATCGTGATGATAGACAGCAAGGGCGTAGTGCATGATGAAAGAGACGATCTGACCGCCGAAAAGCAAGAATTTGCCATAAAAACAAGCGATAGAACTATGGCTGACGCCGTTAAAGGTGCGGATATGTTTTTAGGTCTTAGTAAGCCGGGAGTGCTTACAAAAGATATGGTAAAAAGCATGAATCCGGAGCCTATTATATTTGCTCTTGCAAACCCGACGCCTGAAATTTTCCCCGAAGAAGTTCTTGAAGTAAGAAGCGATGTCATGATGGGAACGGGCAGGAGCGATTATCCAAATCAAGTAAATAACGTGCTTGGCTTTCCTTTTATATTCCGCGGAGCGCTTGACGTAAGAGCCAGAAAGATAACGGAAAATATGAAAATGGCGGCTGCCCGCGCTTTAGCCGACTTGGCAAAAGAGCCCGTGCCTGAGGAGGTTTGTAGGGCTTCAGGCGAGGATGAGTTAAAATTCGGTAAGGATTACATCATACCAAAGCCTTTTGATAAGCGTGTTTTAACGGCCGTTGCTCCTGCCGTTGCAAAAGCCGCTATCGAAGACGGTGTGGCAAGAGTTGAGAATTTCGATATAAACGCTTATACGGCTAGACTTGCAAAGGGCATAGTATGAAAAACGTTAAGCTCATATCTCATCCGCTAATAGAGCATAAGCTGGCCATTTTAAGAGATATCTCGACAGAGCCGTTTCAATTTCGAATGCTTGTGGATGAGATAAGCCACTTGATGATATTTGAGGCTACCAGAGATCTTGGTTTGCGTGAAGTTAGCGTCAAAACTCCCGTCGCCGATACGACGGCTAAAAAGCTAGCCGATAAAATCATGATATGCCCGATATTGCGCGCCGCTCTTGGTATGCTTGATAGTGTTTTTACGCTGATTCCTGATGCAAGCGTAGGCTTTTTGGGCTTTCAGCGAAATGAAGAGACGGCTGAGGCTGAGTTTTTTTACGCTAAACTTCCAAAGGATGCCAAAGATCGCGTTGCTATCATCATAGACCCGATGTTTGCTACGGGCGGTACGGCTATAGATGCAGTTAAATTTTTAAGAAAAAACGGCGTTAAGCATATCAAATTTATCTCTATCATCGCAGCCCCTGAGGGACTAAAAAGATTTAGTGAAATTTATCCTGATGTTGAAGTTTTTACCGCGGCGATAGACGAGAAACTTGACGAGAGAAATTATATAGTTCCGGGTCTTGGCGATGCGGGAGATAGAGTGTTTAACACACTATAAGCAGATATTTTCGTGAAATTTAATGAATTTATAAAAAGGAATAAAATGAGAAATTTTCTAGCCTGTTTGCTTTTATCTGTTTTTATGGCGGGTTGTGCTGCTTCTAGCGCGACAAAATCTAGTGCTAAAGTCGAAGAAAGGCAGTTTTCAAGCGTATTTTACGCGGTTAAACTAACAAGCAGCGACGGCTGGCAGACCGCAACTATGGAAGATAGCGACGGAGATGTTTATGAACTTAAGAAGAAAGATACTCCTAAGGGGTTGTTTTTAGTATCTGATAATAAAAGAGTAAACATCCATATCAAGGGGCAAAATGCCTTGCTTCAAAACAGTATGGGCGAATTTTTCGTACTTGAAGAAGCGAAGTAATCAGTAGCCTTTTTTGGGTTAAATTTATCTGGTTTATATAGCTAATTTAAAGCCGTTAGTAAAGATATTGTGGATATAATTAATCTAAATTTATATGTTAAAAACGGATAAATTAAATACACCTGAAAGGAATAATAATGAAAACCGTTGTCATTATGTCGCATCCGGATTATCAAAATTCAAGAATGAATAAGGCTCTTTTTGAGGCTGCAAAAACTATCAATGATGTTACCGTAAGGCACTTAGAAGCTATCTACGGATATGATACAAAGGCTTTTAACGTAAAAGAGGAGCAAAAAATTTTAGAAAGTGCCGATAGGATAGTCTTTCAGTTTCCGATGTTTTGGCTTGCGACTCCTGCGATGCTAAAAGCTTATATAGATGAAATTTTTACTTACGGCTGGGCGTATGGAAGCACCGGAAATAAGCTTGCAGGCAAAGAGCTTCAGATAGTGGTTAGCTTAGGAAGCGCAGAGGCTGCCTATTCAAAAGAGGGTAGCATCAAGCATACCGTTAGCGAAGTGCTTTTGCCTCTACAGATCACGGCTGATTATTGCGGGATGATATTTAATAGAATTTTTATAAACGGCGGCTCGTTCAGTGCAAATGACGATGATATAAAAGAGTGCGTCGAAAAATACGTAAAACTACTTCAAAACGAGCCTATGGAGGAGTAAATTTCAGGAGTTTTCTCCTGAAATTTTGAAGGAAATTTGTGATCTTTGGCAAGATTGATTATCTGAATTTACTTCCTTTTCACATATATCTTAAGCGCTCACCACTTCAAAGCTATACCAAAAAAACGATTGAGTTTAAAAAAGGAGTTCCAAGTCGCTTAAATAAAAATTTACGCGCTCGCAGAGTCGATGCCGCAGTTGTTTCTAGCATAGAGAGCTATCAAAAAAGATATAAAAAGCTTAATTTCGGCATAGTCGCAAAACGCGATGTAAAAAGCGTGCTAGTACGCAAAAATTCTCTCCCAAAGAGCGATCCCGCATCTGCCTCTTCAAATTTGCTTGCTAAAATTTTAGATGTCAAAGGCGAGGTTATCATAGGCGATAGGGCCCTTAAAGCTTATCTTAGCGAAGGCGGCGAGCGGTTTTACGACTTAGCCGGGCTGTGGCACGAGCGGACAAATTTACCTTTTGTATTTGGTAGATTTTCATGCACGAAAAATTTCAGTAGATACAAAAGGCTAACTAAGAAATTCTTAAACCAAAACATCAAAATTCCAAACTATATACTAGCGACATACGCTAAAAGCAGAGGCATCGGCAAAGAAGATATAAAATGGTACCTTGGGTTTATCAGCTACAAGATAGAGCCTAAGGAGCAAAAATCACTTAGGATATTTTTTAAAGAAGCAAGACTTCTAAAATCCCGTTCAAAACAGCCCAAAATGTAAAATTTAAAGCGCAAATGATTTGTGGTGTGCGAGATATTTAAATTCGGGCTTCGCAAGGCTTGAGTTTGGCTTGTATTAAACACGCTTTAAATTTTTAGTAGAGCTAAATTTGTCTAAAAGCAACCTAATAAATTTATCGCTAAATAAAATTAAAATTTACAAAATCTCTTTTTTAAGATAAACCACCGACGTTAAAGCTTATGCAAACTTCGACTAGAGCGAATTTTTATAAGCTTTTGAAGTGATGAATTTTAAGCGGATAGCTTAAAATTCATTTTGTATAACGGGAGTAAATTCTTCCCAATGAAGCTTGGTTTTTGCCGTAGGCATCTTGCTTTGAAACGGTTCTTTTTTCATCGAAGCCACCGCTACGCTATCGCCGATAGGTTTAGCAGGCGCCTCAACAGAAAGTATCGTACGCTCAATCTGCATAAAAATTTCTATTATCTGAGCGTAGGCTTTAAAGAAATTTGAATTTTTGTGATTATGCAAAAGCAAGGCGAATTCATCTACAAAATTATTTATAACCCCTGAAAATAGCTTGTCGCTGATGTTTTTTGCACCGCTAAATTCATCGTTTAAAAAAGTTGACATCGCCAAAAACACAAAACCGATGAAGTCCTCGCTATCTTTGCAGTTTTGCACATCGCGTCTATACGGGCTTAGCTTAAGGCACTCTATCACTCTAAGCCTTGCTGCGCCGTCATCACGACCCTCTTCATAAAAAGAGGCGTTTAATGGGATGTTTGAGTAGGCAAAGTCAAAAAGCACGTCATTTTGCTCACGCAAAAACGTTTCAAAATCAAATTTCTTAAGATGAGCAAACGCCTCGTCCGATTGCTCGGAGATCGGTGTTGAAGCTAGATACTCAAGCTTTTGTAGCCACTTTTCAAATTTTGATTTGTCGGTATTAAAAAACAGCGGAAACGCTAAAAATTCGTAAAAATATGAGCGCGCTTTGGTGATATTGTTATCCATTGAAAATATCCTTTTGCATCATCTCTATTTGCGCTTGTACCATCACTTTGGCTTTGCAATCCGCACAGCAGTAAAGCGTCTTGTGCTTTATCGGATCGGAGGCGAATTTCGGACCCATTATAGAAGCTATTTTCTCAACGGCTTTTTTAGTCGCAAACTCTTTGCCGCACTCTATGCAGGCAAAAAGCTCGTCGCGCGCAAGCTCGTTATATACGAAATATTCCGGTTTTAGCTCGATCTCTCCTCGTTTAAGTACTATGGTGTCTTTTTCGGCGCAACTTACCTCGCAGTATCCGCAGTTGGTGCATATGCTTGGGTTAAACATTATGGAATTCGTCTTGGTGTCCGTAACGAGCGCACTTACGTTACATGCACCCACGCAGCTTAAACAAAGCGTACATGTGTCGCGGTTTATCTCAACCGTGCCGTAGCTTATGTTTTCACCCGTTTTTACTACGCCTAAATTTTCATCTCCGACAAGCCACTCAAGTCGTTTGGCAAAAATTTCTCTTTTTGGCATTGCGTATTCGGCAATCGAATGCTGTGAGCCTTCTATTAGAGTTGCTTTGCTAAGAGCGTCTTTAAGCTCTTTTTCATTCATGGCGACATAGACCGCTTTGCGGGCGAATTTGATCTCATAAATTTGATTTACTATGTCAATGGCGTCTTTTGAGCCGCGACTTACGAAATCGGTATAAAATATCACGCTTGCTCCGCTTTCTTGCAAAAGCGTCATAAAGTGCGCCTCATGCAACCATTTTTCGCCTTCTACGGCAAAAGGAAGCACGCCTGCAGGCAAATTCAGGCTTAAATTTGCTAGATCCATTTTTTTAGGCACGATCAGCGCGATTTTGCCTTTATACATCTTTGCTATTTCTCCAAACGCAACACGCGGAGTATATGAGTAATCAAGCGCACCGCTAGGACATACGCTGATACAGCCGCCACATCCAAGGCAGTCTATGTGAGAAAATACAAGATGTTTTGTCGCATCCTCTTTTAAAATCGCAACCGTAGGGCAGACATCCGCACATCTTCCGCAAATTTCTTGTCTGCGCTCGTGGTATTGACAAATGGTAGAATCATAAAAAATATGCGTTTTGTATTTGAATTTCGGGCTTTTTTCAAGCATAAAATTTAGCACGTTCTCATCGCTCATATTTGCTATCTCGTAGCAGCCGCTTTGCTTAAGCATATAATCTCTTGCGTTTTCAACTAGCAAGAAATCGCAATCAACTTCAAACTCGTCGTTTTCTCTTAGCATTATCACGCTTAATTCGCCTGCCGCGCCATATACGAATTTCATCTCAAAGTGCGTTATTTCAATAACCTTAAATCCGTTTTCTTTTAAAATTTCAGCTAGCTTTTCACGGCCTGTGTTGCTTACGATGACGACGTTTTTGCCGACTTCCTTTTCGTGCTCGACATCTCTTGCAAGGTCAAATCCGTGAGCTCTTGCTTCGTATAATAAAAGCGTGTTTTTGGCTTTGTCAAGTACGCTATCGCTACTGTTTTTGAGATAAAAATTTATCTCGGGGGCTATGATATCAGCCTTTAATTTATCCGAATTTGAGATCAGATACTCGCCTTCTTTTGCTATTTCAATCTGCTCGTTTAGCATCAAAGAGTCGTCAAAATCGTTGTAAAAGCCAAATTCTTTCATTAATATTCTCCATTATCAAAAACTACTGCATTTTAATACTTATGTCATTAATGAGTACTGAATTTAAAAATCTATTTTTAATATATAAGCTAAAATCTCTTGCAAAATTTATGATACAATCCTCGTAGTAAAACAAAATTACTTGGAGAGTTGAAATGAGCGAATTTAAAAGCCTACCGCAGATAGATAAAATTTTAAAAATGCCCGAATTTAAAGATAAAATTCCAACCTTTGTAGCCAAATTTGCCAGACAAGAACTTGAGTTTCAGCGCGAAAAAATCATAGCGAATAAAACTTGCGATCAGTTGCAAGATATTATAAAAAATATCCTAAAACGCTACGCAAAATTTGAAATTTCATCTTTGCAAAGCGTGATAAATGCAACAGGCGTTGCCGTGCATACAAATTTAGGCAGAAGCGTAATAGATGAAGAAATTTTGATGCGTGCAAAGGACGTCATCACGGGGTATTGTAATTTAGAATACAGCCTTGAAAGCGGGACTCGCTCAAACAGATACGATTACGTCGGCTCGCTTTTAGCGGAGCTTTTTGGCTTTGAAGACGCAATCGTCGTAAACAATAACGCAAGCGCCGTTTTTCTCGTGCTAAATACCTTTGCAAAAGGCGGTGAGGTGGTTATTAGTAGGGGTGAGCTTGTTGAGATCGGAGGAAGCTTTAGAGTGCCTGAAGTGATGGCAAATTCGGGAACTTTATTGCGCGAGGTCGGCACTACAAATAGGACAAATTTAAAAGATTATGAAGCGGCTATCGGTGAAAACACCAAGATGATCGTAAAAGTGCACCGTTCAAATTTCGATATAGTCGGATTTAGCGAGGATGTTTGTATAAACGAGCTTTCAAATTTGGCTAAAAAGCATGAAGTGATTGATTATTACGATCTTGGAAGCGGATATGTCGGCGAGCTTCCTTATAATCTAGGCAAAAATGAGCCGAATGCGAGGGAATTTAGCGATGTTTCGCTACTAAGCTTTAGCGGCGATAAGCTGTTTGGCTCGGTTCAGTGCGGCATAATCCTTGGCAAACGCGAACTAGTAGCAAAGCTTAAGCAAAATCAACTCCTTAGAATGCTTCGAGTGGATAAGGTGATAATATCGCTTCTAAGCGAATCGGTAAAGGCTTACATAAATAAAGAATTCAGTCTCATAACCACAATTAATCAGCTTTATAAAGACATTAATGAGCTTGAAAATACCGCGACTAGGATAAATTTTGCTCTTAAAAAACCGCTTGAAGCGGTGCAAACCAAAACTTTTGTGGGCGGAGGCACTATGCCAAATAAGGCTATACCGAGCATTGCTCTTAAAGTGCGCGGTAACGCAAATTTAAACGAGGCGAAATTTAGAGCTAAAAATATCATCGGACGGATTGAAAACGGGGCGTTTTTGCTTGATTTAAGAAGCGTTTTGCCTAAGGAAGAAACGAGGCTTATAAATTCGATAAACGAAATTTTAGGAGAGTGCGATGAATAGCCTCATAATCGGAACCGCAGGACATATCGATCACGGTAAAACGGCACTTATAAGAGAGCTAAACGGCTTTGAAGGCGACGTGCTTGAAGAGGAAAAAAAGCGCGGCATAACTATCGATCTTAGTTTTTCAAATTTAAAGCGAGGCGAAGACAATATCGCATTTATCGACGTTCCGGGACATGAAAGCTTGGTTAAGACGATGATAAGCGGAGCGTATGGCTTTGATGCTTGCTTGTTTGTAGTTGCCGCAAATGACGGGCTTATGCCTCAGAGTTTAGAGCATTTGCAAATTTTAAATTTGCTTCAGATAAAGTCTTTGATTATCGCCGTAACAAAGTGTGATTTGGTAGATGAAAGCAGGATAGAGCAGGTTAAATTTGAAGTTACAGAGGCTATAAGCAGGCTAAAAAATCTTGAAATTTTAGAATTTTTTGCAGTTAGTATAAAAGACGCTCAAAGCATAGCCGAATTAAGAGATTATCTCTTTACTTTAAAGCCAAAAACCAAGAGTGAACACGGCGTGTTTCGCTACTACATCGATAGGGTCTTTAGTCTAAAAGGAATCGGTAGCGTCGTAACCGGCACCATCATAGAAGGAAGCGTAAAAAAAGGCGAAAAGATCTATAACTACGGCTCAGGCAAAGAAGCGCTTGTAAGAAGCGTGCAAATTCACGATAGTTTCGTTGATGTCGCGTATGAAGGCAGCCGCGTGGCACTAAATTTAACAGGTATTGAGCTAAATCAGCTTAAAAAGGGGCAACTTCTAAGCAAAAAAGGCTTTTTTAGGGGATTTAGAGAGGCTGACTGCTTCGTAAATGCAAAAAATTTAACTCACAATGAAAGCGTGACGTTTTGCGTGGGAGCGCAAACAGCAAGTGCAAAAGCGATTATTTTGAGCCAAAAAGACGATAGTTGTTTTGTAACTTTTAAATTTGAAAAGGATATGTTTTTAAAATTTGACGAGCCTTTCGTCTTGGTTGCAAATTCGCGCGTGATAGGCGGCGGTAGAGTTTTAAATTCGGTAAATGAACCGCTGAAAAAGGCGCAAAAAATTCTATTTTTAAATCATCTTTTTAAAAAAGATTTCGTAAGCGCCTTTGCTTTGCTTAAAGACACGCATAAAAACGGCTTTGGCATTATCTCCTCTTATCAAAGATTTGGTTTAACGCACGAAGAAGCGGTTAATATAGCAAAGCAAATTCCAAGCGTTTATGTAGATGAAAAAGCCTTAAATATCTACGATATAAGCGCGATTTCTCGCATTAAAGAGATTATAAAATTTATGATAGAAAAAAATCCTTATGCCATATTTTCGGCTTCAAGTATCAGTCTAAAGCTAACTTGGGCGAGCGAGGAGCTATGCCAAAAAGCTATCGACGAGCTTTGCAAAAGCGGCCTCATAGCTCAAAACGAAGGCGTTTATACAAAAACAGGGGTTGATATCAAAGAGCTTAAAGTAAGGCTTGAAGAGCGAATTTATCAAATTTTGGAAAGCTCAAATTTAGCTCCAGCCGCGCCTTATAACATCTATGATGAGCTTGAGATAGACAGGCTTAGCGGAGATAACGCGCTTAAAAAACTAACGGGCATAAAGCGAGTGGTAAGGCTTGCGCATAATCTTTTCGTAACTTCAAAGGCTTTAAACGAGGCGACCAGTAAGCTTAAAGAGATAATAAAAACTGAAGGCTTCGTAAATGTAACAAATGCAAAAGATCATCTGAATTTAAGCAGAAAATACATAATCGCATATCTTGAATACCTCGATACTATGCCTGATATCGTAAAAAACGGAAACGATAGAGTGATGAAGGGGTGATTTTCTATCCGTTTAAAAAAAGTTATTATAATCGAGCGAAATTTCAACAAAGGTAAAACAATGAAAAAAATTATATTAGCGTCCGTAGTTGCGGCTACAAGTCTATTTGCTGCCAGCAATGAGCAGATAATCGATTTTTATAAGTCAATTGCTCAGCCTGGACTTATGTTTAAGGTTACGGAGCGTCAAAAACTAGCCGAAAACCCTGAATACGAGATGGTTGTAGTAAATATCAGCAACGGCAAACTTAGCGAAGATGAGATAATGTTTACTAAGGGCGATCTGCTTCTTCCAGATATCATCGATCTAAAAAATAAAAAAGCTTATAAAGCCGAGATGAAAGAGAAGATAACTGCTAAAAATATCGCAGCTCAGTTTAATAAAGAAGAAAAGAAAAATATCATAATGCTTGGCAACGACTCTAAAAAGCCTACTTATGTTATGTTTTCAGATCCTGAGTGCCCATACTGCAGAATGGAGCTCGAAAAGATCGAGACAACCCTAAAAGAGGCAAATGTCCATATAATCCTAACTCCTGTACATGATAAATCAGCTCTTCAAAAGAGCTTTTTGATATATAAAGATGCGGTTAAGGCAAAAACCGATAGCGAAAAGATCAAAATTCTAAGAAAATATTTCGCTGAGGATTATAAAGTAGCGGATAATGCAGTAAGCGACGATGAGGTTAAAATGATGGATGATCTTCGCACAAAATACCTTGCAGCAGGCGTTAGAAGCGTGCCTTATATAATAAATTTGCAAGATCTTAAAAAATAACACTTCATTACAAAAGCTCTCTTTTTGAGGGCTTTTATCAAATTTAGCCACCTTAAATTTTAAATTTTCTTTTTCGTCCGCTTAACCGCTTCGGCATTGATGCTTAAATTTTATAATCTCTCATTTTAAATTTCATTGTTTGAATAAATATTATTATTTTTTTATATTTTTAAAGATTTTTAAAAAATATTATTTAATATCAGTTCTTTACGATTTCCAATTATAAGATATGCTAAATTTGCATAGTTAATATTTATGTGGCTTAAATTAGCTATTTAACGCTATTTGATAGCGGTTTCCAATTAGAAATATGCTAATTTTGAACATTTTAAATTGAATTTTGCTTTTTAATATAGATAAGTTGCTTTTATATATTTAAAAGCTGAAAGGAGAAAAGATGGAAGGCTCAAGACGAGATTTTTTAAAAAAATCTTTAAAGATTGGCGCCGTGGGCGGCACGATGATGGCTACCGCTGCTATCGCAAATAGCGGCAGTAAGGCTAGCTTGCAAGCTGATTCTAACGGCGTAGTGCTTGGTAAGTCAAGCAAAAAAGAGGTGCTTTATCAAAAAAGCAAAGAGTGGGAGTACTACTATAAAATCGCTTACTAAGGGAGAATACTATGAGTGATTCACGTATAGGAAGACGCTCTTTCCTTAAGCTTGCAGCCCTTGGAGCGGGTAGCACGGTCGCTTTTGGAGAGAATGAAGTATTTAGAAAAGCCACGAACGAAGAGATAAAAAATCCGTTTGAGGGCTCAAAAAAAGTTAGAACCATCTGTTCGATATGTTCTGCCGGATGCGGTATAGAGGCGGAGGTCAAAGACGGCGTTTGGGTTCGTCAAGATATGGCGATGTATCATCCCGTATCTCAAGGCAGTCACTGCTGTAAGGGCATAGATCAAATCGATCTAACCAAGAGCAAGCAACGCATCAAATACCCTATGAAAAAGGTAAACGGCAAGTGGGAGCGCATAAGCTGGGAAACTGCGGTAAACGAGATCGGCGATAAGATGCTTGAAATTCGTAAAGAGCATGGACCTGATTGTGTTGAATTTTTGGGCTCTGCGAAATTTAGCAACGAGCAGTCGTTTTATTTTAGGAAATTTGCAGCATTTTGGGGCACAAATAATATAGACCACGTTGCACGTATTTGACATAGCGCATCAGTCGCCGGAGCGGCGAATACTTGGGGTTATGGCGCTATGACAAACCACTTTGGAGACGTGGCGGCAAATTCAAAAGCCATTATGGTTTTTGGAGCAAATTCCGCAGTTGCAAATCCAGTCGGAGGCATGAAGCACTTCCTTCAAGCTAAAGATAGAAACAACGCAAAGCTGATAGTTGTAGATCCTATCTACACAAAAACAGCGGCAAAAGCCGATATATACGTGCGTGTTAGACCTGGAACGGATATAGCTTTTGTTTACGGGCTGCTTCATATCATATTTAAAAACGGCTGGGAGGATAAGAATTTCATCGCCGATAGAACTTACGGCATAGATGAAGTTCGCAAAGAGGCCGAGCACTGGACGCCTGAAGTAACGTCTGACGTTACCGGAGTTCCTGCCGATTTGATTGTGCAGGTAGCAAATATTTACGCTCATACAAAGCCGGCTTCTATCGCATGGTCTCTTGGAATGACTCAGCACAGTATCGGCAGCTCAAATACGAGAATTTTGCCTATTCTTCAGCTTGTGCTTGGAAATATGGGCGTAGAGGGCGGCGGATGTAACATTATCCGCGGACACGATAACGTTCAAGGTGCAACCGATATGGGCAACCTAGCCGACAGCTTGCCTACATACTACGGGCTTGGAGATAAAGCTTGGAAGCACTTTTGTAAGGGCTGGGGCGTTGAATTTGACGAATTTGTAAAACGATTTGCCGTTTCAACCAAAGAGCCTAAAAAAGGCGGTACTCCTATAAAAGGAACGAAATTTGAGGAGTATTATTACCACGATCCTAAAAATCCTGAAGATAGAAACTGGAGAAATGAAAAAGGCTGGTCGCTTTCAAAATGGTGGCAGGGCGTTTTAAAAGAAGAAAATACCTTTACAAGCGGCGAGCTTAAGGTGCTTTGGGTTCAAGGAACGGGAATTACCTCTATGGCTCACCTGGCAAAAATTCAAGAGGCGATAGATAAACTTGATTTGCTAGTTATTGCAGAGCCGTTTGTAAATGAGGTTGCGATCTTAAGCGACAGAAAAGACGGAATTTATATCCTTCCTGTTGCGACTCAGTTTGAAAATGAAGGTATCGTTGTGGCTACAAACCGAGCTGCGCAGTGGAGAACGAAAGTTGTAGATCCACTTTATGAGAGCAAGCCTGATCATGAGGTTATGTTTGAATTTGCTAAAAAATGGGGCTTTTATGAGGATTACACAAAATCTTTAAAGATGAACGATGATCTTGAAGTGGTAAAAGATAGCTTCGTGTGGCCTGATGACGCTACAAGAGAGCTAGCCAGAATGGGTCAGACTATCGGGCTTCAAGGTTGGCAGCCTGAAAGATTAAGAAAGCATCAGCAAAATTGGGAAAATTTCGATCCCGATACGCTAATAGGAATAGGCGGAGACGTAAAAGGCGAATACTACAGCTTGCCTTGGCCTTGTTGGGATAAGCAGCATCCGGGAACTCCTATACTTTATGATCTAAATAAGCCTTATACCGAGGGCGGTTGCGGATTTAGAAATAGATTTGGTCTAGAGCATAACGGCGTTTCTCAAATCGCATCTGAAGCCGTTCAGCTAAAAGGCTCTAAGGTTAAAGGCGGCTATCCGCAAATCACTAAGGACAATATCGAGCAGGTGCTTGGCATAACTTTAACCGAGGAAGAAAAGGCTAAGATCGGCGAAAACTGGACTATGGATTATAGCGGTATCATAAATCAAAAATGTCGCGAAGCGGGCGTTGCTCCTTACGGAAACGCAAGAGCAAGGGCTATAGTTTGGGAATTTATAGATCAAATTCCAAAACACAGAGAGCCGATACACTCGCCAAGATGGGATCTGGTACAAAAGTATCCTGCTATTGATGATCAGACTAGAAATTTCCGCGTTGAGACGAAATTTAAATCAGAGCAGCAAAAGCAAGATTGGAGCAAGGATTTCCCTACTATCATCAGTTCAATGCGCTTGGTTAATTTAAGCGGTGCGGGAATGCTTGAGCGTACAAGTAAATATCTAGCGGCTATTACGCCTGAGATGTTTGCTAACGTTCACCCTGAACTAGCGCTTAAATACGGCATACAAGACGGCGATATGATGTGGATTCACTCTCCGCAAGGCACTAAGATAAAGGTAAAATGCTATCACAACAGAAGCGTTACGCCCGATAGAATTTGCTTACCTTATAACTTCGCGGGCGTGATGCAAGGCGTTGATCTAAGCCACAGGTATCCTGAAGGAACTAAGCCATATACGATAGGCGAGCCTTCAAACATCGTAACAAACTACGGATTTGACCCTGTTACTCAAATTTCAGAGTATAACGCAGGTCTATGCCGTCTGGAAAAAGCGTAAGGAGTAAGCCATGGCAAGAATGAAATTTTTCGTAGATAACAACAGATGTATAAGTTGTTTCGGTTGTCAAGTAGCTTGCTCTTCGGCGCACGAAACTCCTGTGGGCATTAACCGCCGTAAGGTTATCACGCTGCATGACGGCGTTGAGGGCAAGGAGGTTTCAACAACCATCGCATGCCAACACTGCACGGACGCTCCTTGCGAGCAAGTTTGTCCTGTGGATTGCTTTTATATCCGCGAGGACGGTATCGTGCTTCATGATAAAAACAAGTGCATCGGCTGTGGATACTGCTTATATGCTTGTCCGTTTGGTGCGCCGCAGTTTCCAAGAGACGGGGCGTTTGGCATTAAAGGCGAGATGGATAAATGCACTATGTGCGCAGGTGGTCCGGCTGAGACAAATTCTCACGAAGAGCGCGAACTATACGGACAAAACCGTATCGCAGAGGGCAAAGTGCCTATGTGTGCGGCGGTTTGTGCGACAAACGCTCTTTTGGTTGGAGATGCAACCGAAGTTGCAAACGTATATCGCAAACGTGTCACACTTCGCAATACAGGCTTTTCTATCTAAATTTAAGGGGGCAATTCGCCCCTTTTTCTTCTCTTTTATTCTTTAAAATTTAGCTTTTATTTTATCTTTCATTAATCGCAGCGAGTTATAATTTTATGTAAAATCATAAAATTAAAGGATTTGAGATGAGGTATGTTCAAATTTTACTCCTTTTATTTATAGCCTTTTTCTTTGCGGCTTGCAGCACAAATAGCACTCCAAAACTATACTTAAACTCCAGTGCGCCAGTATTTATTACAAATTTAGACGCAAACCAAACGGTCTTTATAAATTTTAAAAACTCATCAGGACATCAAAACACTCTTGAAGAGACGGTTAGAAAGAAATTTGTAAGTAAGGGCTTCGTGCCCGTAGCTGATAAAAAGCGTGCAGATATCGTCTTGCTTGGGGATTTTATGATGCTTGAGAGAGTGGAGCGTAAGGATCCTAATGTCTTTATAAATTTAGGCTACGGCTTTGGCTCGTTTGGACGTAGGAGCTCAGCAGGAGTTGGCATGGTGTTTGGAGATCCTTTTTATGATGATTATTACGACACTCGCCACTACATCTACAAGGCAACGGTTAGCGTCTCGATCGCTACAAAAGAGCGCGAACAACGCACCATACTCGATGTGCAAAGCGATAAAAACGTATATTCTCCAAGCTACATCATGCCTTTTGTAGAAGATAAGATAGCTACTCAGATAATCAACTTCTTTTATTAATTTTGTTTGTAAAGAGGGCGGATAGGCTCTCTTTACAAGCCTTTATCCTTTCAAACCATGCTTATAATTTATCGAGCTAAATTTCAAATTTGTTTTTGATATATATTTTAGAGTTGATATATATCAATATCTTTAACTGCTTAATAATGATATACTTAATCAAAATCAAAAGAAATCAAATTTCTCATAAATTTCATACAAAAAGGACGCAAGATGAGAGTAGTTTTAAGTTGTGCCGCGTTAGTTAGCTTGCTTGTAGCAAATAGCGCAAACCCAGATAATATCGCTCCGTTAAAAGATTTCGTGCCACCTAAGCCATATACGCCAAATATCGCTCAAAGCGCATTTCCCGCACATCAGTTTGATCGTACGAATAGGGATGAGTATTTTTTCGTAACCGATCTGCTTGATGATTCAATGGATAAATTTCACGTTTCAGGCGGATTTTACGGTAGAGATTTTTATAGCTCGACTCTTTTTAAATACCGTGGGGCAAATTTCTACACCATCTTAAATGCAAATTTTTCAAAGGGCAACCGCTACAAAGACGGTGGCGGCAATGAAGTTGATTTTGGCTACTCAAGACAAGGTCAAAGCGCTATAGTAGGATTTGTACCAAACGATATAAGCGAATTTCGTTTTACTTTTTTGCGTGATAATATAGATAACGAAAAAGAACCTCATCACGCGATGGACTCAGTTAAAACCGAGCGTAAGATAGCGAAATTTAACGCTCGTTTAGGCGAAGAAAGTCTTGCTAATACGCTAAATTTAGAGCTTATGCTAAGAGATATCAACCGCAACGCAAACAACTACGAGCTAAGAAATTCGGCTCAAAAAGTAAAAGTCGAAGTAGAGAGGAAAATTTTTGACGCGAAGCTTAGCTATGACGCTGATTTTGGCAATTTTCACAACATGATAGGCACTAGCTATCAGCACGACTTGCACGAGGGCAAAAGATACGGATTTGTGGGCGGCAAATGGGTGTTTAACGGATACCGCTTCGGTGATATTAAAAACCAAAGCGTGAGAGTGTTTGACGAGATATCTTATAAATTTAACGAAGCAAACAGGCTAAATTTGGCGCTAAACTACGAGTGGATGAGCTCAAATTTGCGCGCGGCGAACAACCAATACGTAGCGCGTATGCCTCAAATTTCAACGATAAAAGGGCTGATTAAGTCAATTTACGGCGAAAATTTAGACGGCGACATCAAACATAAGGCTTTAAGTGCGAGCCTGAAATACGAATTTAGCCCGAATGAAAAGGATCTTTACTACGCGGCACTTGAGAGCATTAGCAGGATGCCTTCAAACATGGAGCGCTTTAACACCCTTTACGGACCGCTTGATAATGGCTGGATATCAAATCCGTTCTTAAAACCCGAGCGCCACAACCGCGTGAATTTGGGACTTGAGTATAAAAGCGAGTTTTTCAAAGAGTACCTAAGCTCAAAGCAGGGCGAGGATAGCTTTGCGATTAAAGCTCATCTTATCGCAAGCGACGTAAAAGATCTCATCATCTATGATCGCAGGCACTCAAAAGCGGCTATGCCGATGAACAAAAACGCCGTTATTTCGCGCAATGTGGATGCTGAAATTTACAGCGCAAATTTAAGCGCGAGTTATAATTTCTTGCAAAATTTTGGCTTAAAAGCAGCACTTTTTTACAACTACGGACAAAACAAAACAGACGGCAGAGCCCTTTATCAAATTCGTCCGTTTGAAGCGAATTTGGCAGCTGATTACAAGAGCTACGCAAGCTTTGGAAGCTTTAGTTTAGGCAGTGCGCTTAGATATGTGGCAAAGCAAAACAGAGGCGATTTTGATAAAACTACAGGTCTTGGCATAGACAGCAAAGAGACCAAAGCGTTTACGCTCATAGACGTTTACGGTGCGGTTGAGTTTAGAAATAAATTCGGCTTAAGATTTGGCGTAAATAATATCTTTGATAAAGAGTATGCGGAGTTTATAAGCGGCGATCATGTCGCAGCTCTTGATCCAAGGAGGGTGAATGCTCCAGGCAGAACGGTGTTTGTAAGTTTTCACTCAAGCTTTTGATAAAAGCTAGTCTCGCGAGCGCTTTTTTGAGATTTTGCAAAATTTTCACTGCAGCAGGCTATCTTGCCTAGCTTTGCTTAATTTTGCTTCAAAGCTCAAAAAATCATCTCGCGATACTTTGCTTTTACGACTTTATTTTAGTTAAAAATTTAGATCAACACAAAGGATAAAAGATGAAAAGACGAAATTTCTTAGGTTTAGGCGCAGCTCTTGGAGTAACGGCATTAGCCCCAGATTTGTTTGCAAAAGAGAGGTTTGATATTTGGGGGATGCCCGCTATCCCAAGCACTATGCTTGCGGTTGCGACTATGCAAGGAGAGCTTAATAAAACTCACGATATGAAGCTGCGAATTTGGAGCAACCCCGACCAGCTTCGCGCGGGTGTGGCAAGCGGAGATATGAAGCTAACTGCCGCACCTAGTAACGTGGGCGTAAATTTAGCCAACCAAGGCATAAAATTTGGCATGCTAAACATCATGACAAACGGACTTCAAAACGTCCTTGTTAAAGACGCAAGCATAAAAAGCATAGAGGATTTGGTCGGTAAAAAGCTTATCATGCCTTTTAAAAACGATATGCCCGATCTCGTCTTTCGCGCCATTTGCAAAAAGCGCGGCATAGACATCTCAAAGATCGACATCACCTACGTGCAAACTCCGCCTGAGTCGGTTGGACTCTTTTTACAAAAGGACTATGACGCTGCACTATCTATCGAGCCTATGAGCTCTGCTGCCATACTTAAGGGCAAAAAGATGGGCGTGGATGTAAGCGTGGGCTTTGAACTACCTGAAGTTTGGGGCGAGAGCTTTGGCATAAAGCCATATATCCCGCAAGCGGGTCTTATAGTGAGTTTGGATTATTATAATTCTAACAGAGAGGTTTTTGAGGTATTTCATAACGATTTGCAAAACGCTCTTAAGTGGATTTTGCAAAACAAACAAAGTGCCGCTAAGATCGGCGCTCAGTATCTGCCTGCACCGGAACCGGCTCTTGCAAACGCATTTGAGCGCTCAAATTTAACCGTAACTAAAGCAAGCGATTTGGCTGATGAGCTGATGAGCTTTTTTGAAGTGCTTTTTGAGCTAAATCCAAAAATTTTAGGCGGTAAAATGCCTGATAAAAGTCTGTTTTTATGATTTTAATCGATAACGTTAAAAAAGATCGCGCGGCGATAAACCGCGTGGTTGATTATCTTTGGGGCGGATTTAGTGGCTTTGCCACGATATGTCTTTTGATTGCTCTTTGGCAGCTTGGTAGTGAAAAATTCGGCGAATTTATGCTGCCTGCTCCAAAGGTCGTCTTTCTTAAGGCTTATTCGCTTCTGCTTGAATACAAGGCAAGTGAGATTGATGTAACGCTGTTTAGGTCGCTTGTGGGCGTGGGAACTGCATGTATCATCGGCATCACTTTGGGGCTTATTGCCGGCGCTTATAAGAGCTTTGCCGTACTTTTAAAGCCGCTTATAACGGTGCTTTTGGCTATGCCGCCGATCATTTGGATAGTGATGGCAATATTTTGGTTCGGATTTGGAAATTTTAGCACTATCTTTACCATCATCATAACCGTTTTGCCGCTAACGTTTGCAAGTTCGGCAGTGGGCATGATGAGCGTTAGCGAGGAGCTAAAGGAGATGTTTGACGCATATCATCTTGGGCTTGTTAGGAAGATTCGCCACCTTTATATCCCCCATCTTACGGGATATATCATAAGCTCTTTGAGTGTGGCTGTGGCGATGGGCGTTAAGATAGTCATCATGGCGGAGCTTTTGGGAGCAAATGAAGGAATGGGCGCAAAGATAGCAAGCGCGCGCGTCATGCTTGATACGACCGAGGTGATGGCTTACGTCGTGCTTGTTATCACGCTTATCATGCTTTTTGAATACCTAATCATCGAGCCTTTAAAGATAGCACTCATGCCTTGGAAGCGCTAAGGAGCGATAATGCTGGAACTTAAAAATGTAGAATATGAAATTTTGCGCGATAAGGTCGTGAGAAATTTTAGCCTAGATGTTAAAAGCGGCGAGGTTATAACTCTTTTTGGCGCAAGCGGGTGCGGTAAGACTACGATACTTAGGCTAATTTCCGGTATCATAGAGCCAAGAAAAGGGCGCATAATCAACAAATTTGCCCGCACGACCTATCTTTTTCAAGAAAACCGCCTCTTAGAGTGGAAAAACGCGCTTGAAAACGTGCTTTTAGTTATGGATAAGCCCGATGAAAGTCTAGTGCTTAGCTACTTTGAAAGGCTTGGTCTTGGCAAAAAGGACGCTAGAAAATATCCTAATGAGCTAAGTGGTGGAATGCGCCAAAGGGTCGCCTTCGTGCGTGCTATCGTTACCCAGCCTGATTTGCTTTTGATGGATGAGCCGTTTTCGGGGCTTGATTACGACATGAAAGAAATTTTGATGGAAATGATCGCAAACCGCGTGAAAAACGGCATGAGCGTAGTGCTTGTGACGCATGATAGGATGGAAGCAGCTAAGATGAGTGATGAAATTTGCTTCCTTGAGAGCAAGGGTGCTGTCATCGAGCGTAGGCTAAAGCTTGAAAAGCGCTTTGAAGATAGGAATTTTGATTACTTAAACGCCGTGATAAACGAGAATTTTAAGGGGAAAATTTACTATGATTAATGATTTTTTTACCTATCCTATGCGGATATTTTTCCTTTCAAGCGCGATTTGTGCGGCACTTGGCGGGGCTGTATTTTTTGCGCCGGTTGATTTTATAAGCCTTCATAAATTTATATTTTTACACCTTGTAGGCGCGCTTGCTTATGCGGGATTTTTGCTCACTGGCCTTACCGACTGGACGAATTTTACTAAATCGCTTAAAATTCACGCTTATAGTTTGTTTGGAATTTTTGCTCTTAGTTTCCTTGCCTCACTCGTAAATTTGTGGCTTGCCCATCTTTTTATGGCGATTTTTTGGGCGTATTTGGTGATGCTTTGCGCTTATATGATCTGGCTTGATAAAAACGACGATCAATTTGGGGTTATGGGCTTTTTGCTTGGAATTTTGCTCTTTGAAATTTGCTATCTTTTAAGTGGTGAAGAGAAGTTTTTAAATTTGCAAATTCATCTGCATATCATCGCGATTTTGCTTATATCATTTCGTGTTAGTATGGTGCTTGGACGAGAGGCGATAAAGCGCGAAAGCGATATGGATGAGGCTGTGTTTGTGCCAAATTTGGTCTATAAAAATATCGCCATTTGCTGCGTTTGTGCGTTTTTGATTTTAAGCGTGTTTTTTGAATCAAGCGGCGCGATAAGTTATGCGGCGTTAGCTTGCGGTGCTGCGGTGTTTGCCAAGCTTAAGGAGTGGCATTATAAAGAGCTTTTAAGGCATAATTTTATCGTTTTTTACTATCTTATGCAGCTTCTTGCGGCAGTTGCTTACGCCATCTTTGGCATAAGCGGAATTTTGGGTCTTGGGCTTGAGGCAAACATGATTCACATACTTGCGATTAACGGTATGATATTTAGCATTATGCTTATCTTTAATATCGCCGGGCTTCGTCATAGCGGACAGGAGCTTGAGTTTTTGCTTCTTAGTAAGATAGCTTTTGTTTTGGTTGTGGTTGCGGGAATTTTTAGAGGGTTTTTTGCCTATGCTTGGAGCGGATTTTATATACATCTGCCGGCTACTTTGATCGTAATCGCTTTTGTTTTATGGTTTGTTGATTTTTATAAAATTTTTAAAAATAACGAATTTAGCGACGATCCCGAGTAAGAAATTTGAGTTTAAATCGACTAAAAGCGATAAATTTGCCGATTTTGCAAAGAGTATCGAGATATTTAAAAAAGAGCCGATAATGGCTAAAGCAGTAGATGTGTAAGGCTCTTCACGCAGGTAAAACTTGGAGCGAGGCCGAAGTTAGCCTAAAGCTTGCCGTAGAAAAATGATTTAAAGCCCAAATTCGGGCTTTAATCTAATCAAGCGTTCTTTTATATCTATACAACGATAAAGCGGTGCTGGCGCATAAAAATACAAACATAGCTATCACGTCATAGACGTAGTCTGTTATAAGAGCATTTTTAAGCCAAATTCCTCTAATCATACGTAAAAAGTGCGTCAGCGGAAAGAATTCTCCTAAAATTTGCGCCCATTTTGGCATACCGTAAAACGGAAACATGAACCCCGAAAGTAGCAGTGAAGGCAAAAAGAAAAAGTAAGTCATCTGCATAACTTGAAGCTGATTTTTAGCAAGCGTGCTAAAGGTAAATCCAACTCCCAAATTTGCAAGCATCAAAAGAGTGCAGCAGGCTATAAGAGAGCCCCAATTAGTTATGATGGGAAGCTCAAAAAGATATCGCGCGATAAACAAAAGCACGCAAATTTGCAGATACGAGATAAAAAGATAGGGCAAAATTTTACCAAGCATCACCTCGGTCGGATATAGCGGTGTCGCAAGCAAATTTTCCATCGTGCCGCGC
Organism: Campylobacter sp. RM15925; assembly: GCF_012978775.1. NCBI lineage: Bacteria > Pseudomonadati > Campylobacterota > Epsilonproteobacteria > Campylobacterales > Campylobacteraceae > Campylobacter > Campylobacter sp. RM15925. Next base: position 82,528 of record NZ_LIWP01000004.1, read on the forward strand.
TCATACTCCTTAGTCATCGAAATTCCCGCCAGCAAAATAGTCGTAAGCGTAAGAAGTATGCCCACTAGCCCCGGGATGATCTGATATCTTGTCAAAAGCTCAGGGTTGTATTTAGTATGAACTATCAGCTCAAATTCGCTGTTTTGATGCTCTATGCTAAATTTATCCCTTGAGATGGCTTGGTTAAAAGCTCTTATAAGCGCGCTTGAAACCTGAGCCGATGAGGCGGGATCGGTAGCGTCAATGTCGATTAAAATTTTTGGCACAAAGCCTCTTGTTAGATCGCGCTCTAAATCATGCGGGAAGTGGATGATAAACTGCACATCGCCTTTTCTCATCAGTTCATCTGCAAGCTCTAAATCCCTCGTAATGCTTTTTATATGAAAATATCCCGTGTTTTGCATGGCCTTAATAAGCGATCTGCTAAGCTCTCCTTGCGAATTTATGACAAGTGCGGTTGGCAAATTTCTTGGATTGTTGTTGATCGCGTAGCCAAAAAGCAGCATGAGCATAAGCGGCATCATGATGATAAGAGCTAGTGTGCCTTTATCTCTTAGAATTTGGCGAAATTCCTTGATAACTACGGCGTGAATTCTAAGGATTGAAAATTCTTGCATGATTTTTCCTACGCACGCTCATCTTCAAAAATGTTTAAAAGATGGATAAATATATCTTCCAAACTCGTTTTTATAGGCTTTAAATTTGCTTGAGCGTTTGAGTATCCAAGATTTTTTATCTCGCTTTGGAGCAAATTCGCATCTCGCACTACTATGTGATAGCTGTTTCCAAAAGCAGAAACTGTATGAACCGCTCTGCTTGAGGCTATTAGCCTTGAAATTTCAGCTGCGCGCGAGCCGCTTAGATCCCAGATGTCAAGTTTGTATTTGGAGATGATTTCATTTTCACTGTCTTGGGCTAAAATTTTGCCGTAAGCTATGTAGATAAGCTCATGGCAGCGCTCGGCTTCATCCATGTAGTGGGTTGAAACTAGCACCGTTACGCCGTCGTTTGCAAGGCGATGTATGATATCCCAAAACTCCCTTCTAGCCTTTGGATCAACGCCCGCGGTAGGCTCATCGAGCAAGAGCAGTTTAGGGCTATGCACAAGGCACATCGCAAGCGCAAGGCGTTGCTTTAAGCCGCCTGAGAGAGCGCCTGCACTTTGGTTTTGTCTAGCTGCAATACCAAGCTCGTCAAGCGTCCTGTCTATCTCAAATTTTTGATTTTTGATCTTAAAAAGTTTCGCTACAAATTCTAAATTTTCTCTAACGGTTAGATCAGCGTACCAGCCGAATTTTTGCGTCATATAGCCAGTGTTTAGCCTTATGGCGTCAGACTGCGTTAAAAAATCATATCCAAGACACTGCCCGCTTCCGCTATCGGCTTTTAAAAGTCCGCAAAGCATTCTTATCGTGGTCGTCTTGCCGCTTCCGTTTGGTCCTAAAAATCCGCAAACGCTACCTTTTTGCACTCTGATATTTACGTTGTCCATTATCACGCGCTTGCCAAATCTCTTTGAAAGCCCTTGCACGTCTATGGCGTACTCGCTCATTGATTTTGCCTTACGCTAATGGGAAGTGAGGGGTGCAAAAACTCGCTTGGGTTATCAAGCACGGCTTCAACGAGATATGTAAGCGTATCTTGAGTGTTTTCGCTGTAGATGATGGGCGGGGTGTATTCGGGCTTAGAGGCTATCTTGCTAACGGTTGCGGTTAAATTTTCGCATCCAATGCAGCCGATTTTTATCTTTTGTCCCTCTTTAAACTCGCCGATATAAGCGATCGGCACGAAAAATTTGGCTTTTAGCTCGTTTATGGGAAGTAGCAGGATGGCGGGCTTTGAGTTTAACGCCCACTCGCTTTCTTTGTAAAAAATCTCTTCGATCTTGCCCGCTTTTGGGGCATAAATTTTGGTTTCATTTAGCTGCCACTCTTTGGCTTTGATATCTTCTTTAAGTGCATTTATGTCCGCTTTTAGGCTGTTTATTTGATTTACTCTGGCGGGCAAATTTGCGATCTTTAAAGAGGCTTCAAGCTCGTTTACTACGGCTCTTGCTCTTTCAAATTCGGCTTTTGCGATATCCGCTTCTTTATCAGAAACCGAATTTTTGGCTATTAGTTTTTTAGTTCGCTGCCAGTTTTTATCAGCAAGCCAACTTGCCGCTTTGGCTTCGTCTAGCTTTGCTTTGATGCGCTCGATCTCTTCTTTTCGCATGCCTAAATTTAGATCTTCAAGCTTTGCTTCAAGGGAGGCTAAATTCGCTTTAGCTATGTTTAAATTCGCTTTTTGCAAAGTATCTTCAAGCTCAAATAGCAACTTGCCCGAATCAATAATCTCGCCTTCTTTTACGTGAATTTTTACTATGCGTCCGCTAAAATAAGGCGATATGTGGATATATTCACCTTCTAAATAGCCGTTAAAATGTGTGTCGTCCGCTTTCTTGTCGCAACCTGCAAGTAGCAAAAAAAGAGATAAAACTATAAATTTTGCATTCATTTTTACTCCTGAAATTTAGAGTGCAAATGCTAAAAACTAAAAACAGCTTTTTAAAAGCGATATCATTATAGCGGAATTTAGCTTAGCGGCTAAATTTTAGTGTCGGTTTGAAAGCTTTAAATTTGGGCTTGTTCTGATATAATCATTTTTAAATTTCTAGCTTTTAGGCGCGAAATTTGTGAAACAAAAAGGAAAAACATGCAGATAAAAGAGAATAAAAAGGGCGCTATAGGATCGCTTATCATGTCGGTCTTGCTATTTGCGGCGGGTTTTTTGGGATATGTTTATTATGAACTTGCGGCTTCTGCGATTTTTACCATGATAGTAACTTTAGTATGTGCCGTTTTTTGTGTGAAAAAGATAGTTCAAGAGAGTTTTATAGAAATTTTTGATGACGGATTTGGCGTGAAAAAGGGTTCTAAACAGCATAAATTTTATTTTAAAGATATCGATGAGATAAGCACTCGCGTTGTGGATAAAAAGCGAGATATTCAGGTTTTAAACGTGAAATTTAAAAGAGGAAGGCTTGACAGGGAAGCCGCTGACGGGCTTATACAGCCAATTGGTGAAAACGACGCAATAATCTTAGATAAATACGAAAAATCAAAATATGAAATTTTTAATCTTTTAAGAGAGAAGCTGCAAAAAATTAATGCTGATAAATAATCCCCAAGAAAGCGATAAATTTAGGCAAGATAAGCTGCAAATGTAGTTTTGTTAATTAGTTTTCTAATTTGTATATGGTAAAGGTAACCTGCGCATCAGAAGGTTTTGCTATTGAAATTATATTATTATTGTGAATATGAACATATTTATCTTGCGGAATATCAGGGTGGTTACTTAATTGATAGTAATCAAGATAAAAAATAAGTTTTGAAATATATGGAACTGTTTTGTCCGCTGAAGTTAATGCCATGGATATCATAATACAAGATAAAATATTTACGAACATGATGCCTGTAACTCTTCCGAATAAATTCAAATTTAATATTTGCGGTTTATTGAAATTTACAATTTTTGTTACACCGTCAAATATCATATCCAAAAACATTCTTGCAACTAGGGATATCCAGCTTAAAATAAGAAAGAATGAGATAAAAACATAAAATGTAATAATAGCTGAAGGTATATATAATAACGCAGTTAAAGCCTCCACACTAAATTCAAAGTCCTGAGGAGGTAGTCCTGTAGTGATAGAAATAGCATACATTGCTATAAATTTTGCTAGAAAATAGATAATTAAATTTGAGATAGTTAATATTATTTTACCTATCCAATGTTTCCATATTTTTTTTACGAACTTAAAATAATGACTTAAGCAAGCATAAATACAGAGCAAAATACTTAAAAAACATAGTGTTTTAATATACACATTGTGCTTGAGTTCAAAATTGAAGTTTAATAAAGCTAGAATAAGTAGCATTATAAAACTTATAGCATAGAGTATCGTTTCTTTGTTTGAATTTATAAATTTATTTTTGATTTTATCTATAAACAACATACTTCCTTTTTAATTTAGTTTTTGTATTGTTTGATAAGGGAGTATATTCCATATAAGTTACTATACAGAATATACTAATTTAGAATATTATTGAGTTTTATGTGTATTAAATTTTCCTCTCAACCTCATATCTCTCGCCGGGTTTCATTTCTATTATCTCCCACGGCAATCCTTGCTTCATAAGCTCGTCCATGAAAGGCTTGGCGTCAAATTCTTCCATGTTAAATACACCTTTACCATTCCAAATTCCTTTAGCAACCATCATAGAACCTATCATGGCAGGAACGCCCGTCGTGTAGCTAACAGCTTGCGCGCCCGTCTCTTTATAGCACTCTTCATGATCGCATACGTTATAGATATAGACTTGGCGCTCTTTGCCGTCTTTTATGCCTCTTATGACGCAGCCGATGTTTGTCTTGCCTTTCGTTCTTGCACCGAGGCTGGCGGGATCCGGAAGTAGGGTTTTTAGAAACTGGATAGGCACTATCTTCATTCCGTTATGCTCAACCTCGTCTATGCGCAGCATGCCGACATTTTCAAGGCATTTCATGTGAGTTAGATAGCTTTGTCCAAAAGTCATAAAGAAGCGAATTCTCTTAAGTCCTTTGATGTTTTTAACTAGGCTCTCAAGCTCTTCGTGATATAACAGGTAGCTGTCTTTTACGCCGATTTTCGGGTAGTCCCACTTAAACATTATCTCCATAGGCTCGGTTTCTATCCATTTGCCTTCGCCGCTTTCGTCTTTTTCCCAATACCTGCCCTTTGAGCTAACTTCGCGCAGGTTTATCTCCGGGTTGAAATTCGTCGCAAAAGGATATCCGTGATCTCCGGCGTTGCAGTCTAGGATATCTATCTCGTGGATTTCATCGAACAAATTTTGTTGTGCATAGGCGCAAAATACGTTTGTCACACCCGGATCAAATCCGCTTCCAAGAAGCGCCATTGTGCCTGCGTTTTTAAAGTCGCCGTCTTTTGCCCATTGAAGCTTGTATTCAAATTTCGCAGTATCGGGATGCTCGTAGTTTGCGGTGTCTATATAAGGAATTTTAGCTTTTACGCAAGCGTCCATGAGTGTCAAATCCTGATACGGAAGCGCCACGTTTAGTAGCAGATCGGCTTTGGTTTGTTTAATGAGCTCTACAACCGCATCGGTATCATCAGCGTCGATTTGAGCCGTATTTATCGTAACCCCAAGGCGCTCTTTGATAAATTTTGCTATAGCGTCGCATTTGCTCTTTGTGCGGCTTGCAAGCGTGATAGTCGTGAAAACATCGCTATTCATCGCGCATTTTACGGTCGCTACTTGGCTTACTCCGCCGGCTCCGATAATTAAAATATGTGCCATGTTTTTCCTTAGTTTTGAAATTTATTTTGATTTTATCAAAAAATTATGTAATGTAAGATAAGTTTAAAGCTTAGTAAAAATCACAGGCAAAATAGTATCGCCATAAATTTGCCTCAATTTAAAATTTAATCAAGAGTTCAAAGCACCCCCTGCTCGTTTGACTTTTTAATCTGCAAAAGTGCCTTGTACAAAGCGCAAAGATGTATCATATAAATTTCCTCTCAATGCTCCTTAGCACAAATTTAATTAACTCAAGCCCTTTTGATCGGTGAGAAATTTCAAGCTTTATCTCATCATCAAGCTCGCCAAGAGTTTTATCAAAGCCGTTTGGTATAAATAGCGCATCATAGCCAAAGCCGTTTTCGCCCCTTTCTTCGGTAAGCGCAGTTCCGTGCATAAATCCATGCGCGCTGAATTCTCCAAATTTGCTAGCTATCGCGATACAAGCCGTGTAGTAAGCGCGCGAGTTGGGTAAATTTAGCGCTTTTAGTTCGGATATCAGTTTGGCTCTGTTTGCCTCGTCCGTTGCAAGCTCGCTAAATCTGGCCGAGTAAATTCCAGGCTTGCCGCCGAGCGCATCTACGCTAATGCCGCTATCATCGCTTAGGGCTATAAATTTATCCTGCAAATTTAGCTCGCAAATTTTATTATAAACGGCTCTTGCCTTGATAAGCGCATTTTCTTTAAAGCTCGTCCCGTCTTCAGCTATATCAAAAGGCTCGCAAATCTCGTTAAGCGAGTAAATTTCATACTCTTTTAAGAAATCTTTTATCTCTTTAACCTTACCTTTGTTGGACGTGGCTAGAACTATTTTCACTTTTTTATCCTTTTTGCGACTTATCTTTTGGCGTATTATAAATTTAGCCTTTTATTGGCCGTGCGAGTACGGTAAATCGCTCAAATTTATGCGAAATTTCAAGGCTTAATTTAAATTTTGCCATCCTGCAAGTAGGCTACTGCAATCGGCAAAATTTTTCATATTTTAGCTAATTTTGATAAAAAATTTAAGCCTATCTAGGGTAAAATCACTCTTTTATATCAAGGAAATTTTATGTTAAAAAGCGTTTTGCCTCTGTCTTTTATCATCGGAAGCAGATTTTTTGGGATATTTATTATACTGCCTGTTATCAGCGTTTATGCTTTGGAGCTTGAGCACTCAAGCGAATTTTTTGTAGGAGTTTTAATAGGCGTTTATGCGCTAACTCAGGTGATTTTTCAGATACCTTTTGGCTATTTTTCGGACAAATTCGGGCGCAAGATCACTCTTTGTCTAGGGCTTGTGATCTTTATCATCGGAGCCTTGATCTGTGCGCAGGCAACCGATATCTACACGATGATTTTGGGGCGTTTTATACAGGGCGTGGGCGCTATCGGAGGCGTTGCTACCGCGATGATAAGCGATAATACAAAAGAAGAAGTTAGAGGCAAGGCGATGGCGATAATGGGCGTATTTATCGGCGTAAGTTTCGCTCTTTCGATGCTTATCGCTCCTAGCATGAGTGCGAAATTCGGACTTTCAAGCCTCTTTTATCTAAGTGCTGCGCTTACTGCGTTTTGTATAGTGCTTTTATATACTGCTGTGCCAAAAGACCCTAAAATTCAGCATTATGAAGAGAAAACGCCGTTTTTTAAGCTCATATCAAATAGAAATTTATTTTTGATGAATCTAACAAATTTCATGCAAAAAATGCTTATGTCTGTGGCTTTTTTCATTATTCCGGTCGTCTTGGTTCATGATTTTGGAGGTTCTAAAGACGAGCTTTGGAAAATTTACGCAGTTTCTACCGTGTTTGGCTTCATCGCGATGGGGTTTGGCGGAGCAATAGGCGAAAAAAGAGGTCTTGGCAAGCATCTTTTGGTAGTAGGAGTTGTATTTTTTATAGCCTCTTATCTCTTTTTTGCATTGGCAAAGAGCGAGCTTGTGTTTTGTATCGGTGTCGTGCTGTTTTTCGTAGGGTTTAACCTTCACGAGCCTATCATGCAGTCAATCGCTTCAAAATTTGCCAAAGTAAGCGAAAAGGGAGCCGCTCTTGGCGTGTTTAACTCATCCGGCTTCATGGGAACTTTCATAGGCGGCATAGGGGCGGGAGCTTTGCTGAAATATTATGATTTAAACGTGCTTTGCATCGTTTTTATCGTGCTTTGCGTGATCTGGCTTGTGCTTTTAAGGTGGCTTGACAATCCCGTTATTTTTAAAAATATCTATTTTGGGCTTGAGGATAATGTAAATTTAGAGGCTATTTCAAATTTCGACGAGGTTGTTGAATGCTACAAAACCGCAAACAACTACGTTATCAAATACAACTCTAAAATGATAGATGAAGCCGCTTTGTTTGATAGGATCAAAAACTAAATTTTGGTTTTAATTTGAATAAAATTTACGATGTTTTAATTATCGGAGCAGGCGCTAGCGGACTGTTTTTAGCCTCAAATTTGCACGGACTAGAGGTTGCGATCTTAGAAAAAAACTCCTGCGCAGGCAAAAAAATTCTAGCAAGCGGTGGCGGCAAATGCAACATCACAAACCGCTACATAAGCTCACAAAACTATCTTGGCGATGAAGAATTTATCGCTAAAGCGCTTTTAAATTTGAGTTTTTGCGATGTGCTTGAATTCTTCGCAGAGCTTCAGTTTAAGGAGATAAAGCAAAATCAATTTTTTTGCACAAGCTCCGCCAGAGACGTTTTGGGAGTGCTTTTAAGATCGTCCGAGCAAAACAAAGCGAAGATATTTTATAACTGCGATGTAAAGAGTGCTAGTAAGATTTCAAATTCCAAAAATTGCGAAGCCGGCGTTTGTGGCGACTTATCAAATTCTCAAAATGAAATTTTTGAAATTTTAACCCACAACGGGCAGAAATTTAGAGCCAAAAATCTTGTAGTAGCAAGCGGCGGACTTAGTTATAAAGCTCTTGGCGCAAGCGATATAGGCTATCTTGTCGCTCAAAATTTCGGCTTGCAAGTAACCAAAACCGCTCCGGCTTTAGTTGGCTTTACAGTTCAAAAGGATGAATTTTGGTTTAAAAATTTAAGCGGTGTTAGCCTAAATGCCGAAATTTCTTTAAATACAAAAAATATATTAGGTTTAAAATTTAAAGACCAAGATAAGCCAAATTCAGATAAAAAAACGGCTTTAAGCGAGCGAAAATTTAGCGCAGATGTTTTATTTACTCACAAAGGCATTAGCGGACCTGCCGTATTAAGCGCATCTTTGTTTTGGAGCAAAGGCGCTGTTAGGATAAATTTTTTACCGAATTTTGATACGAGATGTTTAAGCCGTACAAAAAAGCAACTTTCTACGATTTTGCCGCTTCCAAGGCGATTTACGCTTGAATTTTTAAAGGCAAACGGGCTAGAAGATATGATTTTTGGCGAATATAACGAAGAACAAAAGGCTAAAATTTTAAAGTTGTTTGATTATCCGTTTGCACCTGCGGGAACCTTTGGATTTGAACGAGCAGAAGTTACTAAAGGCGGCGTTAGCACAGATGAAATAGATGAAAATTTTGAGTGTAAAAGCGTTAAAAACCTATACTTCATCGGCGAGGTTTTAGACGTTACGGGCATGCTTGGCGGATATAACTTGCATTTTGCTTTTACAAGCGCAAAAATTTTAGCCAATCATTTAAATTTAAGACTTCCATAGAGTCTTTTGAAATCCAAAAATTAATTTCAAACAAATTTGCGCAAGAGCCAAATTTAACCTCGCGCAAAATTTTATTAAACCATCTTTAGAACTTCGACTACTTCGCCACGAGCGATAAATTCGGTCTCTTTTGGGATGATTAAAAGCGCGGCGTCATTTAGCAGGTTATTTACGATCGCGGAGCTTCCAAGCTTCTTGCCCTCTAAATTTAGGTAAATTTTGCCGTCGCGATTTACTAAATTTGCAGCCGTAAATTCCAAAAACGGAGAGCGTTTTTTATAATCCTCATCCATTATCGCAGTTATCTTTGGCTCGGGCAGATTTAACCACGAATTTATCAAAATTCGCACGTAAAGCACGCACATAACCATCGCCGAATACGGAAATCCTGGAAGCGCAAATATGTATTTATCTTCGCTTTTTGCTACTTTTATATGTCTGCCCGGTTTAATCGCCGCTCCATCTATTATTAGTTTAAAATTTTCATTCAGCGCGCCTTTTACGAAGTCGTAATCCCCCATGCTGACTCCGCCCGTGGTTACCAGCACGTCCGCACTTTTTAAGGCATTGATGATGGCTGTTTTTACGGTGTTTGCATTATCTTTTGCGATTTCGCAGATGATCGGCTCGGCACCCATTTTGCGCACCATTTGGGCGATTGCTATATGGTTTGAGCTGTGAATTTGAGCAGGGTTTAAAAGCGGCTCGCCAAGATCTCTTATCTCGCTTCCTGTTGCCAGTATCGCAACTCTAGGACGCACAAATACGCTTATATGAAACATCCCAAGTTCGGCCATTAATGCAATTTCTGCGTAGCCGATTTTGGTGCCTTTTTTGATTAAAATTTCGCCTTTTTTATAGCTTTCGCCCACTTCTCGCACGGCAAAGCCCTTGTTTACGGGCTTTTTTATAATTATTTTAGAGCCTGCTACTTCTACGTTTTCAACGGGTATAAGAGTATCGGTTCCTTCGCTCATAAGCGAGCCCGTGAAGGTTTTTACGCATTTTGCGCCGCTTACGTTTATGCCCTTATCGGTTCCTGCCGGAAGATCGGTGATAAGCTCAAGCTCATTTAAATTTTCACTCCAGGCAAACGCATATCCGTCCATAGCCGAAGTCGGTTTTGGCGGGTAGTTATCGGCTGCAACTACATCTGTGGCGATATTGCGATCAAGCGCTTCGGTAATGGCTACCTTTTGAATCTTATCCCAAGGCGTGATCGTGGAGCGCAGTATGTCCAAGCTTGCTTCATAGCTCATAAATTCTTTCATTTTTTTCCTTCCGGCGGTTGCATTAATAGTCTTAGAACCTCGTTTTTATCTTAAATAACGAGTTGATTTACGCAAAGCGCAAATTTTGCATATTTTATCATCTTAGCCTTAAATGGCTATGGAATTTATCACCTTTTTATTTTTCACAAGCTAAAATAAAGTTTAAGAAATCAGGCTGATTTTACCTATCCTTAAGGAAATTTCATGAACACTTTAAAATGGCAAATCGTAGCCGGCGGAGCGCTTGGCGTAGTGGCAGCTCTTCTTGTATTTTTTGGCAATCCGGGCAACATGGGCGTATGTGCAGCTTGCTTCTTGCGCGATATAACGGGATCGCTTGGGTTTCACAGAGCAAGCGTCGTGCAGTATATGCGTCCCGAGATCATGGGGCTTGTCATAGGTGGGTTTATAGCAAGCGTTCTTTGGACGAAAGAATTTGCTCCAACTACGGGATCCTCGCCGTTTTTGCGCTTTTTCTTGGGCGTATTTGCGATGATCGGATGTCTTGTATTTCTTGGTTGCCCATGGAGGGCGTTTTTGCGTCTTGGCGGAGGAGATTTAAGCGCACTGGCAGGCTTTGGCGGACTTATAGCAGGAGTTAGCTTTGGAGTGATGTTTAAGAAATTGGGCTACAAGCTTGATGGCGGAGCAGTTGCTAGCAAGGCGTTTGGAATTTTGCCTGTGGTTATTGCCGTGGCTTTATTTGCGGCGTTGATATTTGGCTTTAAAGCCGGTGAAAGTGGTGCGCTTTTTGCCTCTGTAAAGGGTCCCGGCTCAATGCACGCAGCCGTTTGGATATCGCTTGGCGCAGGAGTTTTGATAGGAATTTTGATGCATAAGAGCAAATTTTGTAGCGTAGGAGCGATAGGACACATCTATAAGGGCGATTTTTCTATGTTTGCGGGGCTACTTAGTATTATATTTTTTGCAAGCGTTGCAAATTTAGCCCTTGGGCAGTATAAATTCGGCTTTGAAGATCAGCCTATCGCGCACAATAATTATATATGGAATTTTTTAGGAATGGCGCTTGCGGGGCTTTGCTTTAGCCTTAGCGAAGGGTGTCCGGGCAAGCATTTAGTGCAGATGGGAACGGGAAATTTAAACTCGGTTATATTTGTTATCGGGATGATGACCGGGGCGGCTTTTGCTCATAACTTTATGCTTGCAAGCTCTCCAAGCGGAATAACCTCAAATGCGCCTTATGCCGTGATAGCGGGGTTTGTTTTTGCCGTTTATGTCGGGCTTTTTAAAAGGTAAATTGTCATACCAAAAGGACTTTAAATCATTTTAGCCGGGTGCTTAATCATGTATTTTAATACTCTCATATCGCACTCTGCTAAAATTATCCAAAGTACGCTCAAGCCGTCTAAGATTAAGTTAAAAACACAGTCGTAACATTGTGTCTTTAAAGACTTTGCCAAATTTATACTTGATGAATTTTAGATTTACTTCTTCTTAGCTTTTTCTTTAGCCTGCTCCAGCTGTCCTTTAGCACTATCCAGCTTTACTTTTGCTTCGTCCAGCTTAACTTTGTTTTCATCGGTAGGGCTGATCTCGTATTCTGCCCTAGCCTCTGCCTCTTCCTTTACTGCCTCTTTGTAGGTTTCTTTTGCCTTTGATAGCTTATGCTCTTCTGCGGTCATACCGTCTTTTTCGATTGTGTAGCTCTCCATAGCGACTATTCTATCAAAGCTACCTTTTCCGCCTGGCATATCATAGCCTTTTGTTTTTTCTAATAATTCGCTTGCAACTAATTCATTGTTTCTCTCTTCGATAGTGTTAAAAGCTCTTTTATTTCTATATCCGCCCTTATAATCTGTTCCCCAGTATAAAACATACTTGCCATTTTCAAATGTGCATTTAGCTTCACTTACTCCCAGTTCAGGGTATTTTTTATTCTATTGCAAAAATCTTGCTCCGCTTCTGCTCCAAAAGCCAAACCGATTGCCGTTAAGCTAAGTAAAACTATCTTCTTCATCTTCTAGCTCCTTATTTTTTGTTAATTATACCATTTTGAATAATCTAAAATTTATTGAAAGTAAAATTTGAGTGTAGTTTTTTGAATAAGCTAAGCCAAAGAGCTTAGCTTTTAAATTTGTATTAAGCCAAAAGCCCTGCGCCTTTTATAGCTTGGCTTCGCTCTTTAGCGTAAATTCTCTCGCCGTTTATCACGTCGTATTTCCAGATGGGAGCGTTTGCTTTAAAGTCCTCGACAAATTCGTTGATTAGCCTTAGCGCTACTTTTCTTTGAGGGCTTACGACTCCTGCTACATACGAGCTTGTATGAACTGCTACATCGCCCTTTGAGTGTGCAAAGAGGACATAAGCGTTTTCTTTTGCGGCTTTTTCTTCCCAGCTTTTTAGCCATCTAGCTAAAATCGGCTCATATATATCAAAGCTAAGCGCGCTTATACCGCCTTCTTCACGCACGATACCCACAAAAGTTATCAAAGCTCCGCAGTTTTTATCCTTAAACTCATCGTACCAAGAATTTGTGATTTGATTTACGTCCAAACTTCCTTCATAAATTTGCATATCAGCCTCCGCAAACAGGTGGTAAGATAGAAATTCTATCTCCGTCTTTAAGAGGAGTGTTAAGCTCGCTAATTATCTCGTCATTTACGGCTACTGCGCAAATTTTAAGCCACTCGCTAAGCTCAAGCTCATGATAGCCTTTTAAAGCGTCCTTTAGCTCGCCCAAATTTGAGGCTTCAAGCTTTATGTTTTCAAATTTTATAGGTCCTAAGAATTCAACCTCTACCATAAATATCCTTTTTAAAATTTTCGCCATTTTACTTAAAATTATTAAATTTGGATATACTTATAATCAAAAATTTATAAAACCAGAGATAAAAATGAATGAAATTTTAAATACTATAAAAACTCCGGCTTATGTTTGCGAAGAGGCTTTGTTGCGTAAAAATTTAGAGCTTTTAAAGCGTGTTAAAGATGAAAGCGGAGCTAAAATTTTAGTAGCCCTTAAAGGCTTTGCATTAAGCGGCGTGATGGATATCGTAAGCGAGTATCTTGACGGAGCCACTTGCAGCGGACTTCATGAGGCGAAATTTGCAAATGATTTTGTAAAAGGCGAAATTCACACATACAGCCCGGCCTTTAAAGATGAGGAATTTGATGAAATTTTGGCTATCTCAAAGCATGTGGTTTTTAATAGCTTTAATCAGTGGAAAAAATTTAAAGATAAAGCCTTAAAAAGCGGAGTTGAATGCGGACTTAGAGTAAATCCTGAAAGTTCGGTTGCACCTACTGATATGTATAATCCATGTGGTAGATTTAGCCGTTTAGGCATAACGGCTAAGAATTTTAGAGCGGATCTGCTTGATGGTATCACGGGACTTCATTTTCACGCGCTTTGCGAGGAGAGTGCCGAGAGTTTAGAGACTGTACTTATGGCGTTTGAGGAGAAATTCGGTGAGTTTATACCTAAGATGAAATGGATAAATTTCGGCGGAGGTCATCACATAACCAGAAAAGATTATAATATCGAGCTTCTTATAAATTTGATTAAAAATTTCCGTGCAAAATACGGCGTTGAGGTCTATCTTGAGCCCGGAGAAGCGGTCGGCTGGCAGACGGGATTTTTGATCTCAAGCGTGCTTGATATCGTAGAAAACGAAAAGAATATCGCTATTTTAGATACTTCCGCAGAAGCGCATATGCCAGATACTATACTAATGCCTTATCGACCAGCCGTTAGAAACGAGAGTAAAAACGGCAAATTTAGCTATCGTTTCGGTGGCAATACCTGTCTTGCAGGCGATATCGTCGGAATCGATGCCGGCAATGCCGAATATAAATTTGATGAAGAGCTTAAGATCGGCGATAGAGTGATATTTGAAGATCAAATTCACTACACTATCGTAAAAAATACGACTTTTAACGGCATTAAGCTGCCTGATTTGCTCCTTTTGACAAAAGACGGCGAGATAAAAACGCTTAGAGAATTTGGTTACGAAGAGTATAAAAGACGAAATTAGTCCTTAAATTTTTTCAAATTCAACATTTTTTGATAACTGCCAAAGTTTAAATTTTGCTTTGGTTGTTATCAAAATACACTATATCCTATCTCCTTAAATTTTTATAAAGATTACCTAAAATTCGCAATTTAAACACTATGCTGTTAAGGCATATTTAAGGCAACTTTAATTTTTATAATTTATATTTTTTTAAGTATATTAGCTAAGCTTTTTGGTAGTATAGTTTCATTGTCAAAAAGCGTGAGAGCTCGATGACTAGATGATTTAAAAGGATTTTTTGTGGCGAACGCTTCTGATATAGCTGCTGCTAGAGCGCTTTACTATTCGCTGTTTTCAAGGCTTTTTGCATTTAGCTTTAAAGAGGATAGGTTTGACGGCGTAAGCAAGATGCTTGGGCTTATTAGCACAGCCAGTTTGGACGAGGAGTCAAATGCCGCAGCTATGAGGCTTAGCTTAAATTTTAGTGAGCCTAATCCGCAAAACGTAGTGCAGGAGTATGATGATATATTTCACTCTCCTCCAAGACCGCTTAGAAATACATTTTCGTATTATGATGAGGGCTATGAGGTCGGAAACGCCTGTGTTGAGATCAAAAAACTGCTTCTAAAAACGGATATTAGAAGAGATGAGAAGAAATTTAAAGAAAACGAAGATAGCGTAGGGTTTGTATTTACGCTTATGAGTGAATTTATACAAAGAGTGATAGATGGAAAAAGCGAGTATGAAGAGATTTCGGCTGAGCTTTTTAAGGATATTATAAACCCTTGCATAGATGAATTTTGCGATAAGCTATTTATGCATGATGCTTCTGAAATCTATAAAGACGTTGCGATTTTGCTTAGAAATTTCATAGAGTTTGAAAGAATCTACTATGATGTGCCAAGACCTATCAACGATAGCGAACTTAGTAAAAAAAGCTCAGGGCTTGCACGCTCTGAGATGATTAGACGAGAGAAAAATAGAGTTAGAAAACTAAAATCACAAGGAGAGATTTGATGGAGAAAAACAGACGAGAGTTTTTAAAAAAGCTCGGCGTTGCAGGTAGCGTTGCCGTAGCTTCCGCAGGGGCGGCATATGCAGCTGGCTCAAATTTAAAAAGCGGAAAGAGTAAGAAAAACGAGGTGCTTTATACAAGAAGCAAAACTTGGGAATTTTATTATAAACAAGCAAACTAATAAAATCTAAGAAATTTTAAAAAAGGAAAATATATGTCGCAAGCTAATACACCTAGCACACTTGCGCCAAACAGAATCGGTCGTAGATCGTTTCTCAAGATGGCGTCGCTTGCTACGGCTATTGGCTCTGTTAGCGGACTTGCCGCGAGCGGAGTAACTAGAGAGGCAAGCAACGAGGAGATGAAAAATCCATTTTCTAATTCTCGCATTGTAAAAAGCGTCTGTACAGCGTGTTCTGTAGGATGCGGAGTTATAGCAGAAGTTGAAAACGGCGTTTGGGTTCGTCAAGAAGTAGCTCAAGACCACCCTGTAAGTGCAGGCGGACACTGCTGTAAGGGCAGCGATATGATCGATATGGTTCGCTCTCATTGTCGCGTTAAATACCCTATGGTTAAAGAAAACGGAAAGTGGAAAAGAATAAGCTACGAAGAAGCCCTTGACAGAATAGGCGCTCAGCTTAAAAAATATAGAGAGGAAAACCCGGAGCAAGTGATGTTTCTAGGCTCTGCCAAAGTTAGCAACGAACAAAGCTACTATATAAGCAAATTCGCTGCTATGTTTGGAACGAACAACCTAGATCATCAAGCTAGAATTTGACATAGTGCAACAGTCGCCGGTGTGGCGAATACTTGGGGTTACGGCGCTATGACAAACCACCTTGGAGATATCCAAAGCGCGAAATCTATATTTATAATAGGCGCAAATCCGGCGGTTAATCACCCTGTGGGATTTAGACATTTTTTAAAAGCTAAGGAAAACAACGGAGCTAAGCTAATAGTTGTAGATCCTAGATATACAAGAACTGCGGCAAAGGCTGATTATTTCGCTCAAATTCGTCCGGGAACGGACATACCGTTTATGTATGGAATGATGCATTTAATCTTTGAAAACGGCTGGGAAGATAAGAAATTTATAGAAGATAGAACTTACGGTATAGATCTTATCCGTGAAGAGGCTAAAAAATGGACTCCTGAAGTTGTTGAAGATGTAACAGGAGTAAAGGCTAGCACGTTAAAAGAGATAACGGAAGTTTTTGTTAAAAACAAACCAGGTTCCGTCGTGTGGGCTATGGGTCTAACTCAGCACACTATAGGAAGCTCAAACACTCGTATAGCCCCTATACTTCAACTAATACTTGGCAATATGGGCGTAAGCGGCGGCGGATGTAACATCCTTCGCGGTCACGATAACGTCCAAGGCGCAAGCGATATGGCAAACGCTCCTGACAGCTTGCCTGGATATTATTCTAAGAATGAAGGATCTTGGAAATATTTTGCTAAGATGTGGAAGGTTGATTACGAGTGGTTGCAAGGAAATTTCGTAAAACCTGAGTGGATGTTTAAGCCGGGCTTTACTCTTGCTCGCTGGTGGGCGGGACCGCTTGACGGAAAGAATGGAAACGATCCGATAGATAACGCTGGAACCAGCTTAAAAGCTCTGTTTGTAATAGGAAACGGTATTACATCTACCGCTCAGCAAGCTAAAGTTCAAGAGGGGCTTGATAATCTTGAGCTTTTAATACTAGCCGATCCTTTCGTAAATGAAGCGGGTATCATAACAAACAAAAAAGATAATATATTCTTGCTTCCTTCTGCTACTCAATTTGAGACAAGCGGTTCGGTCGTAGCTACAAACAGAAGCGGTCAATGGAGATCTCAAGCTGTTGAGCCTTTGTTTGAGAGCAAGCCGGATCAGGAAATTTTATTTGAACTTGCTAAGCGCATAGGATTTTATGACGAGCTAACTAGAACTATTCGCGACGAAAGCGGCAAAATTGAGTGGCCTGAAGCCGCCACTAGAGAAATTGCAAGCATAGTAAAGAGCATCGGACTTACGGGCTGGACTCCTGAAAGGCTAAAAAAACATCAAGAAAACTGGGATAAATTCGATGAAAAAACACTTATTGGTAAAAAGGGCACTCCTGTAGAGGGCGAATACTACGGCTTGCCGTGGCCTTGCTGGACTACAAGCCACTGCGGAAGTCCAAATTTATATGCTATAAATAAACCTGTAAGTGATGGCGGAATGGGCTTTAGAAATCGCTTCGGTTTAGAGCATAACGGCGTAAATCAACTTGCAGCCGACGGTTCTGCGCCTGTGGATTCGGTAGTAAAAGGCGGATATCCTCAGATTACTAAAGAGAATATAGAATCCGTTTTGGGTATTACTTTAACCGAAGAAGAAAAAGCCAAGATGGGAGCTACTTGGGCTACTGATGATAGCAATATAATAGCCGAAAAATGTATGGAAAAAGGCATCGCTCCTTACGGAAACGCAAGAGCAAGGGCTATAGTATGGACATTTGCGGATCAAATTCCTATCCACAGAGAGCCGATTCACTCTCCAAGAACGGATCTTGCTAAGAAGTATCCAAGCTTTAAAGATAAGCCAAACCACTACCGTGTATTTACGCAGTATGAAAGCTTGCAACAAAGCAAGGATTTCGCTAAAGAATTCCCGTTAAATTTGGTTACGGGCAGACTTGTAAATCTAAACGGTGCGGGAATGGAAAATAGGGCTAGTATGTATCTAGCGCGCTTAACGCCTGAAATGTTTGCCGATGTGCATCCTGATTTAGCTAGCAAATATAAGCTTAAAAACGGCGACATGATCTGGATCCACTCTCCTGAGGGAACCAAGATCAAAGTTAAGACAAGAATAGTGCATTCCGTTGCAGCGGATATGGTATTTTTACCGTTTCACTTCACGGGCGTTATGCAAGGTGTCGATATGACCGGAAATTTCCCTGATGGAACAAAGCCGTATGCATGGGGCGAAAGCGCAAATACGGTAACAAACTACGGATATGACATAGTTACTCAAATTCCGGAAACAAAAGGCGGTCTATGCCGCATAGAAAAGGCGTAAGATGAGTGCGATAACAAGACTTAAATTTTATTGCGATGATGATAGATGTATCGATTGTAACGGTTGTTCGGTAGCGTGCGACGAAGCGCATGAGCTTCCTATGGGAGTTCGCCGCCGCCGTGTTATAACCTTAAACGAGGGCGTAGTTGGCAAAGAGGTTTCGACTTCTATTGCTTGTATGCACTGCGAAGACGCTCCGTGCTCTTTGGTTTGCCCTGTTGATTGTTTTTATATAAGAAATGACGGAATCGTTCTTCATGATAAAGAAATTTGCATAGGCTGCGGATACTGCTTGTATGCTTGTCCTTTTGGTGCTCCTCAGTTTCCAAAAAGCGGCGTATTTGGCGTTAAGGGTTCTATGGATAAGTGTACGATGTGCGCCGGAGGTCCTGAGCCTACAAATAGCGAACATGAGCGCGAAGAGTATGGACAAAACAGAATTTCTGAGGGTAAAGTTCCTGTTTGTGCGGCTATGTGTTCTACTAAAGCTTTGCTTGTGGGAGAATCTGATATAATTGAGCAAATTTATCAAGATAGAGTAAGCGCAAGAGGATACGGTGTAAAAAATATCAAAGAATCGCCTTCTTGGAAGATCGCTTACTACACAAAGGATAGAGTATGACAAGAATTTTTGTTTTTCTTTCTATGGCTTTTGGAGCTTTGATGGCTAGTTCTGCAACCAGCACCAATCAATATGATAGCAACATATGGGCTGCCGGCAGAGTCGAAAACATCAAGCCTTACGAAGATGGATTTGGTCCGCTTTTTACTTTTATCCAAGGAAATGACTACTTCGCGTTTGGCGTTGTTGCTATACTTGCTGCCGTTGTGTTTGCCTTTGTTCTTCACTTTTTGATCATAGGTCCAAAGCATTTTAGCCATGACGGAAAGAAAATTTACGCTTTTGGAGTGATTGAGCGCGTATCTCACGCTCTTGCGGCGGTATCTTGGATAGTGCTCGTTCCAACTGGCATAATCATGATGTGGGGCGATCTGTTTGGTGGCGGAACTTTTGTTAGAGTCTGTAAGAATTTGCACGGTATAGCAACTATTATCTTTGCGGTTTCCGTGCCTCCGATGATGATTTACTGGACAAAAAGAATGCTTCCTGCGATCTATGACATCAAATGGATGATGATAGTGGGTGGCTATCTTTCAAAGGTTAAGCGACCTGTGCCTGCGGGTAAATTTAACGCCGGTCAAAAGGCGTGGTATTGGATAGCGATTCCCGGCGGTCTTGTCATGATAGCAACGGGAGCAGCGATGTATTTCCTAGACTTCTCAACTCCAAACGTTGCAGGCTGGCTTGGAATGAGTCAGATAGAGGTTCTTAGACTTTCAGCTATCATCCACAACATACTTGGTATAGTTTGCGCTACTTTCTTCTTTGTGCATATCTATATGGCTGCAATCGCTATTCACGGAGCGATTTGGTCTATGGTTACGGGCTATAAAGAGGAAGAAGAGGTGGCTATACTTCATAGCTATTGGTATAAAGAGCTTCAAAGTAAAGGTCAAATTTAAAATTTATAAACAGGGGAATTTGGATTCAAATTCCCTTTAAATTTAAAATTTAAGAAATGTGCTAAAAAATCATAACAAATAGCTTCAAGATACCCAATATTACGATATAAAATAAGTTTAAGTTTTATGCTTTATTTAAGTTAAAATCTAATACAATTCAAATGTAAATTTTAATAGAATAACTATGTTTTATTAAAATTTAAAGGAAGTCGATGCAACCGATTTATACTACGCAAATCACTAAATTTAAAGGTGATGAGCAAATTTTAAAAGATGATATTTTGGTTCGTGAGATCAAGCTTGAAATTCAGATCAACGACAAACGCTTCGGTGCTATGATGGCGACACCTGTGGATCAAGAAGCACTTGCCGTAGGTTATCTTATAAGCGAGAATATAATAGCTAGTCCAAAAGATATAAGCGAAGTTAGGCTTGAGGATGACGGACTTATGGTCAAAATAGCCGCAAAAGTAAATGAAAAGAGTATGGAACGCTTTGATGAAGAAGCTATCATCATAAGCGGATGCGGTAGAGGACAAACCGCCAACATCGATCCGGAGGCGATGGCGGCAAGAGTCGTAAAAGCCGATGTCAAATTTAAAAAAGATGAAATTTTAAAGCAGATGGGGCAGTTTTACACGCAGTGCGAGCTTTATGAGATGACGGGCTGTGTGCATACGGCAAAGCTTTATGTGGATGAAAATACTTTCTTTATCGGAGAGGATATCGCTCAGCATAACACTATTGATAAAGCAGTAGGCAAGGCCTGTTTAGCAGGAGTTGATCTTGGCAAGACGTTTTTGATGGTTAGCGGAAGATTGAGTTCGGAAATGGTGGCAAAAGCCGTTATGCACGGAGTGTCGGCGCTTATTTCGCGAACGGCTCCGACTAGCCTTGGAGTGCTGATAGCGCGTAAATTTAACCTTACTCTTTGCGGATTTGCAAGAGGCGAAAATATGAACGTTTATAGCGGTCTTGAGAGGATTATAAGATGAGTAAAGAGGTCGAAAATTTAATAAATGATCTGCTGAATTCAAACGGCAGACTTGATTGCGGTTCGGCTTTTAAAATTTCAGCCAAGACAAACACGCCTATAGAAGAAGTAGGCAAGATAGCTACGGATATCGGCGTTAAGATCGATAACTGCGAGCTTGGACAGTTTGGAAAACTTGATTGTGATAGCGGAAGCGTAGAGGTTTTATCCAAGCTTGAGCCGTTTTTAGATGATAAAAGAAGAATATTTTGCGCCGATGGAAGAAATGCGGCGCAAGGGGTCGGATTAAAGAAAATTCGCTCAACTTTAAAAGATTATAAAATAGATGTCAAGTACTGCAAACTAGGCTGTTTTAAAGAAAAAAAAGGCAAGAAAATGGTAGTAAAAACTAAAACATGGATAGAAAACGCAGAGGGCGAATTAATCTTTGGCAAAGGCAAAACCGAAGTTCTTGAAGTAATAGCTCAAGTGGGCTCGATCTCAAAAGCAGCTGAAATTTTAGGAATGAATTATAAAAAATGCTGGAATCACCTGCAAATTTTACAAAAAAATATGAAAGAAGATCTTGTAAACACAAAGCAAGGCGGCGGGGATAACGCGGGAACTACGCTAAATGAAAGAGCTTATGAGCTTATTAACGCCTATAAGCAGCTTCAAGCCGATATCGAAGAGTATGCAAACAAGCGCTTTAAAGAGCTGTTTATAAAAAAAGAAGAGAAATAATAACCAAATTTATACAAGGGAGAAAATATGTATATCAAACTAAACGACAGAGTCTATCTTAACAAAGATAAGATCACCAGAGTAAAAGTTGATAGCGTTCAAGACGGTATCAGAATTCGCTTCTATGAGGGTCAAAATCAAGTTGCAAAGAGCGGAAAATTCGAAAGCGAAGCAAAAGCTATCGAATGGCTTGAGAAAAACTTTATCAACAAATAACAACCACAAAAGGCGCTCAATAAACCCGGGCGCCGTCACTTCTAAAATCATTTCTAATAAAATTCACAAATCTCTTTTAACTATTTAAAATTTAAAATGTTATAATCACTTCTAAGCTTCAAGGTTTATCGGCTAGAGCCGGTTTGAAGAGACAGTAAAAAGGAAAAATATGCAAATAGATTGTAGAAATTTAGAGTGTCCGCAGCCTGTTATAAACACGAAAAACGCGCTAAATGAGCTAAAAAACGGCGAAATTTTAGAAATTTTAGTAAATGCCGTAGCTCCAAAAGAAAATATCAGTCGCTTTTTAACTTCTCAAAATATCAAATTTACTATGACCGAAGATAATGATGAAGTGATAATTAGAGCCGTTAAAAGCGGGGCTGAGATAAAGAGTGAAAATTTTGATGAATTTCTTTGCAAAACTCCTAGCAAGGCAGGCAAAGTTGTCTATATCAGCGAAGAGTACGTAGGTAGCGGGCCTGTAGGTGTTGGGCTGATGTCGAAATTTATCGGTGCGCTTCTTCAGCTTGAAACCAAGCCTTATGCGGTGATTTGCGTAAATAACGCAGTTAAAATGACGACTGACCGCGGACACGTCAGCTTTACTCCTCTAAAAGAGCTTGAAAGAGCAGGCGTAAAAATTCTAAGTTGCGGAAGCTGTTTGGAGGCTTATAAACTGGTTGATAAATTAAGTATCGGCGAGATGACAAACGCGTATGAAGTCGTGAGTTTGCTTGATAAATACGATGTGATAAAGCTATGATGTATAACGATAAAAGACTTACTAAATTTGTATCCGCTGCGGGTTGAGCTGCCAAACTGGACCCGTCGGGTCTAAACAAAAGTATCGGCAAGCTTGATCTGGTCCATCCGAATTTGCTTACTCGCATAGATACCAACGAGGATGCAAGCGTATTTAAGATAAACGACGAGCTTGCGCTTGTGCAGACACTTGACTTTATAACTCCTGTTGTTGATGATCCGTATCTTTATGGGCAGATTGCCGCGGCAAATTCGCTAAGCGATATATTTGCAATGGGCGCAAAGGTAATAAACGCACTAAATATCGTTGGTTTTGATAGTTGCAACCTTGAGCCTGAAATTTTAAGCGAAATTCTGCAAGGCGGGTTAAGTAAAGTGCGTGAGTGCGGCGGCGCTCTTGTGGGCGGGCATACGATAGAGACTAAGGAGATGTATTACGGACTTAGCGTAACAGGAAGCGTTAGACCGAATAAATTTTGGGCGAATAATACGGCTTGCGAGGGTGATGTATTGATCCTCACAAAGCCGCTTGGAATGGGAGCTTTAAGCACGGCTATAAAAGCCGATATGCTAAATTTAGACCAAATCAAAGAGGCTGCTAGCTATATGGCTCAGCTAAATTTTTATGCGGTAGAGGCGATGAGCGAAATTTGCGTTAATGCGGCGACCGATGTAACGGGATTTGGATTTTTAGGGCATTTGAGCGAGATGTTAAGAGCTGATATAGGCTTTGAAATTCTTTCTGATAAAGTACCGATTTTATCCAGCGCCAAAGAGGTTGCGGCGATGGGACTTTTGCCTGTGGGAAGTTATAAAAACCGCGAATTTGCTAGTAAATTTGTAAGCGGCAAGGAGGCCGATATGCTACTTTACGATGCTCAAACTTCAGGCGGACTTTTGCTTGCAGTTAGTGAAAAACATGCAAATTTAGCTCTTAAGCGACTAAAAGAAGCAGGATATGAGATGAGCCAAACAGTTGGCGTAGTAAAAAGCGGCAGTTGCCGTATCAGATTGGTTTAATGCCACTTTAGGCTTTGCATATATCTTTTTTATCGCTTTAAGCATCGTGAAATAAATTTATCATTTGTCGGTCTTGTGGCAAATTTAACTCGGACAAGTAGTAACTAATATATGATATTTTAAGTTTAATATGAAATATAATATAAAATTTATGAAATAAATATAATAATTTAAAAGATATATCATACTTTACTATTATTTAATAGCTATTGATATTTACAATCAAAATATAAACTTTAAAACCGTTAATGCTTATAAATTCTGTCTTGATATCTGAAATTTATATTATAAAATACTCTTTTTAGTACATATTTTATTATAAAATGATACAAGATTATGATATTAAAATATGAAATTAAAGTATATCTTTTACAAGAGAAGCTCTTTAAGAAAGATATAAATAAATTTAAAATAAAATCAGCAGATTAATTTTAAAAATATTAAGAAAGGAGACAATAAATATGGAATTGTTGGGATTTTTATTCTTTGCTCTTTCTATTTTTATTGCTTGGAAAAAGCCTGAAAAAGAGGGGCTTGCATTTGGTGCGTTCGTGCTTGGCACGGCGGTTTGCTTTATTATGTTTTTTATCGCCAGTTGGCCGTCGTTGCTACCTTACGCGGCTTATTAGGAGGTGAAAAGTGGGATTTTTTAACGAAAAGAATTTTGACTTTTTTATGGCGACGGCAGTACTTTTAGTGCTTGCTATACCTGTTGGAATCGCAAATTTTTATCTTGGATATGTGATAGGTGAAGGTCCGTGCACGCTTTGCTGGTGGGAGAGAATGGGTATGGTAGTAGTAGGAGGAGCTGGAATTCTTATCCTTAGATATGGACTTAGAGCAAGATATATCGCGGCTATTTTATTTGCGGCGGCTTACGGTATATTTATGACGCTTCGTCATGCAAGCTTTAGCGTGTATAGAGACGTTGGCATGGGCTTTGGCGGAGATATTTTCGGCGCTCACACTTATACTTGGGGAATTTTAGTATATTGGGTTGTGGTTGTCGTAATGGGAATTTTCATGCTGTTTGCAAAAGATAAAGTAGTGGCCGAAGATATATCAAGAGAGCATACTCGTATAAAACCGCTTTCTAAATACTCAAGCTTCGTTATTGCGCTTAGCCTTATCGTAGTGCTTTCAAACGCGGTTCAAGCGCTTATTTCGGCAGGATACCCTCCATATAGCGGTAAGGGAAGCCCTGAGAGAATAAGTCTAAATAATACTTGGACTGCAGGCGTTTGGAAGAGATTTGAAAAGCCGTTTTCATTTACAGGCTCAAACGTAGTTGAGGATCCGTTTATAGCCGGCGAACCAAAAGAAAAGAGCATTAAATTTAGTGCAAACGCTAAAGACGGTGCTTTTATAGATATAAAACCTGCCATAGCTGTTAAAAATAGCTTCCCGCTTCCGTTTACTACAAAAGGAATTTTTGGCAAGGGTGTTACGTCAGGACTTGCCTATAACGCTAAAGACGATGTATTCGGTATCTCAAACACCGAAGGAAGTGTTTATTTTACCGATGCGAATTTCAAAGAGATAGCTCATGCCATCATAGATAAGCCAAACGGCAGAAATATCAAAAAATCAGTCGCTTCAACTTTCGTAGGCGATATGTTGGTAACTTCAGGGTTTAATAAGACGATTTTTGCAGTGAAACAAGTATCAAAAGACAAGATTGATCCTTATAAAGAGTGGGTAACGTTCCGAGAGACTACAGGCGGCCTTGAGATGCCTTGGCATACCGATCGTCCGGCACTTCTTACTATAAGAGCCAAAAAACAATACATTCTAACTCTAAGCAAGGATCAAAACAGCAATTTTATGTATATGATATCCGTGCCAAATGATCGTGTTAAAGGTATGATACTTATAAAAGTTGATACTAAAGATAGATTGCTAAGCGGCGAAACCATCATTACTTCCTCGCTTGCTCTTAAAGAAAAGCGTGATATTAAGGATTATTATGTAACGGCAGGCGATATAACTGACGGTAAATTCTTAGCATACTCTAAAAACTACAACACCTTGCTTGTGATAGATCTTGCAAGCGCAAAGGTTATTGACGCTTATGAGATGCCTCAGATCGGTGATATATCAGGACTTGCCATAAAAGGAGATAGCTTATTTACTCTAGCTCACAAAGATGGCAAAGTGGAAGTTGTCGAGCTTGACAATCCTTTAATGTAATTAAAAATTTAAATTTGAGCGGCGAATTTTAACCGCTCAAATTCCTCTTTTAAAATCCTAAATTTTCAATTTGTTTCTTTTTGTTAAATTGCGGTTAGAATATGTTCAAATTTTGTTTTGATTTAATAAGTGTTATCAAAGCTATTGTAAAGTGAAACTTAAGGATTTGTTGTTTTGCATGCACGGCAAGTCTGAAAGATTTCAAATAAAAGGATATAAAATGGCTGCACAAGATTTAAATTTAGAGAGTTTAAAAAAAGATATCGATTCGCTAAAAACGGATTTAAAAGATATAGTTAAGTCTGTAAAAGATATCGGAGCTAAGCAGATTGAGGCCGGCAAAGATAAAATTTTAGATCACTTGGATACCGAAGAGATCAAAAAATATATCGACGATCTTAAGGCAAAAGGCAAAGACGGCATAGAAACCGTAAATGATACTATCAAAGAAGATCCGATTAAAAGCGTTGCGATAGCGGCAGGTGTTGGGTTTTTAATAGGTTGGATACTTAAAAAATAATGGCAAATATATCTGAATTCCTAGTCTCTGTCGTAGAGCTAGTAGAAGCCCAAGCAGATGATATCAGGCACTCTTTTTTTAAGAGTGCCGATAGCTTTTTGATACTTGTGGTGGCGCATATTTTGGCGATAATAGGATTTGTGTTTTTCCTCATAGGGCTAAACATACTCTTAGTTTCGATGTTTAACGAAGTTGCGGCATATTTAACTACCGCTTGTATAGCTTTTATTTCGGCATTTATTTTTTATAGGGTTGCGCTGTGGAAAACAAAATGACAAAAGAAAAGTTAAGCGTAGTAGTATCTATGCTTGAAGGAAGAGATAACAATAAAAAACGATTAAGGCTTGAAGAGGCTAAATTAAGACTGCTTTTAAACGATCCCGGATTTGATGTCTCAAACGAGCTTAAATTTATAAACCAAGGCAGAATCGCTGACGCATTGATAAGCTTCATAGATAGAAATTTAATCATGCCTGCCTTGGTTAAACTTTTTAAAAGATAATTTGCTAGTCGCGTAAATTTATCTACGATAAGGAGACTACATGGACGCTTTGGATAATAAGGACTATTTGGAAATCATAAATTTTCGCCACGCTTGCAAAATTTTTGATGAAAATAAAAAGATCAGAAAAGCTGATTTTGAGTTCATCCTTGAGGCGGGCAGACTTAGTCCAAGCTCGCTCGGACTTGAGCAGTGGGACTTTCTTGTAGTGCAAAACAAAGCTTTGCGTGAAAAGATAAAAGAAAAATCATGGGGTCAGCCTCAGATAACTACTTGCTCTCATCTTGTTGTCGTACTTGCTAAGATTGCCGAATTAAAAAGCGGAAGCGAGTATATCAATAAGATGATTGATCGTTTTGCTTTTAGTTCCGAGCAAGATCGTATGGCTAAAGAGGAATTTTACAAGACAAGGCTTCATCAAAAGCTTCAAAACAACGACGAGATAATTTTTCAGTGGTCTCATGAGCAGTGCTTGTTCGCTGCGCTAAATATGATGAATGCCGCTGCAAGTATCGGCATAGACAGTTGTCCGATGGAGGGCTTTGAGCGTGATGAGGTGGGTAAAATTTTAGGAATTGATCCGATTAAACATCGCGTTGCTATCATTGTGCCATTTGGATATCGTCTAAACCCTCAACCGCCAAAATATCGCCGTGAAATGAGCGATGTAGTCAAATGGATAGATTAAATTTATATTGTTAAACCTAAATTTCAATATGTTTAGCTTTTTAGCATTAAGCTAGAAATCAATACCTTTTTTATATGATTTTGTAAATTTTATAAAGGAGTTTGTATGGATTTTTTAGAAGCTATGAATTTTCGCCACGCTTGCAAAATTTTTGATGAAAATAAAAAAATAAGCGATGATGAATTTGGTCTTATCTTGGAAGCAGGAAGGCTTAGCCCAAGCTCAACCGGACTTGAGCAATGGGACTTTCTTGTGGTGCAAAATGCTGATTTAAGGCAAAAGATACGTGAAGTATCTTGGAATCAGGTTCAGATGACCTCTTGCTCGCACCTTCTTGTGATACTGGCAAAGATATCTGAAGTAAAACCTGGAAACGAATACATAAAAAAGATCATCGCAAGACGAGTTGATAAGGAACCTGAGCTAATCGCTCAAAGAGAGAAATTTTATCAAGATTTTCTAACCGCAAATTTCAAAAATGACGACGAACTTACATATCACTGGTCAAGCAAGCAGTGCTACATCGCCGCTGCAAATATGATGACCGCAGCCGCGACTCTCGGTATAGACAGTTGCCCTATAGAAGGATTTGACGCGGATGCTTTAAATAAAGTATTAAATCTTGATACGACTAAACAGCGTGTCGCCGTGATGATACCGTTTGGATATCGTCTAAACCCTCAACCGCCAAAATATCGCCGTGAAATGAGCGATGTGGTTACTTGGATAAAATAGCTTGATAAATAAAGAGGCGATTTATATGTTCGCCTCTTAAATTTCAGCTAGAGTTTTTAGGGTATTTAGCGCGTCTTCTTCAGGGTTTTCTACAAGATCAAATCGCTTTAAAATTTCGCCTTTTTTTATGATTAGAGTTTGACGGTGATAAAATTTCTTTCCGTCACCCGTGCTAAAGGTTTTTAAATTTAATTTATCCGCAAGATTAAAATTTTCATCGCTGAAAAAGCTGAAATTCACGCCTAAAGCCTCTTTAAATTCTTTAGTTTTTGCTACGTTTAAAGCCCCGAGCGCGATAACTTCAAATCCAAATTTTTCAATCTCTTTTAAATTAGCTTCATAAGCTTTGCATTGATTTGTACAACCAATTAAGCCTTTTGTCTGCTTTAGCTCTTCGGGTAGGAATTTGCCGCTCTCGCCCATTTTGGGATAGACGATTAAAACGCAGTTTTTATTTTTGATAAGTTCTAAAAAATCAACTTCGTTTGCGTTTATATCTTTTACGCTCATACTTTATCCTTGTTAAATTTGATTTTATGATAGCATAAATTTGAGTTAAAGCTGCGCGAGTAGAGCTGCAATCAGTAAAATTTGAGCTTAAAATTTAGGCTTTTTTCTGTTTAGCATTAAAGAAATAGACCAAAAATAGCACGGCAAAGCTGATTATGAGCATGAGTGCGGAGTAAACATGCGCTTTTTGATAATCCATCAGCTCGACCGCTTCGTAAATGGCGATACTTGCGACCTTTGTCTTATCGCCGACACTTCCTCCTATCATCAGCACCACGCCAAATTCGCCCAAAGTATGAGCAAAGCTAACGATAAGCGCAGTTAGAAGTGAAGGCTTGATATTTGGCAACGCAACCATAAAAAGCGTAGTCCATTTGCCTTTGCCCAGTGAATAACTTGCCTCAAAAAGGCTCTTTGGCAGGCTTGAAAACCCGGCTTGCAACGGCTGAAACATAAACGGAAGCGAGTAGATACAGCTTGCTATGACAAGCCCTGAGAAGTTAAAAACCAATCGTATATCGAAATTTTCTTCCATAAATTTGCCAAAGAAATTGTATGGCGAAAGAAATACAAGCATGTAAAATCCAAGCACCGATGGCGGCAAAACAAGCGGAAGAGCCACTATGGATTCGATTATCGGTTTGGCTTTGAAATTTGATCTACTTAGCCAGTAGGCAAGCGGTAGTGTTGCAAAAAACAATATAATCGTCGTAATAAAAGCAAGTTTTAACGATAGATAAAACGGCGTAAAATCAATACTTGATATATCAAACATCGCTTTTGCTTTTTCTAAGAGTCGCCGCAAATGCTTTTGCGCTAAGCGTAGCCTCGTCGCCAGCTTTTAGATTTGCCGCTTCTTGATGGCTTAAGACTACTTCGCAAAGCTGCTGTCCGACAAGAGTGATCGCTACATAGATACAGTCGCGCTTTTGAATTTCTAAAATTTTGGCATGAAAGCTAAGCTTTTGGGAATTTGAGTGCTTTAAAAATATCTCGCCGGCGCTTCCGCAGCGCTCTATCACGCCTTCGCTTAGGACAAATACTTTTGAAGTAAGTTTATAAATTTCAGCTATATCGTGGCTTACCAATATGGTCGTCATATCAAATTCGCGGTGAATTTTAAGCAGATAGTCTTGCAGCTTCTCGCGCATAGATATATCAAGCGCAGAAAGCGGTTCGTCAAGCAGCATGATCTCAGGCTTTCGCATAAGCGCTCTAGCTAGCGCCACACGCTGCTTTTGACCGCCTGAGAGCTTTGAAATTTGAGCATTTTTAAGCGATGTTAGCTCGACTAGATCAAGCAAGTGGTTTGCAAGCTTTAAATCATTGTTTGCAAAAAGCAAATTTTTAAGCACGTTCATATTTTCAAAAAGAGCGTAATCTTGAAACAAAAATCCTATATTTCTCTTTTGAGGCGGCAATGATTTGCCCGCATTGAAAAAGAATTTGTCCTTAACTTTTATCACTCCGCTATCAGGGGTTTCAAAGCCTGCAAGTAAGCGTAAAAGTGTAGTTTTGCCGCTCCCGCTTTTTCCGTAAAGTGCTACGAATTCGCCTTTTTTGATATCTAGATCAACATCAAGGCAAAACTGTCCGCTAGAGCCGTTTAAGGTCTTTTTGCATCTAAATTCAATCACGGTTTTTATCGCTGATATAAAGTGAAGTGGCTTTTACGTAAGCGTAAATTTCGTCATTTTGTTTAAGATTTAACCTCTGGCAAGATTTTGTCGTTATTATGCTTTCAAATTCGAAATTTAAAGCCTGTAAATGCAAAACGCTTGTGATGTTTCCTTTGGTTAAATTTGAGATTGTCGCTTTTATCTCGTTTGTAAGCGAGCAGTTTTTCAAAGGAGTCGTTGCGATGATGACATCTGAGCTTTTAAAGGCGAGTTTTACACTGTCGGCTATTTTAAACTCATCTAAATTTTCAAGCCCAAGCATATAAAATTTCATTTCACCTGAAGTAAATTCAAAGAGATTTACGTCCTCGCTACCGGTTATATTTGAAACTTGGGCCTTTATCATTATATGTTGTATCCGAATTTTCTAAAGATCTCTTTTGCTTTTTCGCTTAGGATAAAATCATAAAACGCCTTAGCTTCAGGGTTGTTTTCGCCGCGTTTTAGAAGGATTACGCCTTGATCGATCGGAGTGTAAAGAGCAGGATTAACTAAGATGAAATTTTTACCCTCTTTATACTTGGCCATTTTCGGATCATACATCGCGCTAGCTGCGATAAATCCGGCATCTGCTGCGCTAAGAGCCGAGCTTAGAGCCTCTGAAATCGATTTTGTGTAGATGATGTTTTTTTCAACTTTATCAAAAATTCCATCTTTTTTAAGCGCTTCAATACTTGCCTTGCCGTAAGGAGCTGACTCGGGAAGTGCGATAGCAACGGCTTTTAATCCCTCAACCGCTTTGATGCCTTTTGTAAAATCTATGTCGCGGATACTAAATAGTGCAAGTGCGCCTTGAGCGTAAACTATCGGACGAGTCGCAGAAAAGCCGGCTTCATCGAGATTTTCAACAAATTTCATATTTGCCGCCATAAACACATCAGCAGGTGCGCCGTTTTTGATCTGAGTTGTCAAAGCGCCGCTTCCGCCAAGCGTTACGGTTACTTTTGTGTCCGGATTTGTCTTGGCAAATTCAGCCTTTAGCTCATCAAACGCATAAGTTACGTTTGCTGCGGCAAAGACGTTTATCTCGCCAGCGTTTAGATTAAAAGTCGCGATTGCCGCTAAAACTAACGAAAAGAAAGTTTTTTTCATTTTTATACTCCTATTATGATTTGACTTGATTTAATTAAGGCTGTTAGTTCGTCGCCAACGCCTATTTTCATCTCCATTGCGCTATCTTTTGTTATGATTGCGGTGATGGTTTGATGATCGTTTATCTCAAGGACTATTTCAGCACTTACCGAGCCGATTTTAGCCTCTATCACCTTGCCTTTTAGTTGATTTGCCGCACTTATGTTTAGATTTTCGTCCTTGGCAAGCATAACGCTTGGGGCTTTAAATATAAATACTACTTTTTTGCCGACTTGCAAATTTAGGCTTTTTTCGGATTCTACGGTTATGACCGCTCTTAAAATTTCATCATTTGAGAGTTTTGCTACTACTTCAGAGCTTACCGCTCCTGTTTTTATTTCAATTATTTCGCACGATAGTTGGTTTCTAGCGCTTAAACTCATACTCATACGTTGTAAATTTGCTATTTCGGCAGTAGAGATATCTATGTTTGCACATACTTTTTCTAAAAATATTTTTTGCGACTCAAGCATAGCTTCATATAGGCTGATCATCTTTCTGCCATATTCGGTTAGCTCGCTTCCGCTGTTTTTTTTATTTCCTTGCATGCGGGCTATTAGAGGCTTATCCGAGCGGTTGTTTAGCGCATCTAGGCTATCCCAGGCGTTTTTGTATGAAATGCCTACGAATTCGGCTGCTTTAGTTATGCTTTTTGTCTCGTCAATCGCTTTTAGCAAATTTATATGCTTGGTTAAAACAGGCACTCCGCTATCTAAAAATAACTCTAAACTTATATCTGCTTTCATTTCTTATCCCTTATATTATATTTGTATATTTAATTGTAATGCTAGCTTTAATCGGTTTATATATAAAAAAGCTTTTAAGTATAAAATAGTATATATAAAAAGCAACTTAAAACAAAACTCAAATACTCCGATCTAAAAAAGATTTTATAAATTCGTATAGCTTTAAAATTTAATATTTTTGATTTTGTTATAATTATTTTGCTAATATTAGCAGTTTGAAAGGAAGCTATGAAAATTTTTATATCTTTAATGCTTGGTTTTGTTTTGGTTTTTGCAAATGAAATTGATGAATTCGACGATGAATTCAAAGATAAGACCGAGGTGTTTGATCCGCTTTCGGGATACAATAGAGTAATGACGAATGTAAATGACTTTTTGTACGTAAATATTTTTAATCCCGCTATAAGAGGTTACAACTACGTAGTTCCACAGCCCGCAAGAGAGGCTGCCGGAAATTTCTTTGATAATCTTTTATTTCCTCTTAGGTTTGTAAATAACTTGCTTCAATTTAAATTTAAAGAAGCGGGCGAAGAGACGCTTAGGTTTGTCGCAAATACGATAATAGGCTTTGGCGGACTAACCGACGGGGCTAAATACTATGATTTGCAAAGACACGATGAGGATTTTGGGCAAACTCTTGGATATTGGGGTGTCGGAAGCGGTTTTCACGTGGTTTTGCCGATTTTGGGACCTTCAAATTTACGCGATATAGTGGGCTTAGCCGGAGATTATTTCGCCGATCCTATAAGCTATATAAATCCTAGTTCAAGGGCGAGCGGTATTCAAATTTACAGAAGAGGCAACTCGTGGTCGCTTGATCCTGATGCTTATGAAAATTTAAAAAAAGACGCGGTTGATTTATATCCGTTTTTACGCGATGCATACGAACAGCGTCGTAATTATTTGATAAAGGAATAAGATGAAATTTTTTAAGATTATTTGCGCTTTGTTTTTAAGTGTTTCACTTTATGCTATAACCGAGAGTGAGATAAAGCCAAGCGTTGAGGCGGCGACAAAAAACGCTATTTCGGTTTTAAAGGATAAGGGCTTAAATAACGATCAAAAAGCCGATAAAATTTTTGCCATATTTGATCCGTTTTTTGACTATAAACAAATGGCTAAAATAAGCCTTTCAAAGCGATACGACGCCTTAAGCGATACTCAAAAGCAGCAGTTTGACAAGGCGTTTGAAACAAGACTTAAAAGCTCGTATGTGGATAAGCTTTTAAGCTATAACGACCAAGAGATAAATTTAAAAGAGCACACAAAACCAAACGATAAAAGATACTGGCTAAACGGCGAGGTTGTAAGCGAAGGCAAAAGCTATCCTTTTGTCTATAAATTTTATGACGCTAAAGAGCGCGGTTGGCTTATATACGACCTTGATATTTTAGGCGTTAGTATAGTTCAGACTTATCGAAGTCAGTTTGGAAGCTTGCTTGAAAACGGCAGCTTTGATGATTTGCTAAAAAGGCTAGAAAGCGTAAATTTGCCCGAGGATAGCAAGTAAATTTAATGAAATCCATCTTTAAATTTATCGTTTTTTATCCTAAGCGAGTTATTGTCTCAGTCTTGCTTTTAACGCTTGTTTTTGGATATTTTTCCACAAAACTTGCAGTTGATGCCTCCACTGAGACGCTTTTGCTTGAAAACGATAAAGACTTGGCTTTGTTTAGGGATGTTGCTAAAAGATATGCAAGCCCTAACTACTTAGTTGTCGCATACACTCCAAAAAACGAGCTTTTAGATGATGTTACGCTTGAAAAGATTAGAAATTTATCAAGCGAATTTGAGCAAAACGAGCTTGTTAAAAATGTCGTATCCATACTAAATGTCCCTCTGCTTCAAAGCTCAGGCGGCTCGCTTAGCGATATCGTAAAGCGAGTCCCTACTCTTGAAGATCAAGATATAAATAAAACCGCCGTGAAGCTGGAATTTGCAAGCAGTCCGCTATATACAAACGCCCTTGTAAGCAAGGATCTAAAAACAACGGCGATCATCTTAAATTTAAAAGACGATAAAAGATATACGGAGCTTTTAAACGCTAGAAATTTGCTGTTAAATAAAGAACTAAACGGTACTTTAAGCAAAGGCGATAAGCAAAATTTAAAAAGCGTAAATGTTGAGTTTAAGTCCTATCGCGACTCTTTGCGCGCAAAAGAGAAGGCTAGTATAGAGCATATAAGGGGCGTGATAGATAAATTTAGAGGCGATGAGACGCTGTTTTTAGGCGGAGTAAATATGATCGCAAGCGACATGGTAAGCTTCGTAAAATCGGATCTTTATACTTACGGTATAAGCGTGGCCTTGCTTTTGATATTTAGCCTTTGGCTCTTTTTTAGGCAAATTCGCTGGATCGTGCTACCTATATTTATATGTGCGGTTAGCGTTATATTTGCAACGGGACTTTTTGGCTTTTTGGGCTGGGAGATAACGGTTATCTCATCAAATTTCATAGCTCTTCAGCTTATCATTACTATCTCTGTGGTGATTCACTTAACGGTTAGCTACAGGGAGTTTTTTATAACCAAGCCGAGCTTAAATCAGCACCAGCTTGTATATCTAACGCTTAGGGATAAATTTCAGCCATCTTTTTTTGCGATATTTACGACCGTTATAGGCTTTTTATCGCTTGCGTTTTCCGACATAAAGCCCGTTATAATGCTTGGCGTGATGATGAGTACGAGCATATCTATTTCGCTTGCGCTTGCGTTTTTATTATTTGGCAGCGTAGTCTCTCTTCTTGATAAGCTCGCTCCCGTTAGGACGTTTGAGAGCAAATTTAACTTTACTAAAATTTGTGCAAATTTTGCTCTGAAATCCAAATTTGCCGTTTTTGCCGTAAGCGGACTTATGCTTGCTTTTGGAATTTACGGAATTTCAAAACTTCGCGTTGAAAATAGCTTTATTGAGTATTTTAAAAGCTCAACCGAGATCAATAAAGGCATGCAGATAATCGACACTAAACTCGGTGGCACGGTGCCCGTGGATGTACTTATAACATTTAAAGACACAAGTAAAGACGAGGGCGTAAACGAAGCGAAAGATGAATTTGAAGATGAGTTTAAGGCTAATGAAAACGAGGCTAAGTACTGGTTTAACAGCCATAAGATGAACATCGTAAAAAAAGTGCATACTCATCTTGAAGGCAAGGAATTTGTCGGCAAGGTTTCAAGTCTTGGCACGCTTTTAGAGATCATTGAAATTTTAAACGACGGAGTGATTGATGATTTCTTGCTAAGCGTGATGTATGAGCAGATGCCTGAAATTTATAAAGATATCATTTTAAGCCCTTACGTTAGCATCGCGGGTAATCAAGTGAGATTTTCGCTTAGGACTATTGACTCTGACGAGAGGCTTAGACGAGATGAGTTTTTAAAAACGCTTGAAAGCGAGATCGTAAATTTAACCAAAGACGATAACGTGAAAGTGCAGATAAGCGGTGCAATGGTGCTTTATAACAATATGCTTCAAAGCCTTATTTACTCGCAGATTGATTCTTTCGGTTTTGTCGTTTTAACTCTTTTTGTGATATTTTGCGTTATTTTTAAGAGCGTAAAACTTGCGATTATCAGCATTATCACAAATATCATCCCGCTTTGCGTGGTTTTTGGAGTGATGGGTGCAGCGGCGATTCCGCTTGATATCATGAGTATTACTATAGCTTCCATAAGTATCGGTATCGGCGTGGATGACATTATTCATTATATCCATAGATACCGCGAAGAGCGCCGAAGCAAGAGCGTGGCGGAGAGTATAAAAGCCTCGCACGCAAGCATAGGTTACGCGATGTATTATACTTCCTTTGCTATATTTTTAGGCTTTAGCGTAATGGTTACGAGTAATTTTATCCCGACTATTTATTTTGGATTGCTTACCGATTTGGTTATGGTTATGATGCTACTTGGAGCGCTTGTGCTTTTACCTGCGCTTATTCATACGTTTTATGCAAAAAGCGCTGCCAAGTAGAAACTTTACTTCATAACTCTTAAAAACGAATAAACGTCATTTACGCCTTCGATATGTTTAGCATACCAGATGGCGTGCTTTTCTTGCTCGATATCTGTTATTATGCCTGTAAATACGACATTGCATTGTACTACGCTAACTCTTACGCTAGTACCGCTTATCTTGCTATCTGCAAAGAGGTTATTTTTAAGGGCAAGCATTATGTTTAAGTTGCTTTCGCATTTTTTTTCGTCGCTTGGAAATCTTATATAAGTGTAAATTTTTTCAACCTCGGCGGTATCTTTGGCTAAATTTATGAGTTTTGTTTTATGATTTATATCAGGCACTATGCCTATTAGATAGACGTTGCCGTAAAAGCTCTCTACATCGATATCAAGGTTGCTAAGTCCCGATGAGGCTAAAATTTTGCTTTGAATTTTTGTTTTGATAACCTTGTCTTTTGTTATTGCGTAAATTCCTCGCTCGTCTTGAGAGATGAGATATGCGTCATAGACGTTTAGTCCTGTAAGCGGAGATGGGATGCTGGTAAAAATTTCTAAACATCCGTTTAAAAACAGTGCAAAAAACAAATTTATAAATACAAATCTAAATTTCATAAACAACTCGTTAATAATTTGCCTGAAATCGTATAAAATTCAAACTAAAATTTATATAAATCTGATATAATCCACATAGTCTTTGGAGGATAAAGCGATCTGGTGGCGCTCGCGGACTTCAAATCCGATGACGGGGCGGTTGACCGCTTCGTGGGGAGTTCGATTCTCTCATCCTCTCGCCAATTCCTAACTAATTACATTTTTATTTTAATGTTTAAATTATATTAAAAAAAGAAAAATCCGATATAATACTCTTTTATTAAATTTAATTATAGTTTTTAGGGCATTTGGTATAAAATAATGTTTTTACACAAGAATAAAAATTTATCTTTCAACATCTTAAATAAAATTTATTTTGCAAATTTTATGACCACTATTGCTATATTTTGCATTATTGCTTTTGGGTTGAGCCTGAAATTTGACGATGTAAAAGATAACGTATATGCTAATAACAGATACTTCAGAAACGTCATCACCGCCCACTCAAGAGCGGTTGCCGCAGAGCTTGATCTGCTGCAAAAATACATAGTTTCTGATAGCTCCGATACAGGAACCATACTTGATTACGCCTTTCGCAACAGAGAGGAGTATCACGCCTTTTATGTGCTTGACTCTAATGGAAATGTCGAATTTTCAACTCTAAAAAGCAACGAGATTAACAAAGACTATAGAGTATTTTTTGCTTCAAAGCCATGGGAAGGTAAATTTGTAGATGGAATTTATAAATCCAAATTTAGCTTTGCGACAAGTGATATTCCCACTAGATTTATCGCTAAAGATCTTGGAAACGGCGAAATTTTAGTTGCCGAGATTAAATTTGATTTTATATACGGAGAGCTTACGCAAGCTTATGACGATAAGGGGGCTAACTCTTTTATCATAAACGGCAACGGTAAAATTTTATTTCATCAAAATATAGATCTTGTGCTTGAGCAAAAGACTATATTTGATCTTTACGGCGTAAGGGCTGATTATCTTACGAATAACGAAATACAAACCAGCGATTTTGGCTCAAAAAATTTCGATATTTATCTTATTAGATATATACCTGAAGAGGATATGGCGATAGTTACTTATCGCTCTTTTGATAGTATTTTTGGGACAAACTGGCTGTTTTTGCTGATATCTATTACATTTTTATTCTCTTGTCTGTTGCTCATTTTTATCGATGTTAGAGTTACTAAAGACAAGGTTATAAAGCCTATTCTTTCGATTAAAAAACTCATTAAAAAGATGGAAAATGAAGAGGATATTAAGCAGTATGTAAGTACTAAGCATATAACCGATTTTAACGAGATAATAAACGGCATTATTAAAATTTATCAGGATTTTGACGCTAAAAAGACAGCTTATCTTGAGCATGATAAGAAATTTGGCTATCTGTTTAAGAAAGGTCCTCTTGTTATATTGCTAATCAACGCTAAAACAGGCGATATCATAGAGGCAAGTGCAAAAGCTTTGGAATTTTACGGGCTTGAGCAAGAGGGGATGATCGGTAAGAATTTAAATTCCTTAAATGCCATAGAATCAAAAGATATAAACATCATCTCTCACGGAAATATCGACGATACGATAGTTTATGAAACCAAGCAAAGAGTTTCAAACGGCGATATAAAAGATGTCATCATAAGCAGAAAAAATATCGATGTGAATGATTACAAGATAGGTTTTTGCGTCATACAAGACGTTACTTACGAAAATATGATGAGAGAGAATTTAAAGAAAGAAAACGAGACGAATTTCTACTCTCCGGTATTTACCATATCTTGGAAAAACGGCTTTTTAGAAGATATTATAAATGTATCCTCAAACACGCAAAGCATACTTGGATATAAGATCGAAGAGATGCTTGATAGCAATTTTAGTTTCAAAGATATTATTCATCCTGAGGATTTTATTAAAATTTTTAACGAATTTAACATCAAATTTAGGCTTTTTGGGCTTAACTTTTCTAAAAAAGAGTATGAGTCTTTGCAAGCTTGCAGGCTTATAAAGAAAAATTTAGAGATCATCACTTGTAATATTTTTATTAAATTTATATCAAACGACGGCAAGAACGTCAGCGAAATCATAGGGTATTTTATAAATAACGAGCTTATTAAAAAAGTAAGCGTAGAGTATGCGGATATAAATAAATCTGTTCCTATAAGCGTTCAAAAAGAGTCAAAAGACTATAAGCTAATTGCCGATAAGTATAAAAATATAGTTTCAAATTTATTCTTGCATTCAAAAGAGGGTATAGCGCTTGTCGGTACGGATAGTAAATTTATAGACATAAATGATACTTTTAGCGATATTACGGGATATTCTAAAGAAGAGATCATCGGCAAGCCTTCAAGCGTATTAAAATCGGGCGTGCATGATAATAAATTTTATTCCAATCTATGGAAAAAAGCCGTTGAAAACGGTTATTGGAGCGGTAATATATGGAACAAGCGCAAAAACGGCGAGAAATATCTCGAGTTTTTAACCATAAGCGCAATTTACGACAGCAACGGAAGTATCGAGTATTTCTTGGCTATTTTTTCAGATATTTCAAGTATGAAGGCAAAAGAGGATAAATTAGAGCAAATCGCTTATTACGATCCGCTTACCAAGCTTCCAAACAGATTTTTATTCTCAAAGCGTCTTGAAGAGGCTATGAAAACGGCGGCGCAGTCTGAAAATTTAGTAGCCCTTATCTACATCGATATAGATGACTTTAAGCCTATAAACGACCTTTACGGACATAGCATAGGCGATCAATTCCTTATAGAAGTTACCAGAAATATAAATAGCGTAATAAAGGCAAACGATACATTAGCTAGAATTGGTGGCGATGAATTCGTAGCCATCGTAAATGACATATACGATCACAAGCAAGCCGAAGAGATACTAAACAGCATACTAAAAGCGGCAAATAAAGATATATACATAAATTACAAAAAATTAAAAGTAAGCGTTAGCGTAGGCGTAAGCTTGTATCCTCAAAAGGCGGACATAAGGCAAGAGACATTGATCGAGCAGGCCGATTGGGCGATGTATCAGTCAAAATTATCGGGCAAAAACAAATTTTATATATTTGATTCTGAATCTGATAGAAATTTTAGAGACAAATACGCGGTTGCCGATAGAATTTCAACCAGCCTTGCAAACAATGAGTTTAAAATAGCTTACCAGCCTATCATACAGATAAAAACAGGCAAAATTTCCGCTCTTGAGTCCTTTGTCAGATGGAAATCAAGTAGTGTTTCCATACTACATGAAGAGATCTTGCCTCTTGTTTCAAAAGATTATATATACGATGATTTGGTCATTTGGAATATAAAAAATGCGCTTAGAGATCAGGAATTTTTAGCAAAGGAGCATGGACTTAACTTAAAAGTCAGCGTAAATGTAACGCTTGAGCTTCTTTATAAGATGAATTTTATAGATAAATTTAAGATTATCGTTGAAGAAGGATATGAGAATTTGCATATGCTTGAGTTTAATATAAACAACTCAAATTCGTTTAAACAGCCTGATGACGATGAAACATTGGAGGTTTATACCGAACAAGGCGTTACCTTTGCGCTTGATGAATTCGGTTCAAATTCCGCTTCGCTTCAAATTTTAAAAGACATTCACGCCGATAAGCTAAAAGTCTCAAAATACTTAAGCTTAAGTGCGGTAAACGGAGCCGATAGCCTTATCATACTTCGCGCTATACTCTCTCTTTCAAACGCATTTTCTAAGGATGTGGTTGCAAAAGGAGTTGAGACTTCAAGCAATATGAGACTGCTCATAAAAGCCGGATACCAAAAGCTTCAAGGCGGGTATATAGCCCCTCCTATGAAGATTGAAAGCATTAAAAAATGGTCAGATAACTATCAAATTCCTGAGCAATTTAAAGAGCTAAGAGCGCTGAGTGAAGACGATATGATGTGGTGTAATTTAGCCGTTATGCATAGAGTTTGGATAAGAAGCTTGCTTGATATGCTAAGCGCTTCAAATTTAGGCAGACTTGATACTAAAGAATTTGCCAAAGAATATACCGCTATGATGATAAACGTCTATAAAAAACATATAGAGGATACGCACAAAGTAGCCATTCATGTAGAGATAAGCGATATAATCATGAATATTTTGACAAATCTTGACAGCAAGCAAGATATCTCTAAACTTGTGTTAAATTTAAAAACCAAGCGAGATAAGCTGCTTGATTTAGAGTAAGGATGGGCTGTGGAGTTTAAAAATTTTGACGCAAATATATTTGAGCATGAGATCCCGGTAGGAAGCAGGCTTTATTTCGGCAAGAGCGCATCTCTTAAGCGAGAGGTTGAAAGTATAGCCAGTGAAATTTTAACCCAAAACGGCTTTAATGAGATAGTAACGCCTTATTTTTCGCACCATCAGCACTTAAGCGTAGCTCCTACTCAACTTCTTAGATTTAGCGATCATGCAAATCACGAAGTAAGCTTAAGAGCCGATAGTACGGTTGATGTTGTAAGGATAGTGCTAAGAAGGCTAAAAGACAGCGAGCCGAAAAGATGGTTTTATATCCAGCCGATTTTTAAATACCCAAGTAGCGAATTTTATCAGATAGGAGCCGAGTTAATAGGCGAAAAAGATCTTATAACAAGCGTAAATATCGCTAAAAGTCTCTTTGAAAGGTTAAATTTAAAACCCTATCTTCAAATAAGCCACATAAAGATACCTCATATCGTATGCGAACTTTTAAATTTGCCTATTAGTATATTTGAGCATGGCGAGCTTGAGAAAATTCTAAATCAGGATAAAGAGTGGCTAAGAAAGCTTGTTTTTGTAAATTCGATTAAAGACATCGATGAAATTTTAAGCATAGTGCCAAATGAGTTAAAAGAGCCTCTTTGCGAGATAAAAGAGCTTGCTAGTCTGTCGCGATATGAAAATTTAAGAATAGTGCCGTTATACTACTCTAAAATGAGATATTACGATAATCTGTTTTTTAGATTTTTAAGCGGTAATCAAATTTTAAGCGGTGGCGGAAATTACGATATAGAAGGCATTAAAAGTAGCGGTTTTGGTGTTTATACCGACGCTTTATTAGAAAATTTGAAATAAAAACTAATCAAGGATTTAAGATGACTAAAGCTGATATTGTAGTCGGAGTTCAATGGGGAGACGAGGGAAAAGGCAAGATAGTTGATATGCTAAGTGCCAAGTATGATGTGGTTTGCAGGTGTCAAGGCGGACACAACGCCGGTCACACTATCTGGACAAACGGCGTAAAATACGCACTTCACCTTGTGCCTTCGGGAATTTTGCATAGAAATATTATAAACGTGATCGGCAACGGTGTCGTAGTAAGTCCTGAATTTTTGATCAAAGAGCTTGAGCAGTTTGAGGATCTTGAGGGAAGATTTTTTATAAGTGACAAGGCGCATTTAAATTTACCTCATCACGCGCTTATAGATCGTGCAAAAGAGCGTTTAAAAGGCAAAAACGCCATAGGAACTACAGGCAAAGGCATAGGACCTGCTTATAGCGATAAGATAAGCAGAAGCGGTCATAGAATGGGCGAACTAAACGATCCTGATAAACTTTGCAAGGCTATAATGAGCGATTTTGAAGAAAACAGATGCTTTCTTGACGCACTTGAAATAGAAATTCCAAGCGAAGAGGAGCTTTTAAAAGAGCTTAAATTTTATAAAGAGAAGCTTGCGAAATTTATAACCAACACTACAAGGCTTGTTTGGAGAGAGCTTGACAATAATAAAAAAATATTGCTTGAAGGTGCGCAAGGAACCTTGCTTGATATAGATCACGGCACTTATCCTTATGTAACTAGCTCAAACACCGTAACCGCAGGTAGTTGCGCAGGTATAGGCATAAACCCTAAAGAAGTAGGAGAGGTAATCGGTATCATCAAAGCTTACACTACTCGCGTTGGCAACGGAGCTTTCCCGTCTGAAGACTTTGGAAAAGATGGCGATAGTATGTGTGATGTGGGTAAAGAGGTAGGCACTACGACAGGTAGAAGAAGACGCTGTGGTTGGTTTGATGCGGTTGCCGTAAGATACGCTGCCAGACTTGACGGAGTGGATAAATTTGCGCTTATGAAGCTTGATGTGCTTGATGGATTTAGTAAGGTTAAAATTTGTAAAGCGTACGAGTACAAGGGCAGGGAAACGGATTGTTTTCCTACCGATTTGGAAAACGTAAAGCCGGTTTACGAAGAGCTTGACGGTTGGGATAGCGTAGTCGGCGTGCGTGAATTTAAAGACCTCCCTGAAAATGCAAAGGCTTACATAAGACGCATAGAGGAGCTAACCGGAGTTAGAGTAGGCATCATCTCTACGAGTCCTGAAAGAGAAGATACTATCATAAGATGAAGAGCAAATTTAGCCAAATCGTAAAAGTAAAAAAACAAAATTTGGATAAAATAGGCATGCGTCTTGCAAGAAGTAGGGCCGAAGCCGTGATGATAGAGGGGTTTATCGCTGAAGCAAACGAGCAGATAGCTTCTATAAAACTGCCTCAAAGCGGTCAAATTTCGCAAATGAAAAGCTCTTTGGAGCTTTTAAATTTGGCTCGCAGGGAAAAAGAAATTTTAACTCAAAGGCTTGAGCTTACCAAAAAAAGCATAATGCACTATGAGCACCAATATAAAAACGCAAATTTAGAGTATGAAAAGATCAAGTATCTTGAAAGCGAGGATTTTAAATCTCAAATCACCAAGATAAAAAGAGCCGAGCAAAATATGCTTGACGAGTTCGGCTCTATTAGGCATGCTTATCTTAAAGAGAGTGGAAATTGAAAAAAATTTTAATTTTATCGCTGCTGAATTTGGCTCTTTTTGGTTTTGAAGTGCCGGTTGATTGTGTTTCTATATTTGAATCCAGAAAAGCCGAGCTTTTAAAAGAAGTTGAAAAGATAGATGAAGCCAAACAAGGACTTGAGGCATTTCAGGCTTCATCAAAAGCTCTATTTAACGAGCGCAATACCCAACTTGCTAAAAAAGAAGCCGAGATAAACGCGACGCTCGAAAAAATCGAAGCGAAAAAGAAAGATATCGAAAATTTGCTCAAGAGAAACGATGAAATTTTAGCCGAGCTTAAGACGATGACTACCGATAAGGTTAGCGAAGCTTACGGCAAGATGAAGGATCAATCCGCCGCCGACGTGCTAAGTGCTATGGATAGAGCAAATGCCGCTACTATAATGTATGCGCTAGCTCCTAAAAAAATTTCAACTATCATGGCTAAAATGCCGCCTAATATAGCTTCGGAGATAACATTACTGCTTCAAAAGGGTCCGCCGTTTATACATAGCGAATCAAACGCGACTTCAGGCAGTGAGAGTTCGCCCGAAGGACCTGCAGGAAATCTGCTAAATTTTTAAATTTAACCTACTTTTACCTTTTTTTGGCTAAAATTCAGCCAAAAAGAGAGGTAAATATGCGTATTAAACTACCACACACTCCCTATATTGCACAAAAAATCGCAATTGATCTATTAAAATCCGGATTTGTTACTTTAAATAAAGGCGTTGAGCCTCTTGCAGCTCTTGCTAAAGAAATTTTAGATGATGATTTAAACCGCGAAAGAGCACTTGAAGAGCGAGTTAATGAGGTCTTGGAAGAGAATGAAAACGAGATGGAATTTATGCAAGTGGATAGAAAAAATATGTTTTGGCTCG
The DNA here is from genome assembly GCF_012978775.1 of Campylobacter sp. RM15925. Classification (NCBI taxonomy): domain Bacteria; kingdom Pseudomonadati; phylum Campylobacterota; class Epsilonproteobacteria; order Campylobacterales; family Campylobacteraceae; genus Campylobacter; species Campylobacter sp. RM15925. Next base: position 126,970 of record NZ_LIWP01000004.1, read on the forward strand.
TTAAGAAAAAACTCGCAAAAGAGTATAATGTGATACTTGCTTATGAAGATCGTTTTAATAACGTTGCTCACCTTATCCTTGAGGCCGCTTGGAAAAAAAGCCTGATGGACTATACCGTTTCTGAAAATAGAATTAAAAACATAATTTACGGCTCGATAGAAAACTATATTAAAACCTACGAAAAGCTTGAAGATGAGGTTATCGCAAAGATTGATAACTATAAGCGCAAGCTGATACCGGGTACCGAAGAGTATGATATCGTGTTTGAAAAGCTTTATGAAGAAGAGCTAAGAAAAAAAGGAATGCTTTAATGAAAGCTTATATCTATCTTGAAAACGGCGTATTTTTAGAAGCTAAAGCTTTTGGTAAGAGTGGAAGCGCATTTGGCGAACTAGTCTTTAATACATCCATGAGCGGTTATCAAGAGATAATGAGCGATCCAAGCTATGCCGGGCAGTTTATAGTATTTACCATGCCTGAAATCGGCATAGTGGGCGCAAATGACGACGATATGGAAAGCTCTCATATTTATGCAAGCGGCGTTATCATGAGAAGCTATAACGAGATGACTTCAAATTTCCGCTCTCAAAAGAATTTGGCCGAATTTTTCGAATCAAAGGGCAAATTCGGCGTTTATGACGTAGATACTCGCTATCTTACTAAAATTTTAAGAGATAGCGGCAATATTAGAGCCTTCATATCAACTGAAATTAGCGATAAAGACGAGCTTAAAAGACGCCTTGAAGCGTCACCTGATATATCCGAAATAAACTATGTCAAAGAGGTTAGCACAAAAGAAATTTACTCTTATGAAAAATCAACTTGCAAATACGGACAAAAACCTTTTGAGTCTTCGAAAAATGTCGGCAAAAAAGTCGCGGTAATTGATTTTGGCGTTAAAAGAAATATACTAAACGAGCTTTGTGAAGTTGGTCTTGATGTCGAGGTTTATCCTTATGATACAAAGGCTGAAATTTTAATAGACAAGTTTAAAAAAGGCGAAATTCACGGCGTATTTTTATCAAACGGACCGGGCGAACCAAAGAGCTTAAAAACCGAGATAGAGCAGATAAAAATTTTAGTTGAAGCTAAAATGCCGATATTTGGAATTTGCCTTGGACATCAGCTGCTTAGCAATGCGTTTGGTTACGAGACTTACAAGCTTAAATTCGGACAGCACGGGGCAAATCACCCTGTTATAAATTTAGACACAAAAAGCGTTGAAATTACAGCGCAAAATCATAACTACAACGTGCCGGAAAACATTTGCGAGGTTGCCGAAATAACTCACAAGAATTTATTTGACGGCACTATCGAAGGGGTTAAATACAAAGACTACCCCGTATTTTCCGTCCAGCATCACCCTGAAGCTAGTTCAGGACCAAATGAGAGCAAGTATATATTTAAGCAATTTGTTGAAATTTTATAAAATTTATGGATAGTGCGACAGTTTTTTCGATCATAACCGTTGCGCTATCTAGCTCACTGGCCCACTGCACAGGAATGTGTGGAGGCTTTGTAATCGCACTTTCAAGCTTTTTAGATCAAAAAAAATCAGTAAAAAATATATTTGTCATTGTAGGCTATAATGCTTCAAGAGTTAGCGCATATATCCTGCAAGGTGCTATTTTTGGTGCATTTGGAGGAGTGTTTGTGCTCTCTTTAAAGGCAAGAGGATATCTGTTTTTTGCTCTTGGAGTTTTTTTAGTGATTTTAGGAATCGCGCTTATTCGTCGCGGGAAAATTTTAAATTTGATCGAGACAAATTCGCCGTTTTATAAGTTTATAAACTCAAATATGCGAGCTTTGATATCTAAGAAGAGCAAATTTGGCTTTTTGATACTTGGGTTTTTAAACGGTTTTTTGCCTTGCGGCGTGGTGTATTATTTCCTAGCGCTTGCCATCGCTTCAGGAAGTGCAGCAAAAGGAGCTTTTGTGATGGGACTTTTTGGCGCTGTTAGTTTGGTTATGATGAGTACGTATGCTCTTTTGTTTAAACTGCTAAGTGATAAATTTAGGAATTTTATGCTTTACGTATCCGGCGTTTTGATCGTAGGATACGGTATTTATTTGGCGTTTTTGGGATTTATGGCGACGAAGTAAATTAAATTAGAGTTAAGAGTATGAATAAAATAGAAAAGAAATTCAAGCAGTATCAAGAGGCGATAGAGGCTAGCAATATCGTATCAAAAACCGATATAAACGGCATTATTACCTTCGTAAATGATGAATTTTGTAAAATTTCCGGCTTTTCAAGAGAGGAGCTTATCGGCGCAAATCACAACATAGTTCGCCATCCTGAAGTTGATGAAAGTGCATTTAAAAAGCTTTGGAATACGATTTTAGCCAAAAAAGTTCATAAAGCTATCGTCAGAAACCGCACTAAAGACGGCAAAGACGTCTATCTAAATACGACTATAATTCCTATTTTGGATTTAAACGGCGAGATAGAGGAGTTTGTCGCGATTCGCCATGATATAACAGATACGATAAATTTAAATAACGAGCTTTTAAAGACCAAACAAGAGCTTGAGGATCTTAATAAAACGCTTGAAAAAAGGGTCAAAGAACAGACCAAAGAGCTTTTAAATCTAAATGAAAATTTAGAGCGACTCGTGCAAGAAGAGATAAAGAAAAACGAAGAAAAAACCAAGATGCTTATAGTGCAATCTCGTCTTGCGAGCATGGGAGAGATGCTTTCAAACATAGCCCATCAGTGGAGGCAGCCGCTAAATGAACTCAGCATCACGCTTTTTAAACTCAAAGAGGCTGCTGGCAAGGATGATGAGAAGTTTAAGAGTGGCTATGAGCACTCAAAGCGGATTATTAAGGATATGTCTCATACTATTGAAGAGTTCAGAAATTTCTTTAATGTGGATAGGGATAAGGAGCTTTTTTTGCCTTCTATTTCGGTTAAAAACGCTATGCAGATGGTTGAAAAGACCTATCAAAAAGAGGGCATTGATCTAAAGTTAAATTTGGAAAATGAAGCTGAAATTTTAGGCTTTCATTCGCAACTTGCTCAAGCTATAATCATCTTGCTTAGTAATGCAAAAGATGCGATGAAGGATAAAAATTATGATAAAGTTGTTACCATTTCAATAAATATAGAGGATAAATTTGTAATAATTCAGGTTTTGGATAACGGCGGCGGCATCAAAGATGAGATTATAGATAAAATTTTTGAGCCTTATTTTACTACTAAGCATCCAAGCGCAGGAACAGGTATAGGGCTATATATGCTTAAGACTATAGTTGAGAACATGTGTGGAAGTATAAATGTGCGAAACGAACCCTTTGGAGCTTGCTTTGAGATAAGATTACCTATTGCAGACGAAGATAATTAAGAAAGAGGGATAATGGGAAATTTAAAAGATCTAACAATACTTTTGGTAGAGGATGAACATAGAGTAAGAGAGTCTATGGGCGAAGTTTTTGCAAGTGAATTTAAGAAGGTAATAACTGCTGGCAACGGAGATGAGGGGCTTAAGAAATTTAAGAAATTTAGTCCTGATATCGTGGTAACGGATATAGCCATGCCTATCATGGACGGACTTGATATGTCAAAAGAGATAAAAGAAATTTCTAAAAATACTCCGATAATCGTTCTAAGCGCATTTAGCGAGAAAGAAAGACTGCTAAAAGCCATAGATGTGGGCATAGATAAGTATTTGATGAAGCCTATTGATATGGATGAGCTTTTTACAGTGCTTGAAAACATAGCAAAATCAAAGATAGAAAGCGCAAATTTGATAGATATTGCGGATGGATATTTTTTCAATCAGACCAAAAGAGTTTTAGTTAAAGACGGAGTAGAGATAGCCCTTACGAAAAAAGAGCTTGCATTTATATCTTTACTCGTTAAGCGCCTTGGCACTCTTGTTTTGATTGAAGAGATAAAAAATGTCGTTTGGGTTGGCGAAAAAGTAAGCGAAGCTGCTATAAGAACCTTTGTAAAGCGGGTTAGAGACAAAGTTGGAGCCGAATTTATCAAAAACATCCCTGGACTTGGGTACAAGATAGATCTGAAATAAATTTATAAAAATTTGCTTAATTTAAGAATATTTATATATTATTTACTTTAAAATATCACTATAAAATTACGTTAAAGTGATAAATTTGAAAAGGAGGTTTTTAATGCGACCATCAAATGCATTAAACTACGATTACACGGTAGCTAAGTATTTTATGTTTGCAACCATATTGTTTGGTATCATCGGTATGGCTATCGGCGTGATCATAGCGTTTCAGATGGCATATCCTGACCTGAACTACTTGGCTGGCGAATATGGAACTTTCAGCCGTCTTAGACCGCTTCATACCTCGGGCGTTATCTTTGGATTTATGCTCTCTGGAATTTTTGCGACTTGGTACTACATCGGACAAAGAGTTTTAAAAGTCTCTATGAACGAATCGCCGTTTTTGATGTTTATCGGCAAGCTTCATTTTTGGCTTTATATGGTTTTGATGATAGTTGCGGTAATAAGCCTTTTTGCAGGCGTTAGCACATCAAAAGAGTATGCCGAGCTTGAGTGGCCGCTTGATATAGGTGTAGTTGTCGTGTGGGTTCTTTGGGGTGTTAGTATATTTGGACTTATCGGAATTCGCCGCGAAAAGACGCTTTACATCTCGCTTTGGTACTATATAGCTACGTTTCTTGGTGTTGCTATGCTATATCTGTTTAACAACATGGCGGTTCCTACGAAATTTATTTCAGGATACGGCGACTGGTGGCATTCAGTTTCCATGTATGCCGGCACAAACGACGCTTTAGTTCAGTGGTGGTACGGGCACAACGCGGTTGCTTTCGTATTTACCGTTGCAATCATAGCTCAAATTTATTACTTTCTTCCAAAAGAGAGCGGACAGCCTGTATTTTCATATAAACTATCGCTTTTTGCATTCTGGGGCCTTATGTTTGTCTATCTTTGGGCGGGCGGACACCACCTTATTTACTCGACCGTTCCTGACTGGATGCAGACTATGGGATCGATATTTTCTATCGTTCTTATCCTTCCGTCTTGGGGCTCTGCGATAAACATGCTCCTTACGATGAAGGGCGAGTGGGTTCAGCTTCGCGAAAATCCGTTAATCAAATTTATGATTTTGGCTTCAACTTTTTATATGTTCTCAACGCTTGAAGGACCGATCCTTTCTATCAAATCGGTAAACGCTCTTGCTCACTTTACGGACTGGATCCCGGGACACGTTCATGACGGTACTCTTGGATGGGTTGGGTTTATGACTATGGCGGCACTTTATCATATGACTCCGCGCATTATGAAGCGTGAAATTTACTCAAAATCCTTGATGGAGGTTCAGTTCTGGATCCAAACTACGGGTATCGTTCTGTATTTCGCGTCAATGTGGGTAGCAGGTATCACTCAAGGTATGATGTGGAGAGCGACTGATCAGTTTGGAAATTTAGCCTACTCGTTTATTGATACCGTTACGGTTCTTATACCTTACTATTGGATTAGAGCGGTTGGTGGACTACTTTACTTAATAGGATTTTTTATATTTACTTACAATATCTACAAATCCATGTCTGCAAGAGTGCTTGATAAAGAGCCTGCAAATGCAAGCCCGGCAGGAATTTGCTGTGGCGTAAAGGAGGCAAAAAATGTTTAGTTGGTTAGAAAAAAATCCATTCTTTTTTGCTGTTGCTGTTTTTATAGTTATCGCTTATGCGGGCATTATCGAAATTTTGCCTGATTTTGCAAATCGTGCAAGACCGCTTGAAGGAGTTAAGCCCCCTACGGTGCTTCAGCTTGCAGGCAAGCATATCTACATGAAAGATAGCTGTAATGCCTGCCATACGCAGATGATACGTCCGTTTAAGTCTGAAACCGATAGATACGGTATGTATTCTCTAAGCGGTGAGTATGCTTACGATCGTCCTCATCTTTGGGGTTCAAAAAGAACGGGACCTGATCTAAAACGCGTAGGTAACTACCGCACGACAGACTGGCATGAAAACCATATGCTAGATCCTACATCCGTAGTTCCGGGTTCTATCATGCCTGCTTATAAGCATATGTTTAAAAACAATGCCGACATAGAGACGGCTTATGGTGAAGCGGTTACTACAAAAAAAGTATTTGGAGTTCCTTACGATACCGAGGGCATGCCTAAACTTGGTTCTTGGGAAGAGACTCAAGCAATCGTAAAAGAAGAGGCTCAGGCTATAGTTGATGAGATGAAAGATCAAGGCGTAAAAGATGCGTTTGCAAGAGGCGAGATCAAAGAGATCGTCGCAATAATCGCATACTTAAACAGCTTGAAATAGGAAAAACGATGGATATGCAGACTATAAGAGAGCTTCAGGGCTATGGATTTTTCTTCTTTACCGTTTTTTTGGTAATCGTGCTTTATAGCTATTATTATCATCTTTATAAATCGGAAAAAACGGCCAGAAGAAACTACGAGAAGTACTCGAATTTAGCGCTTAACGACAACCTTGATAGCGAAATTTTAGAGTCTGTATCCTCGGATAATACAAAAAAGGAAAGTTAAAATGCAATGGTTTAATTTAGAAGACAATATCAATCTCCTCTCTCTCATCGGCGCATTGGCTATCATATTGCTTACCGTTTTTGTGGTTGGCAAATATATGAAACAGATGAAAGAGAGCAAATCCGAAGGAGAGCTTAGCGAGCATAATTGGGACGGCATAGGCGAGTATAAAAACCCTCTTCCTATAGGTTGGGCGGTGATGTTTGTGCTTACTCTTGTGTGGGCGATTTGGTACTATTTAGTAGGCTATCCGCTTAATTCGTATTCTCAAATCGGCGAATACAACGAAGAGGTTAAAGCTATGAACGCCAAATTTGAAAAAGAGTGGGCAAACCCTGATCTAAAAACTCTTCACGCAATGGGCGAGAGTATCTATCTGGTTCAGTGTTCTGCGTGTCACGGTATAACAGCTGACGGTATTAACGGCAAGGCGGCTGATCTTACCGTATGGGGAAGCGAAAAAGCACTTGTCGATGTGATACTAAACGGCTCAAAAGGACTTGACTATCCTATGGGTGAAATGCCCGGAGGAATGGCCGATGAGGAGGGTGCAAAAGCTATCGCTGCTTACATAGCCAAAGAGCTTTCGGGTATTAAAAAAACATCTAATGAAGATTTGGTTGAAGTCGGCAGAGCGCAGTTTGCGGTCTGTGCGTCATGCCATGGAGATGACGGCAAAGGAATGGACGGCATGAGTCCTGATCTAACCAAATACGGCACTAGCGAGTTTGTGGTGGACGTGTTAAGACGCGGTAAAAAAGGCGCGATCGGCGCTATGCCTAAATTTGACGACGGCAGGCTAAACGATATCCAGCAAAAAGCTGTAGGCGAGTATATACTCTCGCTTAGCAAATAAGGAGGCGGCAAGTGGAAAATACAAATCGAAACGTTTTTGCGCTAAACGGCGTAACTGGTATGCTTATAGCCACGGTGCTTTTGCTTACTATATTGGCGGTCCTTACTTGTCTTGGAATTTCGGCTCAAAAAGAGGTCGCACAAAAACCTTATGTCTTAGAAAACCCAAGCGGTATTCAGATGAAAAGCGTTGAAAATGCAAAACATGTGAAGATTAAGGAGTAAGATATGTCTGCAATTTTAGAAAAAGCTATACTTGTTTTGCTTATCGTAGCAGCGGCGATTTGCGCGTGGTCGGTTCTAACTCCAAATCACCTATTCGTAGGATGAAAATTTTAAATTTTAAGGGCGTTTTCTTCGCCCTTATTCTCTTTTTATCACCTATTTTTGCAAATAAAATTGTCCTTATTAACCAAAACATCCTAAGCGATAAAGTTGAGAGTAAAATTTCAACCATCGGTGAGGAGCTACGCGAAAAAACCGGCATCTATGCCGGGCTTGGAATTTTTGAAAATTTGGGCGGTAAAAGCATAAACGAGAAATTTAAAGAGCTAAATTTAAAGCCGCCGTACGCATTTTTAATGCTTGCAAAGAGCGAGCATAAGCTTGAAATTTTTGCCGATGAAGATACGCTAAAGCTTTTTGATAAAGAGCAAATTTTAAGCCCTTATCCAGCTCGTGGATCGATACTTCCGATACTTACTTCAAAAAACGGCAAGGATATTTATAACGCTTCTATGTTAAATGGTTATGCCGATATCGCCGAGCAGATCGCAAAATCAAAAGGTATTAAACTAGAAAATGCTATCGGTAGCTCAAATAAAATCACGCTTGATATTTTAAGATTTGCCGTTTACGGGTCGGTTATTTTGGTTATAGGCGTGATAATGTTTGCTAAATTTAGGAGAAGAAATGCAAAATAACACAAAGACGTTTTGGCCTCACGCGATAGTGCTTTCCATCATCGCCATAGTGATAGCTTGCATCGCAACTATCGTTATCGCGCTTAAAAATCCCGTGCAGATGGATAACTTTTATATGGATAGATACCAAAATGTCGATGAAAACATAAATGAGATAAGAGATACTCACAAACGCTTTGAAGCCAAATACGCAGTTGCGTTTGATAATCCAAATCCAAGAGCTATGGAAGGCGAGTTTGAGTTTAAAATCACTCCTAAAAGCGCCCAAATGCCAAATTTCAAAACGCAAATTTTGCTTACTAAGCCTGAGACGAACGAATTTAACGAGGAGCTAAGCTTAACTCAACAAAAGGAAGTTTTAAAAACAGCCAAGGTAAAATTAGCCAAAGAGGGCAGATGGCAAATTTTGCTTAAGATAAATGACGGTGCGGATACGGGGTTTTATAAATTCGATATAAACGCCACTAGATAGCTAGCTGCGCTTTTTAGATTTAAAAAGGCTTGCGCGTGATAGATAGACAAAATTCGCTTTTTGTATTTACAAACTCACGAAAAATTCGCGAATTTAACTCAAATTTTGAAAACCAACTCATACCAAAAGCTCTTACAATAGCCGAATTTGAGAAAAAGGCGGTTTTTGTAAGAGATAAATTTGACGCTGATCCTACTTATCTGCTTGTTTTGATGCAAAGAGCCACATCAAGCGTAAAAGAAGCAAATTTAAAGCTAAAAATCCCGAATGAATTTTTTGCCTTTTTAAAAAATAACGACTATCTTTTTAGTTTTTTTAAAGAGCTTGCTATCCAAAAAAGAGCTATCTCAGACATCAAATTTAGCGATATATACGCTGATTTTGAGGAGCACCTTGATATCCTTGAAGCGGTTTTTAAAGAGTATAAAGCTCTGCTTGAAGCTGAGAATTTATACGATGAGATAACTTTGAGTGAAATTTATGAACTAAATACTCGGTTTATAGGCTCTTATAGTGAAATTATAATTGAAATAGACGGATTTTTAAGCGAATTTGAATGGGAGCTCATCGGTAAAATTTCAAATTTAACAACTCTAAAAATCATCTTTCAAACAAGTAAATTTAATAAAAAACTTATTGAAAAGATAGCTCAAATTTCAAGCATCGAGATAGAAAATTTCACCCCTTATACAAAATTTGAGCTAAATCTCAGCGCAAAAAGCCTCAAAAGTCTTGAAAAAATAGAGCGAAAAAGAGCTATAGAGGCTCGCTCGTTTAGTGTTAGAAGCTTGCAATGCGCTTACGCTATGGCTAAAGTTAGCGAGTTTGTGCGCGAAGGTATCGCGCCTGAAAAGATAGCCGTAATACTACCTGATGAGAGCTTTGGCGAGATTTTAAAACTGCATGATTTTAACAGGCTGTTTAACTTCGCAATGGGCGAGAGCTTTACGCATACTAAAATTTTTCAGACGCTAAGCTATATAAACGACGCGATAAACGATAAGAAAAGCATAAATTTAAGTCCCGAAAATAGTCTAAAATTTAGTGAATTCGAGTTTGTGTTAAACTCATTTGGCGTTAGCGACGAACTTTTTAATAAATTTAAAAACGGCTATGAAAGTGCCTGTTCGTTTGAAAAATTTAAAGAGCTGATGGATGACATTTTAGCCTTGCAAAATGATGCTAGAGTAGAAGAAAAAGTGCTTGAAGAGCTCTTTTTCGTGCAAAATTTATCGCGCTATTTTAGCTTTAGTTTAAGGCAAATTTGTGAGATATTTTTAATGCGTCTAAGATCGCTTAGCCTTGATGACGTAGGCGGTGGAAAGGTTAGCGTTATCGGCGTTCTTGAAAGTCGCGGTATGAAATTTGAGGGCGTCATACTGCTTGATTTTAACGACGATCTAATACCAAAAAGAAGCGTAAATGAGATGTTTTTAAACTCTCGCGTTAGAGAAAAAGCAGGTCTTATAAGCTACGCCGAGCGTGAAAATTTGCAGAGGTTTTATTATGAAAGTCTTATAAATTCAGCCAAAAAAGTAGCGATCGGTTATGTTTTAAACGAAGAAAAGATAGCTTCGAGGTTTTTAAACGAGTTTAGCGTAGTTGAGGATGTTAAATTTATTGACGAAAGCTATATGAAACTGCTTGGTGGTTCAAATTCGGCTACTCTTAAGGGCTTTGATGAAGAGGTTGTTTTAAAGCATGATTTTTTTGCTATACCGCTTTCTTTTTCAAGACTTAACACATTTTTAAAGTGCGCCAGAAAGTATTATTATGCTTATATTAAGGGCATTAAGCCTGCTAATATGCCTTATGAAAAAAGAGGCTTTGAAGTAGGATTAAAGCTTCATGCCGCACTTTGCGAGTATTATCAAAATTTTAAGGAATTTGATTTAAGCAAATTTAAAAATATCCTTTTGCAAAAGGATATCAGTCCGCTTGATTTTGAAATTTTGATGGTTAAATTTGAAAAATTTAGCGAAGTTGAGGAGTCTAGATTTAAAGAGGGTTGGCGAGTTTTGGAGTGTGAAAAGAGGCTTGAAAATACGTTTTGTGGCGTGCATATAATCGGCGTTATAGATAGGATTGACGTTAAAAATGAGCAGATGATGCTCATTGATTATAAAAGCGGCTTGATAGAGAAAAAGTCCTTGCAACTTCCATTTTATCAAGCGCTTATCGGCAAAGAATGCGAAACAAGATATTATGACCTTAAAAACGAGATGAATTTGGTTGAAAATAGCTCAAATTTAGACGAACTTCAAGCAGAGATGGAAAATCTAAAAAGCATAAATAATACTCATATAAATTTCGCTCAAAATATCTCCGCAGAGTGCAGATACTGTGAGTTTAAAACGATTTGTAAGGGCGAACTATGAAGCCGTTTTTAGCTCTTGAAGCAAGTGCGGGAAGCGGTAAAACATTTGCGCTTAGCGTGAGATTTATCGCTACGATTTTAAACGGAGCAAACCCAAACGAGATAGTTGCGCTTACGTTCACTAAAAAAGCTGCAAACGAGATGAAAGAGCGTATCATCAAGACTTTTTTAGCTCTTGAAACTCACGTAGCCGAGCTTGCCGAACTATCAAAAATGCTTAAAAAAAGCGAAGAAGAAATTTTAAAAATGCGCGACAAGCAAAAGGCTAAATTTTTAGAATCAAATCTTAAAATAGGCACTTTTGATTCGTTTTTTGCTAGCATTTTAAGACAGTTTAGCTTGAATTTGGGCTTAAGCTCCGATTTTGATATAAGCTCAAATTTAAAAGAGCTTCAAATGGCAGAATTTATAGCTCAAATTTCAAAAGATAATGCGCTTTTAAAAGCGCTTGCGATTTCAATCGCAACTGCACAAAAGAGCCAAAACAACTTCTTTGAAACGCTTGAGATGTTTTATGAGAATTTTAGCTCGCTAAAACGCGATGAAAATGCCAAATTTCCAAATCCTGACGGAGTTAAAAAAGCTCTTTTAAATTTGCGCGAATACGCTGAAAATAATGGCGGTTCAAAAACGGCGGTTGATTCATTTAGCGAGGCTGAGCCAATAGAGCTTATCAAACGTTCTTTCATAAGCAAAGAAAGCCTTGAATACCGCACTTACTCTAAAATTTACACCCCTAAGCTTGATGAGCTGTTTTTTGAGCTTAAAAATGAGCTAAAGAGCTATTTTGACGAACTTGAAGCTTATAAGATAAATGAGCTTGGGCGGTTTTTAGAAATATATAAGCGAGTAAAACTTGAGCTTAATCAAAAGCTAAATACTCTTACTTTTAGCGATATAAACGCACTTGTTTATGAGCTGCTTTGTGGCAAGCTTGATAACCAGATGCTTTATTTTAGGCTTGACGGTAGGATAAATCACCTCTTGATCGATGAATTTCAAGACACAAACGTAACGCAGTATGAGATCATGAAGCCATTAATCGCCGAAATAGTCGCGGGATACGGACAAAACGGGCTTGGAAGCTTTTTTTATGTGGGCGATACCAAGCAGAGTATTTACCGCTTTCGTGGCGGGAAAAAGGAGCTTTTTGATAAGCTAAAGAGCGATTTTATCCAGATAGAAAATGAAAATTTAGATACGAATTACCGAAGTTTCAAAGCTCTTGTGAAGTTTTCAAATGCGGTTTTTAAGGATAAGATCGCAAATTTTATAGAGCAAAAAGCATCTGTAAAAAATGATGAGCGTATAGATGGCGCGCAGGTTTTGGATGAGTGCGAGTATTTTAAAAGCGAGTCTAACGATCATGGATTTTTGCGTGTCGTAAGCAGTGAAGATATCGTAAGCGAGGTGGTAGAGCAGACTAAAAACCTGCTTGCAAACGGAGTAAAAGAAGATGATATAACGATACTTTGCTGGAAAAACGAAGACATAGATCGCCTTAGCCTAGCACTTGAAGCTAGCGGCATAAAAAGTCTAGGAGAAGGAGCTACCGAGCTAATCAAAAGCCCTTATGTGGGCGCACTCTTGGAGTATGCTAAATTTTGCCTGTTTGGCGATGAAATTTATAAGCTAAATACAGAAGCGATTTTGGATGTAAAAGCCGTAAGGCTAAAAATAGATGAAGCCAAACCGGCGTTTCAAAGCTTAAAATACTTAGCAGATAAACTTGGAGTAAGTAGCGATAATAGCGATGTTTTAAGGCTTTATGAGATGGCTCAAGAGTTTGGAAATTTGGCTAATTTTATATTTAATCTTGAAAGAACCCAAGAAAAAGCTAGTTCAAAAAGTAAAAACGGCGTAAAAATAATGACCGTGCATAAGTCAAAAGGGCTTCAGTTCGAGCATGTGATAGTATGCGATAAGATAGGCGGAGATAAAAACGATAGTTCAAATTTTATTACCGAATACGATATAAATAGCGGTTGGCAGATAAAACATAACGTCAAAAAGGAGAGTTTTGACGATGAATTTGCAAATCTTAAGCAAAGAGTAAAAGAGCTTGAATACGCAGAGGATATAAATAAACTCTATGTTGCTTTTACACGCGCTATTTGTTCGCTTGTAGTTGTAAAAAAACTGGAAGCAAACGGCAAAAATCCTAGCTTTTTTAGCGCTTATGAATCAAACGGAAAAAGTGTGGAGTATCTAAATTTAAATGACTTTAGTTTTGGAAAAATTTTGCCTAGTAAAAGTGAAAGTGCAAATGAGAAAATATCACACGATCATCTTGAGATAGTTAAAATTTCAAAGCAAGAAGTTGATGAATCCCAAAGGCAAAGTAGCAAGAATTTGCATGCTATTTATGTCGGGCTGGCGCTTCATTACCTGCTTGAAATGACGGCTAAATTTGATGAAAATGAGCTTGAGATAGCTAAAATTTCAATGCAAAATAGATTTAGTAAATTCCTTACGCAAAACGAGCTTGATGATGTTTATAAGAGTGCTTTAAATTTGATTAAAGATAAGAAATTTAAAGAATTTACAAATTCTAAATTTGTGTTTAAAGAGCAGCCTATTAGATTTCAAAACTCCCTTAGACAGATTGATTTGCTATGTTTTAAAGATGATGAAATTTGTATAATTGATTATAAAACTTCAAAGAAAAATACTGAAGAAAATATCGCTCAAATAACGCATTATAAAGACGCTATAGGGCAGTTTTACCCGAATTTTAATGTTAGAGCCACACTGTTTTACGCCTTTAAGGATAAGATAGAGTGGATTGAAATTTAAATATTACTTAAATTAAGGTTAATATAAGCTATTTTTAAATACAATCACACTCTAAAATTATTGGCAAAGGTAAGAAAATGACAAAAATAACAAAGCCAAACGAAGTTAAGCGCGATTGGATTTTGCTTGATGCGTCCGGCAAGCGTTTTGGTAGATTATTAACCGAAGTTGCAACTATACTTCGCGGTAAAAATAAGCCAAATTTTACTCCAAACGTTGATTGTGGCGACTATGTTATCATAATAAACGCTTCAAAGGTAGAATTTACAGGCAACAATAAAGCCGAAGATAAGCTTTATCACAGACATTCAGGATATTTTGGTAGCGTAAAGAGCGAGAAATTCGGTGATTTGCTTGCAAATAAACCGGAAAAACTATTTAAGCTTGCTGTTCGCGGAATGCTTCCAAAGACAAAGCTTGGTAAAGAGATGATTAAGAAATTAAAAGTTTATGCGGGTAGCGAACATCCTCATACAGCTCAAATTGCTAAAGAAGGAAAATAATTATGGCGAAAGTTTATGCAACTGGTAAAAGAAAAACTGCTGTAGCTAAGGTTTGGATAAAATCTGGAAGCGGAAAAATCATAGTAAACGGAATGGATCTTAATACTTGGCTTGGTGGGCATGAAGCAATTAAACTAAAAGTTGTTCAGCCACTTCTTCTAACAAAGCAAGACGGCAGCATAGACGTAACCGCTACAACTCTTGGCGGTGGATACTCAGCACAAGCCGAGGCTTTAAGACACGGAATTTCAAAAGCTTTGGCAGAGATGGATGCGGATTTCAGAGCTACTCTTAAACCAAAAGGCTTGCTAACTCGTGATTCACGTGTTGTTGAGCGTAAGAAATTCGGTAGAAGAAAAGCTAGAAGAAGCCCACAATTCTCTAAACGTTAATCAATATTTATACTTGTCAAAGCTCCTTTTTGGGGCTTTGAATTTGCTCTTTTTAATACAATTTGACTTCAAAATTACACTTTTTTATATTTTTAATTTTTTGATAAAAATAGTAAATTTGTATTATAAATTATTTTTTTGTATAATAGTAAACAAAGTGTTTAAATAACATTTATAAAATTTGTGATAACATTTTAACTTGCATTTAAAAATATGCAAAGAAAGGATATTCTATGAAAAAGATTGCTATTGCTTTAGTTGCTGCTACTGCACTTTTTGCTGCTGATTCAGCATATAACTATGAGTTGACTCCAACTATCGGAGGAGTTCACCCTGAAGGAAATCTTGGAACAAACGATCATGCTGCTATCGGTTTAAGAGTTGGCAGAAATCTTGAGAATTTCTTCCTTGATCAAGTTGAATTAGGCTTTAATTATTCAAACAATATTAAAGAATTTGGTGTAAAAGGTAACGCTACAAGATATTTTGTAAATGTTATTAAAGATTTTGGTCTTACAAACAATCTATCTCTATATGGACTACTTGGTGCCGGATGGGAAGATGTGTCTGCTAAATTTGTTGATAATGAAGATGGTGGATTTGGTCAGTACGGCTTAGGTCTAAAATATAAAGTTACAGAAAACTTTGCACTTCGTGCAGAAGCTGTTGATGCTATCAAATTTGAGCATGGAGATCACAATCTATTCTATACACTCGGTTTTGCTGTAGGATTTGGCGAGAAAGCTGCTCCAGTAGTTGCTGCTGCTCCGGAACCAAAACCAATGATGCCAAAACCTGTAAATCTTGACGATGACAACGACGGCGTTTTAAATGACGTTGATAAATGCCCTAATACACCGGCAGGCGTTGTAGTTGATGAGACAGGTTGTGAGAAAGTTATCGTTCTTAGAGATATCGGTGTAAATTTTGCATTTGATAGCTATAAAGTAACTCCTGAATATCTTGAGGAGATCAAAAAAGTAGCTATGTTTATGAGCGAAAATCCAAGCTACCGTGTTGTACTAGAAGGACATACTGATAGCACAGGCGCTGAGGCTTACAACCAAAAACTATCTGAAAAAAGAGCAAATGCTGTTGCTAAAGCTCTTGAGGGTCTTGGTGTAAGCGCAAGCAAAATCACAACTGTAGGTTATGGTGAGCTTAAGCCTATAGCTGACAATAAAACAAAACAAGGTAGAGCGGAAAACAGACGTGTTGAAGCTAGATTTAATAAATAATTAAATTAAAATATGAGTATGAGCGATATTAATTTTGATGCTATTTGGTCTTTAATATCCTCATACTCGCTTAAAATTTTAGGCTCTATCGCAATCTTACTTATAGGCAAGTGGCTTGTCGATAGAGTTTCTAAACTGCTTTCTAAAGCTATAACTGTTTCAAAATTTGATGAAACTCTTTCAAGATTTATACTTAATGTAATAAAAACTCTTCTAATAGTCTTCGTAATCATAGCTGCTATATCAAATTTAGGCATAGAAACTTCTATGTTTGTAGCAGCATTTGGAGCCCTTGGCCTTGCTATAGGCATGGCATTTAAAGACACTTTTTCTAATATCGGCGCAGGTATTTTGATAGTATTTTTTAGACCATTTAAGATCGGCGATACCGTTGAAGTTTCAGGTGTTTTGGGAGTAGTTAGCGAAATAAGCATCTTTAGCACTATCTTAAAAACAGGAGATAATAAAACTATTATCGTTCCAAACGGACAGATCATCAACGATAACATCATAAATTACTCAAAAGAGGGCACAAGACGCGTTGAAATAGTATTTGGCATTGACTATAATGATGATTTAAAGCTTGCTAAAGAGATTATTTTAAAAATAGCTAATGAAAATCCAAAAGTTTTAAAAAACCCAGCTCCTTTTGTAGGTGTAAGTAGTCTTGGGGATAATAGCGTAAATTTAGCCGCTAGACTTTGGTGTTTGAGCGGAGATTTTATGGATGTTCAGTTTAGTATGCTTGAAGCTGTAAAATTAGAGTTTGATAATCAAGGCATCTCTATACCTTTCCCTCAGCTTAATATTCACTATCCGCAAAAGAAGCAGAGTGAATAAGACTATACTCTTTGATCTTGACGGAACTCTTATTGATTCAACTCCTGCTATTTTAGACGGGTTTAATCAAGCTTTTAGAGCGCACGGTGCTTTTCAGCCAAATAGCCAAGATATAAAATCACTCATAGGACATCCTCTTGATGTTATGTTTGCTAGATTAGGCGTAAATAACGAACTCATAGATAGCTATATAGAGGCTTATAAGGCTAGATATCAGGAAATCTATTTAGATCAAACTACGCTTTTAAAATTTGCTAAAGATGCAGTTAAACTAGCTTCCCATATAGCAGATGTTGGTGTAGTTACTACTAAGACTTCTAAATTTTCGGCGATATTGCTTGAGCATCTTGACATTATGCAGTATGTTAAAACTCTTATCGGAAGAAATGATGTGGCAAATCCAAAGCCAAATCCTGAGCCTATAAATTTAGCTTTAGCAAGGCTTGGTAAAGATGACCTTCAAGATAGAGCAAATACTTTTATGATAGGCGATACCTGTATGGATATGGGAGCTGCAAGAGCGGCTAAAGTGAATGGCTTAGCGCTACTTTGTGGTTATGGCACATTTGATGTTTTACAAACTTGCTCTGATAAAATTTTTAGTAACTCTCTTGAGGCTGTTGAGTATATAAAAAATTTGTAAATTAAATAAACTTTACTGAGACTTTGAAATTTAACTCAAAGCGCTTGCTTTTTTTAAAGATAAAATCGCTATACGCAGCTTAAATTTGATAGATCAAATCTTAGTTTGATTTAAACATTTATCCGCCAAAACAAATTTCAAAGCTCAATTATTTATTCTATAGCCGGTACCTGATATATTTTCTATTAAATCATTGTCGGTCTTAAGTCTAATCTTTTTTATCGCCATTCTCAAGGCTTCATTACTCATTGATTTTTCGTTCCATACGAAATTTTCTATTACTTCATAGCTGACTATTTTGTTTATGTTGCTTACTAATAAGAAAAATAGTTTTGATTCTATTTTTGTAAGTGCAACTTCTTCTGAATTTTTAAATAGTCTTTTTTGCAAAAAGTCATATTCGTAGCCGTCTTTAAATCTAATTTTATTTTCATACAAATTTTTTGTAGCCATTAAAATAGTTGTTTGTAGCTCTTCTATCTTAAAAGGTTTTCTTAAGTAGTTATAAGCGCCAAGCTCTATGCTGGCTAGCATATTTTCGCTAGTGTCATAAGATGTTATGATGATCTAAGCTACGTGAGGAGCTCTCTTTTTTATCTCATCAAGCATTTCAAGACCATTTAAATTTGGCAAATTTATATCGGTTATTACTATATCAAACTGGTCTTTGAAATATTTGTTAAAACCCTCCATTCCGTCCTTGGCGGTCTGTATTTTTTTACAATAAAACTCTAAAGATTGAGTTATGGCCAGTCTTGTATTCTCATCATCTTCCACAAGTAAAACGGATATATTTTTGAGTTTTGAAAGGATGTTGGTATCTATCATTTTAGACCTTTTTTGCTATTTTTAGCATAAATATTGTTGGATTTTTGCTTTTGATGAGATATAAATCCCCGCGACATTTTTTATTTGCTATTAGTTTTGATATATAAAGTCCGAGTCCTGTGCTATTTTTAGTGCTTAAAAACGGAGTAAAAATTTTATCTTTTTGGTTTTCATTGATTCCGCCCGCATTATCTATGACTCTTATTTCAAAATGTGTATTATTTTCTTTTATTGAGATAACTATCCTGGCTCTTTTTTTATTTTTACTATCTATTAGAGCTTGTTTTGAGTTTTGTATCAGGCAGGCTATTATCTGCTTAAATTCATTTAGATAGTTTTGACATGTTAAATTAGTATTTTGTTTTATAGCTATTTTTATGTTGATTTTTGATTGTTGCGCAAACAGGATGAAAATAGTATCTGAAATAGCTTTTTTTATATCAAAAATTTGCGTCTTTGTCTCAAGCTTATAAAAATTTTTAAATATATCCATAGTGTTTACCAGATAGTCTATGTTGTTAAGAGATCTGGTTATATTTTCGTAAAAAATTTCATCACTTAGCTTATTTATCTTTTTAAATTGCATCAAATTTCCAAGAAAAATACTAAGAGAGTTTAAAGGCTGTACCCATTGGTGCGAAATGGCAGCTATCATTTGTCCCAGTTCGGCCATTTTAGTTTGTTGGAAAAGCATTCTTTCATGCTCTTTTTTGAATTCATTAAATTTGTGTTTTTGGCTTACATTGGTTAAAAATAAAATCATACCTTCATAGTTTTTGTTTTGAGTGAAAATAGATGAAATTTGGATCTGAAAATGTTTTTTATTTAGTTCATAATGCAGCTCTAAATAGGATTTTGAATTTGATCTTTTTAAAGCAAAATTTTTTATCTTGGCTGCTGTTTGAGCGGGGAAATTTTGTATCAGCTCATCATAATCCACGGGATAATTTTGTAAATTTAGTATGTTGTTTAATTTTTTATTTGTGAATATGATTTTATTTTGCTCGTTTGTGATTAAAATGCCTTTTGAACTGTTGTTTACAAACAGATCAAGCATTTTATTTGTCTTTTCAAGAAGAGTTTCTTGTTTGTTTGAAATTTTATTGTAAAAAAATGCAAGTGTTAAAAACAAAAATATACTTATTATGTATATTGCAAAATTTACTATAAACTGCTCATTTATCCTTGTATAAATATTTTTTTTAAGTGTCTTTGCAACTAGTATTAGGTGTGAATTTGGCAGCGGTTTAAAAGTTAAAATTTCACTGTCCGTTTCGTAGTTTAAAGTTTGAGTTAAATTTAAATCATCGATATTAAACTCCGCTTTTTTAAGTTCTAGAGTTTCATCGGGATGAAGCAGGATATTGAAGTCATAATCCATTAAAAATATATATCCGTTTTTTTCAAGCCTGAGATCTAAAATTTCGCTTTTGATATCGTTAAACGATAAAATTCCGCACAAGACGCCTTTTGATATATCCTTATCTTTTATGCTTTGACATATCGAAATAACATGTGTTTGAAGCCCTACGTCCAAATAAGGCTTGGTTATATATAGTTTGTCTTCTTTGATTGTGTTGATATACCATGGACGCTTAGTGGGATCATAGTTTTGGGGCTTATTAAAAATTTTACTTGAGATTGTAATTTTATTTTCGTATCCTGCATAAACACTTGAAAATTTAGCTATGTTTTGGCTTTTTTCAAGTATATCTTGTATGGTTTGTTCGCCTATCTCGGAATCGTATTTTGATATTAGGGAATTTATTGATTTTAGACTGGATTTTTTATTTTCCAGCCATTTTTCTATCCTATCGCTAGAGCTTTTTAGTATGCTTAATTGTTCATTTATTAAAATTTCTTTTACAAATGAACGATTAAGCCAGTGATTTCCCACCATGAGGGATAAAAAAATGAGAGAAAATATTATAAAAAGATGTTTTTTATAAAAATTCTCCCTCATTAAACCCTCTTAAATTTTATTTTTTGTCATCCCAATTTCCGACAGGAGGGTGCTTGATCTCATAAAGCACTTTGCCCAGATCTTTATGTCCTACCGTCTTGTGACAAGTTACACAGCCAACTTTATCTGCTTGCTCGTTTTTAAGTTTAGTGTAAGCAGCATGCATGTCGTTTATGTTTTTGTTTGTTGAATTTATATCTAAAATTGTTTGATGGCAGCTTAAACAACCGCTATCATATACAAATTTCTCTCTTTTTTTCCTGTTTTCTTGCCAATCATAATCTTTTGCATCGTTAAAAAGCATATAGCTAACTTCACTCACCCCGTTTGCCGCTTTTTGGAATATATATCCTATGTAGCTATCGTGAGGCAAATGGCAATCTACGCATTTTACCTTTACTCCATGAGAGTTAGCTCCTCCGTGAACGCTTTTTTGATACGTAGCCACCATAGGATCCATCCACTCATGGCAAACCGTACAAAATTTATCGTCACTTGTAGAGTGCACCAAAGCGTTTCCACCGAAAAATACCACAAAGGCAAAGGCCAAAAGCCCTAAAGTTATAAATGTTTTTTTCATCATATCTCCTTTATGGAACCAGTAAATTTTTCATCGTATCTTGCGAATGGCACATTACGCAGAAATTCTTAGACGGTTTGTGCGATGCGTGACAAACGTTACAATCAACATTTGGATAGTGCGGGCTTGCATGAACATTATCATCGTAGCCAAGATGTCCGCTTAGCTCGGCAAGACTGGCATAGCTTTTATGACAGCTTAAGCAATCATTTGCACTTAGTGCTTTGTAATCTTTCGGATCGCTTTCTTTATGGCAATTTGCACAGCTAAGTCCAAATTTTTCATGATGAGCCTTTATAGGGTAGTTCTCTTTCGTGTATTTATTTGCAGTAGTTGAATTTAAATCCGCAGCAAACAGAGCTACACTAAAAGTGAAGCAAAAAATCAAAAGTGTCTTAAAAATTTTTAGCATTTTTTATCCTTTTTTGCTAGTAATGTAGCGTTTCTGCCTGCTATTCTTCCAAATACCAAACAATCAGGTATCGCACAGCTTCCAAGCCTGCTGGCTCCGTGCGGTCCGCCTACCGCTTCGCCTGCTGCAAATAGCCCCACTATAGGCTTGTCGTCTATATCATACACTCTAGCCTCTGTGTCTATTTTTACGCCTCCCATTGTGTGATGCACTTTCGGTAATGCTCTCCATGCATAAAAAGGCGGTTTCGTAAGATCCGGGATCATATCTTTAAATTTAAAGAATGGCTTATTAAATTCCTCGTCTTTGCCGTTTTTAGCGTATCTAGTGTAGTCGTCAATAGTCTTTTTAAGCCCTTCGTATGGTATATTGTAATACTTAGCAAGCTCTTCAATAGTGTCAAATACCTTGATAACTCCTTTATGAATTCCTCTGTGAACATTTGCCTTAGTTGTTCCTTGTGCACCTACGCTATCACAGATTACGACAGGATGAGTTATGCTTCCATCAGGGTTTTTGTGCATTTTTAAAATAGCATCCGAGCGTATTTTTCTATCCGCAAGCTCGTTTACAAATCTTTTTCCTGTTCTTGCATCTACCATAACTCCGTAAGAGAATGCAGGTATTGCAAAGACAGGAGCTATGCCAAATCCTTTTTCGTCTGGACTACCCCACGGACCAAGCTGGATCCATTTTAAATCCACTGTCTGGGCTCTGTTTTTCATCATTACTTTAAGCGCTTGTGCGGTAGCTCCGTAGTGGTTTGTACAGTCTAAATCAGGGGTAATCGCAGGATCTATCTCTTGTCTAAATTTAACGTCATAAGAAAAGCCGCCCGTAGCCATTACGATTCCGCCGTTTATTTTGTAAAATTTAACCGTTCCGCTTTTATTGTCCGCTTCGTCTTTTGAAGGATCAAAGATAAAATCATAATTTTCCCTAACCTTTGCTCCTATAACTCTACCCGCATCGTTAAAGATAAAGTCGTCCAAGATCACTCTTGTTCGTATTGTAGCACCTTGTTTCATTGCATGCTCTTGAAGCGGTATGGTTATCTTGCCACCTGAATTTATCTCAGGCCATATCGTTCTAGGGACGGAATGCCCACCGAATTGTCCAAGCGCATTTCTATAATAAACGCCTCTTTCAAGGGTAAATTCGTAAGCGTCATTTCCGTTTTTGGCAATAACCTCAACCAAGTCCATTCGGTTTAAATTTAACCCCGCTTTTAAGATATCTTTTACGTAAAGCTCGTAAGAATCCTCTATGCCTCTATCTTTTTGATAGCTTGAATTTACGATAGCAAATGCCCCGCCGTTAATAGCGGAATTTCCGCCAAGAACAGGCATTTTATCTATCATAAGTGTTTTGGCGCCATCTTCTATCGCCTGACATGTAGCGGCAGATCCGGCAAAACCTGATCCTACTACCAGCACGTCCCATTCCTCATCCCACTTTATGCTGTTTGTATCGGCAAAAAGCGGTGTTTTTGTCATTGATGCCGCTCCAAGCAGCATCAATCCGTTTAAAAATTCTCTTCTACTAGCCATTTTTTACCTTTCAAAAAGTGTAGCTAAGACCTGCGCCTACTTGTCTAAGGCTTGGATATCCTTTTTGGGCTCTAAATACTTGATCGTATATCACGAAGGCATTTAAATTTTTCATGATCGGATAGTTTAGCCAGACGCTAAGTTCGTTTTGTCTGTATTTGGTATCATCGCCGCCTTTAAGTTTGTAGTTTGTAGTTCCGTAAAGTCCGGTTATCGATAATTGTTCTATCTTAGTTGAAAGCATTGCATAAAGAGTTCTAATATCTCTTTCATACATTACATCGCCCTCTTCAAAAGGAACTATTTGATCACCCGCCATATTTAAGCTTCCCCAGCCGATCTCTTTGCCTGTTTTTACATATCCTAGGGTAAATTTGTTGTCAAGATATTTGGCGTAAGCTGTTGCCTCAAGAACTTTTCCGTCGTGATTTTTCTTCTCTTCATCGCTTCTTGCGTAGTGAAGCATACCGCCAAGTCCTAGATCGTCGCTGATTTGACCGTCATACATAGCCTTTGCGCCAAAACCTGAGAATATATCTTTTGCGTATAATCCATAAGCTTTAATTCCAAATCCTCCGTCAAATTTATATGTAGCTCCTAGGTTAAAAAGCCCTCCGTCGTCTTTGTTGATTCTTTTTTTATTAAATCCCCACATCTCTTTTAGATAAGCTCTTCCTTGGGCTCTTGTCCACATAGCATCAAGAGTTAAATTTGAGACAGAGTTGTTTGTGATTCTAACGCCGTCATTTATCTTGCCGATCCAGTCGCTTATCATCTCTTGACGACCGATTTTGATAGCGGTATCGTAAGCGTTATATTCTAAATACAAATTTGATAGCAGCACTCTATCGTCTTCGTAAATTCTCTCTGTAGAATCACCTGTTCCGTGCAATGTCTTTAAATTTTTATCTTTTTCATAAAGAGGAGCACTGGCTCTAAAGCCGACTACCGCTTTGAAATTTTTGTAAAAATCAGTTTCAAATTTAAGCCCTACCGAGCCTACCGCCCAGGCTGTGTTGTTGTAATAAACCGACTTTTGGCCTTTGTTTATATGACGACTTTCATAAAACACAGAAACATCGCCGCTTACTTTACCGTTTGCAAGAGCGCTTGCCAGATCATCGCTGTTTGCTAAAACGGCGCTTGCATATAGCGCCGTTATTAATACTAAACTTTTTTTCATCGACTTGCTCCTTATTTATACTCTTTTAAAAATTTTGCAGAATTTCTAAAATCATCTGTAAGAGGTCTGTCCGTATCCATAAATTTAACTACTTTTCTATACTCGCTATATATCTTTTCAGTCGCTTTTGAAAGTTTTAAATTCGGATTTTTCTCTTTTCTTAGATCTATCGCTTGTGCGGCGTGCATTAGCTCCATGCCTACGATATTATAAAAATTATCGATTTGTTGTTGAAGTTTTTGAACTACAAGAGGTGCGTTTGTAGCTACATCTTCTATCTCACCCGCAACAGGAGTGTAGTTTAGCGAAGCAGGATTTGCTAAAAACTGATTTTCTCCGGCTAGCGAAACGAAAGGTTTTTGCATAGCGCCAAATGCGTGAATAGTCTTGTCCGTACCTAAAAATCTGGTTAGTTTTGTAAAGCCGTCATTTGAAAGCTTGATCGTTCTAAGCGCTGAAGCTTTTGAGTTGTGGGCTAGAACTATAGAAGCTTTTTCAAATTCCAAAACCCACATTAAAGGTTCAAAATTTGATGTCGGAACGACTGCTCCGTTTTTTGTAAATAGTTTAGTCTCTTGGAATTTGTCTGTTTGAGGTTTTGTGCCTACTAAAATTCCAGGATTGTCATCTGAAGAGTTAAGCTGAATTTTCATTAAATTTTCTAACTCCTCAACAGTATTTTTAAGTGCCGCAAAGAAATATGAAGCGTCTCTATAGCTAAGCGGATCTTGCAATGCTCTTGTGTCGTCTTTATCCCAAAGATAACTATCTTTTAGAATTTCTCTTAACTCTTTTGTTGTTTCTACAAAATCAGGAAAAGGTCTAAGCTCTGACGCTTCTTTTGAAAAAGGCGCGACATTTCCGTTAAATGCTTCTATGCTAAGTGCAAATACAAGCTTAGACATCTTTAACGCTTGTTTTAAATCCTCAAGCGCTAGACTTCCTAGTGCAGCCGAATACGCATTGGAGCTTAATATAGAAAGGCTATCTTTGCCAAACGGAGTAAGTTTTTTAAGTCCTGCTCGTTTTAAGGCCTCCGCAGCTTGCATTTTTTCGCCTTTATAATACACATAACCCTCTCCCATCATCGCAAGACCTACGTGACCTAGTATGGTTATATCGGCTTCACCCATAGAGCCTTTGCTTGGCATTGCAGGGATTATGTCGTGATTTAAAAATTCTTTATATAGGTTGATTACATCACTTTGAACGCCTGTTGCACCAAACAGCATGTTGTTTAATCTCGTAGCTAAAACCGCTCTAGCAGTCTTGATAGGCATATCCTTATAAACGCCGCCACAGTGAGCATGGATTAGTCCGATGTTAAAATCAGTTGAAGCTTTGATAACTTCGGCATCCAAATTTCCCTTTGCATCTACGAATTTTTTATCTTTATTAAGCCCAACTCCAACGGTTAATCCGTAAATTTTTTGACCGTCTTTTGCTGCTTGAAGCAGTACCTCGTGAGATTTTTGAGCTTTTTTAAAAGCTTTTTCGCTAATCTCTACTTTAGCACCATTTGAAATCGCTAAAATTTCTTTTGATGAGACGCTTTCTCCATTAAGAGTTATGGTTTGAGCGCTAAGTCCAAGCGCCAACACGGCTACTATAGATAAATTTCTAAAGTTAAACATCAATTCCTCCTAAAAATTTGTTTTGCAGAGTAATATTAAATAAAAATAATTTCCAAAAAGTAATTTTTTTCTAAAATTTAGACTTTATATTTAAGGTTTGTTGCAAATTTATTTCATTTGTAAATTTGATTTAAATTTAATATCTCAGCCAAAATTTGGCTTAGACTTGAACCAAATTTAAAATAATTATTAGTTAATTGCATTAAACATCTATTTTGAAATTTCGTTTTATAATTAAAAAAATTGTATAATTGAAAGAAATTCAAGGAAAAATATGAGCAAAATTATGAAAACTATGGACGGTAACGAGGCGGCGGCTTACGCTTCTTACGCATTTACGGAGGTTGCGGGAATTTATCCTATTACTCCGAGTTCTCCGATGGCTGATTACACTGATGCTTGGGCTGCGGCAGGAAAGAAAAATTTATTTGGAATGCCCGTTAAAGTCGTTGAAATGCAAAGCGAAGGAGGCGCGGCAGGAACGGTTCACGGCTCACTTCAAGTAGGTGCGCTTACCACTACTTACACGGCTTCTCAAGGTCTACTTTTAAAAATTCCTAATATGTATAAGATCGCAGGGCAGCTTCTTCCGGGGGTTATTCATGTGAGCGCTCGCTCCATCGCTGCTCAAGCTTTATCTATATTTGGCGATCATCAAGATATCTATGCCTGTCGCCAAACGGGGTTTGCGATGCTGGCAAGCGGTTCTGTTCAAGAGGTTATGGATATCGCAGGCGTTGCGCATTTGGCGGCTATTAAGGGTCGCGTGCCGTTTTTGCACTTCTTTGACGGATTTAGAACAAGCCACGAAATTCAAAAGATTGAAGTTATGGATTATGCTCATTTTGATAGACTTTTGGATAAAGAGGCGGTTCAAAAATTTAGAGACGAGGCGCTAAACCCCGAGAGTCCAAAGACTAGAGGTACGGCTCAAAACGACGATATTTACTTTCAAACCAGGGAGCTGACTAACCGCTTTTATGACGCGGTTCCTGATATAGTTGCTGATTATTTGGCTGAAATTTCAAAGATAACAGGACGCGAGTATAAGCCGTTTAACTACTATGGAGATCCGCAAGCGGAGCGAATTATAATAGCTATGGGCTCGGTAACTCAAACCCTTGAAGAGGTTGTTGATCACTTAAGAGCAAAGGGCGAAAAAGTAGGCATTATCAAAGTTCATTTGTATCGTCCTTTTAGCTTAAAATACTTATTTGACGTTATGCCAAAAAGCGTTAAGAAAATCGCCGTTTTAGACCGCACAAAAGAGCCAGGAAGCTTGGGCGAACCGCTATATCTTGACATAAAAGCTGCATTTTATGAAAGCGAATTAAAGCCTGTCATAGTCGGCGGTAGATACGGACTTAGCTCAAAGGATGTTGATCCTGCTCAGATGATCGCGGTATTTGAAAATTTAAAACTGAATGAGCCTAAGAACGGCTTTACCGTAGGAATAGTAGATGACGTAACTTTCACATCTCTTGATGTGGGCGAGAAAATTTCACTGAGTGACGATAGTGTAAAAGAGTGTTTGTTTTACGGACTTGGCGCTGACGGAACTGTTGGAGCTAATAAAAACTCCATTAAGATCATCGGCGATAAGACCGACCTTTACGCTCAGGCTTATTTCGCATACGATAGTAAAAAATCAGGTGGATACACGCGCTCGCATTTAAGATTTGGCAAAAACCCTATCCGCTCGACCTATCTTGTCTCAAACCCGCATTTTGTCGCATGCTCGGTCGCGGCGTATCTTGAACTTTACGAGGTTATAGACGGCATAAGACAAAACGGAACGTTTTTGTTAAATTCAATCTGGGATGCAGAGGAGACTCTGGCTAAAATTCCAAACAGAGTTAAGAAAATTTTGGCTCGCAAAAATGTAAATTTCTACATCATTAACGCTACTAAGCTGGCTCATGATATCGGGCTTAAGAATCGCACAAATACTATTATGCAGTCAGCCTTTTTTAAGCTTGCAGACATCATACCTTTTGAAGATGCGCAAAAATACATGAAAGAATACGCTCACAAAGCATACTCCAAAAAGGGCGAAGCGATAGTTGAGATGAACTATAAGGCTATCGATATGGGTGCCGGTGAGCTTGTAAAAGTACCAGTAGATCCTGCTTGGGCAAATTTAAGCGATGAGAGCGATACGAAAGAACAATATATCGGAACCGATTTTGTCGAAAAGGTAGTAAAGCCGATAAATGCGGCTAAGGGTGATAGCTTGCCGGTATCCGCGTTTTTAGGCTATGAAGACGGACACTTCGAGTCGGGAACAACGGCTTATGAAAAGCGCGGCGTAGGCGTCATGGTGCCAAAATGGATAGAGGAAAATTGTATCCAGTGTAACCAATGCGCATTCGTATGTCCGCATGCTGTTATAAGACCGTTTTTGATAGATGATAACGAGCTTGAAGCGGCTCCTCAAACGGTAAAAGATCATGTGTTAGACGCAAAAGGCAAGGAGCTAAAAGGTCTAAAATATAAAATTCAAGTTAGTATCCTAGACTGCACCGGCTGTGAGCTGTGCGCGCAAAACTGCCCTAGCAAAGAAAAATCTCTTGTAATGGTGCCTTTTGAGGAGGAACAAGAGAAAAACGAGCAGGTAAATGCCGATTATCTATTTAAAAATGTAACTTATAAAGATGATCTTATGAGCAAAGAAAGCGTTAAAGGCTCAAGTTTTGCTCAGCCTCTTTTTGAGTTCCATGCGGCTTGTCCGGGATGCGGTGAAACTCCTTATCTAGGACTTATTACAAGGTTGTTTGGCGATCATATGATAGTGGCGAATGCGACAGGTTGTAGCTCGATTTACGGAGGAAGCGCGCCTTCTACGCCATACACTACAAATAAAGAAGGACACGGCGTGGCTTGGGCGAATTCGCTGTTTGAAGACAATGCCGAATTTGGTATGGGTATGGAAGTAGCTACCCAAACTATTCGCCACCGCATAGAAGATATAATGCTTCGCACAAAAGATATCGTGCCAAACGCACTTAGCGCACTTTATACCGACTGGTGTGAATTTAAAAACGATAGTGCTAAAACCAAAGAGATAGCTAAAATTTTGGTGCCGATTTTAGAGCAAAATTCGCAAGTTGAAGGTGTAAAAGAAATTTTAAGTCTTAAAAAATACCTCATTAGAAAATCTCAATGGATTATCGGAGGCGATGGTTGGGCTTATGATATCGGCTTTGGCGGACTTGACCACGTGCTTGCAAGTGGCGAGAATGTCAATGTGCTTGTGCTTGATACGGAAGTTTATTCAAATACGGGCGGGCAAAGCTCAAAAGCAAGCCGTGCGGGTTCTATCGCGCAATTTACCGCCTCAGGCAAGCCTGCTCAGAAAAAAGATCTTGGTTATATCGCGATGACTTACGGAAACATCTTTGTAGCACAAATCAACTCAAATGCAAGCCAAGCAAACACGATAAAAGCGATTTTGGCGGCTGAAGCATATGACGGACCAAGCCTCGTGATAGCCTACTCGCCTTGTATCGCTCACGGTATCAAAGGCGGACTTAGCTACTCCGGCAATCAGGCCGAACTTGCTACAAAATGCGGTTACTGGCCAACTTATGTCTATGATCCAAGACTAATGAAAGAGGGTAAAAATCCGCTTAAGATGACATCTAAAGAGCCTGACTGGAGCCTTTATGAGGAATTTTTATTAAACGAAGTTAGATATAGCGCTCTTAAAAAGACAAATCCAGAGCATGCGGATGCGCTTTTAAAGAAAAACGAAGATGACGCTAAGCGTCGCTATCGCCAGCTAAAACGCCTATCGGTGGCTGATTTTAGCGATGAGGTTGAAATTGAGGCCAAAGCGACAAATCAAAGTGAATGATCAATTTGCCCCATAAAGCTGCTTATAAGAGTGGCTGGTGGGGTAAATTAAACCCATTTAAATTAAGTAATATGTTGTCAAAAGCTAGGCGTCTCAAAATTTAATCTCTCTAATTTTACATAACCTCATTACAAAATGCTACAATACGATTAAATTTATCCTAAGTAAAGTTGCTATTAAATTAACTAAATTTAAAGTAAAGGAAAAATATGAAAAAGATCGGTCTAATTGGCGGTATGAGCTATGAATCCACGATCACCTATTACGAGCAAATCAATAAAAAGATTAATGAACGACTAGGTGGGCTAAACAGCGCCGAAATCATTGTAAGTAGCTTAAATTTTGAGCCTATTGAGGCGTATCAGCGCACCGACAAGTGGGATGAGGCGAGTGCGATTTTAGCTTATCATGCACGTATTTTGGAAAGTGCAGGATGCGATTTTATATTTATTTGCACTAATACTATGCATAAAATTTATGATGCGGTACAAAGCGCAGTAAGTGCCCCTATCGTGCATATCGCGGATGCTACGCTTAATGCACTAAAGCATGAAAATATCGCTCGCGTGGGTCTGCTTGGCACTATCTATACGATGAAAGAAGGATTTTATAAAGATAGGTTGGTGTGTGGCGGCGTAGAAGTCATTTTACTAAGCGAAGATGAGATGGAAATTGTAAATAGCGTTATCTTTGATGAGCTTTGCTTGGGTAAAATTTTAGATAACTCGCGTGAGAAATTCCTGCAAATTATTGAAAATTTAGCTAAACAAGGTGCCGGTGGTGTGATACTAGGTTGCACGGAAATAGGATTGCTTATTTCTCAATCAGACACCAAAGTAAAGCTATTTGATACTACTTTGATACATATAGATGAAGCGGTAAAATTGGCTCTGTTTTAGGTTAAACTGAAAATAATTTTTAGTAAGATTGACTCGCAGGCTAGTTCAGAATAATTAATTTTATTAATAAAAATAAACTATACAGTAATATTTTATTTGTTTAGCTAATTTATATTATTTATTTTATTAAAAATTTAGAGAAATATTATTAAAATCGCGCTATAAATTTATTAATATTTAAGCTATGTTTTAAGGATTTTTATGTTTGGGTTTTTTAATAAAAAAAGTGAAAATTCGGATGTGTCCGTCAATGAAAACGACCTACTTAGCCTGTATTTATCTTCAAGCGATATAGAAAATAAAATTAGCGCCGTTAAAATGCCAATCAAGTTGGCTCTTGGTTATGTGATGCCAAATTCCGATTTTGCAAATATCAGTAATCGCCTAAAAAACATATTGCCTTCGGATTGTATTTTGATTTTAGCCAGCTCTTCGGGTCTTTTGTGCAGCATAGACGGCTTTAAATCCAAAGATAAAATTTACTGAGAGGGTATGGATGGCGAGGGTGTAGCTTTGATGCTATTTTCTAAAAATATGATCAAGGATGCGTACGTAGCAACCGTAAATTTGCACGCTAATACAAAAGAAACCAAAGAACAGATAGAAAAGATCCAAAGAGAAATTTCAAGCATAAAAGTTCCTTTTAAAGTAGATTACGAAGATACTTTGGCATACACTCTTATAGACGGACTTAGCGCAAGCGAGAGCTTTTTCATGGAGGCTATTTATAATTCTGGCAAAAACCCGTGTCTGTATGTCGGAGGAAGTGCCGGTGGAAAGCTTGATTTTCAAAATACATACATCTATGACAACTCAAGAATAGTCCAAGGCAGTGCCGTAATAACTTATATAAAGCTTAATGAAGACTATCGTTTCGGCGTCTTTAAATCTCAAAATTTTGAAGCCACATCCACTAAATTTACAGTTTTATCCGCTGATATAAAGACCAGAGTCGTAAGAGAATTTGTAGATATAAATACAAAAAGCCGAGTTAACTGCATAGACGCGCTTTGCGATACTTTTAAATGCTCGCCTGTAGAGTTAAGATCAAAAATGAGCCAATACACATTCGGCATAAAAATAAATAACGAAATTTACGTGCGTTCGGTTGCAAATTTTGATTTAGAAAACAAACTAATGCAGATGTATTGCGATATAGACAGCGCCGAAGAGCTTTATCTACTTAAAAAAACAGATTTTATAAGCTCGACTGTGGATAATTACAATAAATTTAGCAGCGGCAAGCCAAAGCCCATCGGAGCGATACTGAATGATTGTATTCTAAGAAGACTAAATAATGCAAGCGAGCTTAGCGGTGTTAAAATTTTTAACGATTTTCCTGCGGTCGGGTTTTCTACCTTTGGCGAGCTTTTGGGCATAAATATCAATGAAACCCTGACGGCTATATTTTTTTACAAGACACAAGGTCAGTTTAGCGATGATTATGTAAATTCATTTATCAATAAATATAGCGAATTTAAAGCCTATTTTTTAATGAAAAGAGTACAGAGGCTAGAGCTTATTAATCTTATAAATAAAACCATGCTACTCCAGCTGGAGGCAAGTTTTCCGATTATAGATGGCGCAAGTTTGGCTCTTAAAAACACTTCAAAAGACTTTGAAGAGGTTAAAAGCGATATAGATAAGGTAAATACGGTCTTAAAGCAACTTGAAATTTGGCTTGCGTCTAGCGGCGAAAAGATGAATATCGAAAATGAAATTTCTCAGCTTCTAAATAGCATAAATGATTTAAACGGCATTTTTGAGATCATTTCAGAGATCGCCGATCAGACGAATTTGCTCGCTTTAAATGCCGCCATAGAAGCCGCGCGCGCAGGAGAATACGGCAGAGGCTTTGCAGTGGTTGCTGATGAGGTTAGAAAACTTGCCGAAAGAACGCAAAAGTCACTAGGAGAGACTACGAATTCCGTTAAATACGTATCTGAGCTTGTAAATTCTATAAGCGAAAATACTAAAGATATTAGCGCTCAGATACTAGAGATATCTCAAAATTCGCAAAACGTATCTGAAGCAATGAGAAATTTAGTAAATTCTGGCGAAAAGATATCAAAACAGATGCAAGATCAGACCAGATCAAGCGATGAACTTGATGTCGAACTTAAAAGAGTAAAAGCTTATGAGGACTTATTAAACAAACTGGTTTAAATTAGAAGACTAAATTTGGCTATTATCAGACTAGCTAAATTTAGCCGTTTGTTTTGCTTGCACTACTTAAATCAACAGCTAAATCTAAATAAAAATTCTTAAGAATACTTCTAAAATTTCAAAGCTTAAATTTATGTTACAAATTTACACTAAACTGATAATAGATATCAAGACTAAGAAATAATTTAGCAAAGATAGTTTATAATAATCGATATCAAGACAAATAAAAAGCTAGGAGTTCATAATGTCAGTTTTAGTAATCGGAGCCGACGAGATAACGCCGATAAAAGCGGTTTTGAAAGATTTGGGAGCTGAGAAGATAGAGCACTGGGACGCAAGAAACGAAAACAGAGTAAATCGTAAGCCAATCCCGCAAGATACTAAATGCGTTGTGATGCTAACGAGCTTTTTAAATCACAATACTATGAAAACTATCAAAACTCAAGCCAAAAAGCGAAATATCCCTATAGTATGCGCAAAAAGAAGCGTTAGTTGCGTATTTTGCGAATACTGCAAGGTCTTTGGGCTAGACAAGGAATTCAAATGCAAATCAAAAGATTGCTAAATGAAATTCGGCTTTTTATCAGATATTGGAGAAATAACTCCAAATATTTTTTCAAAGCTTGATAGGGTAAAAAAAGCAAAAATTTTTATAAATTTGTATAACTCATGCGTAGAAGATGAGCTAAAAATCCCTAAAAATTATTATAAATTCGGGTTTAGCTTGCAAAATATCTTTTTAAAAAGAGTTGATGAGTTATGCAAATTTAAACATCAAAGCTTTAAAAAACCAACTAGCTTTTGTGTGGCTTCAAATACTATAATCTATGCTTTTAAAAATGGAAATTTAGATGAAATTCCCGTTATCGCAGGCACTCCTAAACACCCTGCCGCAAAGCTACTCATGCTACTTAAATCACAAAACGGAATTTGTTTTGATGCGGATATAATGTTTTCTCAGTTTGTTTATGATAAAATCCGTAAAAAACATCTTGATAAAAATGTTTATTTTCAAGACGGCATAATCTTTGCGGAGCATAACGGCAGAAAAATTTTTGGAGTTTTGCCTAGCTTTAAGGAGATTTCAAAAGATAGGTTTCATCTGGCAAATTACGAAATCGCAAGGGCTTTTAAAGCTCTTGACGAGAACGGATTTGATAGGATGTTTGTTGTTTTTCCGCGCAACACAAACTTCTTAAGGCACATAGAGGTTAATACTTGTTGCGGAAACTATGGCGGTGAGGCTAGGCTTAAGCTTGTTCCTTACACCATCGTTCATAACGTATTTTAATTTAAGGAAAGTTTATGATAGGAATAATTTTTGGAAGCAGTATGGGAAATACTGAAGAGGCGGCAAAATTTTTGTCTGAAAATTTAGGGCTTGAAAACGAGCTTTTAAACGTAAGCGATTGCGATGCGGATAAGATAAACAGCTTTGATAAGCTGATCCTTGGCACTTCCACATGGGGAAGCGGCGATTTACAAGATGATTGGGATGCGTTTGATTTCGAAGGTCTTGAGCTTAGCGGTAAAACTGTTGCGGTATTTGGAATGGGCGACAGCGAGAGTTATAGCGACGAGTTTTGTAATGCTATGGGCAAGCTTTACGATCATGTCGTAAAACAAGGCGGAAAAGTCGTAGGTAGCGTATCAACAGACGGATATAGCTTTGATAGTTCCGATTCTGTTCGCGACGGCAAATTCGTAGGACTTGCGCTTGATGCGGATAATGAAAGCGATCAAACAGAGCCGAGAATTCTTGCTTGGATTGAGCAGATAAAACCTCAATTTGCATAACACATCTTTCCCCTTTTTGGGGAATTTGCCTCTCTTTTTTAAAATTCATAAAAATTTAACTTCAAAATCTATAAAATCTTTTAAAATTTAAAATTTGGATAGAGATGTTTAGAAATTTAAGGAATTTTATAAGCGCTAAAGAGCTTAAATCGGCTTTATTTTTGGCTGTCTTATCAAGTATGATTTTAGCTTTGATAGCTATAATAGATCTGAAATTTGATTTTGCTTCAGGCGGATTTGCAGAGGCTAGCGACACGATGAAATTTGCTTTTTTAGCTCTTGCTATTTATATTTTTATCAAGATTTTTACATTTTTTAAGAGATTTTATTTTTGGGCTTTGACGCTTTTTGTTGTGATATTTATGGTTGATTTTTATATCGTGCTTAACCTCCTTACAGGCTTTGACGGCACATACAAAGAGCTTAGTGAAATTACTATTTATCAGGCTTTGATCGCTTTAAATTTTCTTTATATTCTCATCTTAAATATTATTCCCGATGGAATTTTTAACAGCCAAAAAGATAGCTAAAATTTGGGCGTTTTTGGCTTCAAATTTAGCTTAAAAACTTTTGTATTTTATTAAATTTTCGCTACAATCTCACGAAAAAAGGAGATATGATGCCATTGCTTGATAGTTTTTGCGTAGATCACGTAAAGATGAACGCCCCGGGGGTTAGGTTGGCTAAAACTATGAAAACCCCAAAAGGCGATGATATAAGCGTTTTTGATCTTAGATTTTGCAAGCCTAATGAGGAAATTTTGCCCGAAAAAGGAATTCACACTCTTGAGCATTTGTTTGCAGGCTTTATGAGAGATCATCTAAACGGCAACGGAGTTGAGATCATCGATATCTCGCCGATGGGTTGCAGAACGGGGTTTTATATGAGTCTTATCGGCACTCCTAGCGAAGAAGATGTAAAACAAGCTTGGCTTAAATCAATGAGCGATGTCTTAAACGTAAAAAACCAAAGCGAAATTCCGGAGCTTAACGAGTATCAGTGCGGCACTTACAAGATGCACTCGCTTGAAGAAGCGCATGCGATCGCAAATAAAATTTTAAAAAGCGGACTTGGCATCATTAACAACGACGAGATAAAACTTGATCTAAAAGCTATGGGCTTGTGAGTTAAATTTGACGCAGATGATTAGCGATGTAAAGCCTGAAATTTCAAGCGAAAATAAGGCTTTTTTAACCGAGCAAATTTTAACCTATCTTGGCAATAAGCGCTCCTTGCTTGGATTTATAGAGCAGGGCGTATTGCACGCTAAAAGCGAATTAAGGCGAGATAAGTTAAGTTGCACGGATGTCTTTTCAGGCTCGGGAATTGTGGCTAGATTTTTAAAGCGACATGCAAATTTTATCGTTGCAAACGATCTTGAGCTATATTCTAAAATCACAAATGAATGCTACCTTGCAAATTTAACACCCGAGCTTAAAGCCGAACTCAAAACTACTTTAGCAAAACTTAAAAAAGAGATAAAAAGCAATTTTAAAAGCGGCTTTATAACAGAGCTTTACTCCCCAAAAGATGAAGCTAGTATCACACCAAACGATAGGGTTTTTTATACACCTTATAATGCGCGCTATATCGATACCGCAAGAGCTAGCATTGAGCTTTTGGATGAAGAGATAAGGCCGTTTTTCCTAGCCCCGCTTCTGCATTCTGCGAGCGTGCATGCAAATACGAGCGGCGTTTTTAAGGGCTTTTATAAAAATAAAGACAAAATAGGGCAGTTTGGCGGCGAAGGAAAAAACGCGTTAAAAAGAATTCTAGCTCCTATTGAGCTTAAAATGCCTGTTTTTTCTAATTTTAACGTTGAATTTGAAGTTATGCAAAAGGACGCAAATTTACTGGCAGGCGAGATTGGCAAGATCGATTTGGCATATCTTGATCCTCCTTATAACCAGCACCCTTACGGCTCAAACTATTTTATGCTGAATTTGATTGCCAAATACGAGCGTCCAAGCGAAATTTCAAAAGTTTCAGGCATAGCTAAAGATTGGAATCGCTCCGTTTATAATCAAAGAGCAAACACTGCTGAAGCGTTTTTTGATCTCATTAGGAAGCTGAAGGCTAAATTTGTGATCATATCTTTTAACTCCGAAGGATTTATTTCAAAAGAGAGCTTTGAAAAAAATCTTAAGAAATTTGGCAAGGTAGAATTAAAAGAGCAGAAGTATAACGCTTTTCGCGGAAGTAGAAATCTAAAAAGCCGAAGCTTGCATGTAAACGAGCTTTTATTTATACTCAAAAAACAAAGCTAAAATTACAATTTTAATTAATAATTCTAAAGACACCCATAAAAAAATTTTAAAATATACCAATATAACTTTAAGTACAAAATCTATAAAATTTCAATAAACTATTTTTAAATAAATTTTTAAAAATAGAAAAATATAAAGTTTGCAACCGTAAAAATCAAATTTTATACTGTTCTTTACTTGAAAAAGCTAATCAATTTTAATAAAGGAGAAAAGGTGAAGAGACGAGACTTTATAAAGACTTCAGCCGTTTTGGGTGCTAGTACGCTAAGCGCAAGCAGGATCGAAGGCGTAACGCAAACGATTTTTGATAACAAAAAGCTGTTTGGCGCAAATAGATTCGGTACGTTTTGGGCGAACATCAATTCGGGACAAATTGTTTCCGTAGACAAATTCGAGGGCGATAAGTTCCCAAACACTATGAACTACTCGCTTCCTGACGTTATACAAAACGAAAACAGAGTGCTTTACCCGATGGTTAGAAAAAGCTATCTAAAAGCCAAAGGTCCTTCAAAAAGCGAACTAAGAGGTAAGGATGAGTTCGTGCGTGTTAGCTGGGACGTTGCGCTTGATCTGGCGGCAAAAGCGTTAAAAGAAAATTTCGACAAATACGGCCCTGAGAGTATTTACGGCGAGTGCTACTGGTGGGGCGGTAGCGGTAAAGTAAGCTGGGGTAGAACCGTAGTGCATAGAATGCTAAAAATTCTTGGCGGATATGTTGAAGAAAGTGGGGATTATTCAACGGGTGCAGGGCTTGTCATCATGCCTCACGTTGTTGGTGGAAGTGCGGTTTATGATACACCAACCAAGTGGAAAGCTATCGTTAAAAACGCTAAAAACGTAGTATTTTGGGGTACCGATCCGATAGTTACAAACCAAATAGCCTCCGTTCCTCCGACACACGATAACTATCTTGGAGTTATGGATCTTAAAAAATCAGGCATTAAAACCTATAGCGTAAACGTCATGATTAACGACACTTCAAGATATCTTGGCTCTGAAAACGTCATCGTTAAGCCAAATACCGATACCGCAATGATAATCGGAATGTGCCACTATCTATATGAAAATAAGCTTTATGATGAGCAATTTATCAAAACTTACACCGTCGGCTTTAATAAATTTAAAGATTATTTCCTAGGAACTGAAGATAAGGTGGTAAAAGATGTAAATTGGGCGAGTAAAATTTGTGGCGTTAAACCCGAATACATCGCTAAATTTGCAGAAAAACTGGCAAAAGAGCCAAGCACTATCGTAATAGGTCGTGCACTTCAAAGAGCAGATCATGGCGAGCAAATTTTCTGGGCTTTAGTAACTCTTAGTGCGATGCTTGGACATGTGGGCAAACAAGGACTTGGCTTTGAGTTTAGCCTTGGTTATAACTCAGCAGGCGCAGGCGATAAGATAGCTCCTATCTTAAAAGGACTAAGCACAAGAATTAGCGAAAAATACGAAACTCCTGACGCTCCTTGGAAGAAATTTAAAAATGTAACCATTCCTTCATCACGCTCTATCGAGGCTCTTGAGCATCCGGGCAAGGAGATTGACTATAACGGCAAAAAGATCAAGCTTCCGCACATGAGAGTGGCCTTTAACGCGTCAGGCTCTATGTTTACACGCCATCAAGATGTAAATAATATCGTTAAACAATGGAAGAAATTTGAGACCGTTATCACTGCAGAGCCTTATTGGACCAGCACTGCAAAACTATCCGATATAGTATTTCCTGTGGCTATTGAAGTTGAGAGAAACGATATCAACCAAACCGCTCCAAACGGCGAATATATCGTAGCGTATAGACCGCTTGTAGAGCCGATGGGCGAGAGCAAGAGCGACTTTTGGATTTGTGAGCAAATTTGCAAACGCTGGGGCATGGCAGAGGTGTTTACAGAAGGCAAAGATGAGCTAGGATGGGCAAAAGAGCTATATGAAGACGCTATGGCGCAAGCAAAGGGGCTTAATATATCTATGCCTAAATTTGAAGAATTTTGGGAAAAAGGCTTTGTGAGATTTGAGCAAGATAAAAAAGAGACCGAGCTTTACACCAGACTTGAAGCTTTTAGAGAAAATCCTACTAAAAATCGCCTTGGAACGCCATCCGGTAAGATAGAAATTTACTCGCCTACGATAGCGAAATTCGGCTATGCAGACTGCCCTGGTCACGTTACTTGGATCGAGCCTATCGAATGGTTGGGGGATGCAAAAAAGACGGCTAAGTATCCGATTCACATCGTAAGCCCTCACTCAAGATATCGCTTACACTCCCAGCTAAACAACTCTATCATCAGAAGCTTTGCCGAAGTTAGCGGCAGAGAGCCGATTTTGATGAATCCAAAAGACGCTAAAGATCGCGGACTTGCCACCGGCGATATAGTAAGAGTGTTTAACGATCGCGGCGAAATTTTAGCCGGCGTGCTGGTAACTGATCTTGTTCAAGAAAAAGTAGCGGCTATATGCGAAGGCGCTTGGTATGATCCTGAGGTTTGGGGAGAAAAGAGCCTTTGCCAACACGGTTGCGTAAACGTCTTAACTATAGATAAAGGTACAAGTAAGCTTGCTCAAAGCAACACCGCTCACACGACTTTGGCGCAAATTGAGAAATTTAAAGGTGAGATTAAGCCTATTAAGGCGTTTTCAAAACCTGTCATACTTCAATCTCTTTAACAATTTTAGCCCGAATTTTTCGGGCTAAAATTTCTTATTATATTATCTTGTTATATTATTTTCATTTAACACTTATGTGATAAAATTAGCCTTTTAAAAGGAAATGTATGAATGATTTTAAAAGATTAAACGAGTTAAATAAAGAGCTTAAAAGCAAGCTAAATTCCCTTTATAAAGACTATGATAACGAGCTTGTAAAAAGAGGGCTTGAGATAGCTAAATTTCAAGGAAGCCAGAGTGAAAAAACGGCTATCTTAAGACGAATTGTAGATCTTAAAGTTGATCCTTTGATAAATGAGCTTAAAAAGCTTGGACGAAATGAAGAAGAGATCCTTGAAATTCGCGAAAAGATGTATGACTATACAAGAGAAATTCATGAAAATTTGCATACTGAACTTATAAAAAAGATAAAAGAAGAGCAAATTTTAGACGAGTTTTATCTTGAGCTTATTAATGGCGTGCATAACGTCGGAGTAGTGATAAACGATATGCAAAAGTCGTGGCAAGCTCATATAGTAGACGGGATAAATAAAGAATTTGAGACTAAATTTAAGGATATGAACAAGGCGCGAGATTTTATATCGCAAAACGGGCTTTTTCAGCTTGATACTAATGGCGAGGTTTGCGATAGGACTTACGGTGCAGTCGTTAAAAACGGCGAAAAATTTGAGTTTAAGCCTTATGCGGTAGTGTTTGAAAGCGACATTAGGATGCTTGAGAGCAAATTTGACGAGATGATCGCCGTCCTTAAAAAAATAGCTACCAACGAGGAGCAAAGCGCTTATATAAACTATTTTATAAAGCTTAAAGAGGCGTTTTGCCAAAGAGAAAATTCCAAAGTAATCTCTGCATGGCAAGAGGCGGAAATAGCATGGATGGACGTGCGCTCGCCGATTCAAGTCGGACATCCGCTTGAATACTATGAGGATGCTTATACCCACGCAGTCGCGCTTGAATGGGATATCAGGCTTGCTGAAGTAAGCGAATTTAACGAGGATAAATTTAAGCAAGATATAAAAGATAGCTTTGAAAAAATTTACAAGCAAGTAGTTGCCAATAGCCTGAAAATGCATGAATTGGTGCTTTCAAACATAAATAAAACTCAGCTTTACATCTCAAATCCTATGATTTATTACGGTGCCGAGCTTAACGGGCTATTTTCGGCGCAAGTCGTTCCAAATGACGAATTCGTAAGCAAAAAATGCGGCAAGAAAATTTTCGCTTTTGTAAATCACGTCTATGAAAGCGCTAAAGCAAGACCGTTTATGAGGCTTTCAGGCGAAATTTTTGATAGAGATTTTTTAAATTTCGGAAGAGAAATTTTATTTACCAAGCCTGAAGTATGGAGAAGGGTTTATGAAATTTCAACGATCGGACATGAATTCGGACACGTGCTTTTTGTTAGCGAAGATAGTGAAAAAGAGATGAATACGGGCGGCGTGTTTAAATTTATAGAAGAATATAAGGCCACAACCGGGGGGCTTGTGAATTTCTTTTTGCATGAAGAAGAAATGTATAAGCTGCCCGTATTTCACGAGCTCATAGCGCGTTGCGTGGGGCTTATAGCTTGGCGTGAGGTTGATGAGGTTAGAGCGTATTATTGCGAAGGACTTATCCATCTTAGCTTGCTTTTTAAAGCGGGTGTGCTTGGCTTTAAAGATGAGAAATTAAGCGTGAATTTTAGCTTGCAAAGCTACGAGAAATTCAAAGAAATTTGTATGAAAAATTATGAGGATTTAGCCACTCATTATGTTAAAAAGGCTGAAGCGGGCGAGTTTTTGGCTAAATTTTGCGAACCTGACGGACAAAGCTATCTGCCAAAAGATGAAAATGTAAGAGAATTTGTCAAATTTTACTTTGATTTGTACCAAAAAATCGGCAATGAGATCGATAATAGCGGCGAGTGGGAAAGATGGCAAGAAAGAGCGAACGAAATATACAAAAAGGAGTGTGTGTGATAGAGGCTATGGGAGAACCGCGCATAAAAGTAGTCGCGCTACCAAAGGATACAAACTCTGCGGGCAATATATTTGGCGGTTGGATAATGAGTCAAATCGACCTTGCGGGAGCTACGGCTGCTCGTGAGGTAGCGCCTGAGAGAGTTGTGACGATATCTATGCAAGAGGTTATTTTTAAAGAGCCTGTTTTTATCGGTGATGTGGTTAGCTGCTACGCTAAAATTCTTGCAGTGGGCAAAACATCGATAAAAACGCAGATAGAAGTAACGGCTCAAAGGCTAAATAAAGACGGCTTTCGTGAGTGCATACACGTAACAAGCGCGATCGCAACCTACGTAAGTGTCACAAAAGACGGAGTTAAAAAGCCGATTGATGAAGAGTTAAAGAGGCTGCACGGGTTTTAAATTTACAGCTAATTTTAATATGCATTTTTGTAATATTTCTTTATATCTTGAATTATATAAAGGAGATATTATGAAAAAAATAAGCTTAGTTTTTCTACTTATTTTAGGGCTTTTAAGCCTAAATGCAAGCGAATTTAGAAGCGTAAAAGATATGGCTGGAAATGAGGTAAAAATTCCTGCCGTAACTACAAAAATCGCCGCTCTTTGGCACGCAAATAACCAGATGATCCTAACGGTAGGCGGCGCAGACAAGATCGTAGCAACTACCGATAAGATCAGGCAAAACAAGTGGTTTGCACACATCTATAAGCCTATCG
>NZ_LIWP01000005.1:0-153600 GCF_012978775.1 Campylobacter sp. RM15925
TTCCAGCTCCGCAAGAACCGAAACCGAATTTGAATATAACTGTTGAAAAGATAACTCCTAAGCTTAATACAAATTTGGATAGTTTTGAAAGCCAAATGGGGTTACAATCTAAATTTTTCTACCTACCTCCGGGGGGAGAAGCCTATATTAGCCATGCTGAAGATGAAACCAAGGGTTGGACGCTTCGCTCTTTCCTAAATATAGATCAGGCCTTGGATTTTGCATCACAA
Source organism: Campylobacter sp. RM15925 (assembly GCF_012978775.1). NCBI lineage: Bacteria > Pseudomonadati > Campylobacterota > Epsilonproteobacteria > Campylobacterales > Campylobacteraceae > Campylobacter > Campylobacter sp. RM15925. Next base: position 231 of record NZ_LIWP01000005.1, read on the forward strand.
GGTAAAGTTGATGCTACTTATCAGGTTAAAAAGATAGATTTCCAAACCCATAAGGGCGAAGATTTGGCTAAAAATACTGCATCTAGCCTAGAGGATAGTCCTTTGGCACGTTTCTTGGGGGACAATGCACACAGTTTAAAAGCAGAAGAGGGAACAGACTATGCAGTAGGCAAAAACGAGCCTCAAGGAGATAGATCTCTTAATATAATGAAAGGTTATGCTTTTTTACAAAAAGATAAAGAGTATAAATTTAAATCCGAATCCGATGACGGAATTCGTATAAAAATAGGAGACAAGGTATTATTTAACGATGAAAAAGCGCTAAAAGGACACCACGACAGAAAGACTAGTGAAGAAGATAAATATAGTGTTCAGGAGACGGGATTTTATGAGCTTAATATCGCTCATTACGATATAGGCTGGGGCAATGCTACATTGAAACTATTTACGATAGAAGACGGGAAAGAAGTCGTTGTTGGAGATCATAAAAATGGCGGAATTCCTCTATTTACCGATATATCGGATATGGTTATAGTTGATGGAAAGCTTGGAAAGGTAGAGGGCTATGAGGCTGAAATAAGCGTTCGTACGGATATTGAAGCTAATGTAGATGTAAAAATAACCGATAAAGAAGGTGGTCTTATAAATAATGTGGGCTCATTTGATGTTTCAAAAGATGAGGTAAAGACTAAAACTCATACTTTGCAAGAGCCCTTAAAAGAGGATGATCTCTTTACGGTAGAATACAAAGACGAGCAAGGCAATGTAGTGTCTCAAGCAAGCACTACCATAAAGGATAGTAATGCTCAAGTTATCGAGGTTGAGGCTATTAAAGTATTTGAAGATACTGATGCAAAAACTGCGTCACATGAAAATTCTCAACCTGACACTTCCGGTCAAGATCAAGATACACAAAGTGAAAATATTGATGTCACAGCTATCGCAAGCTTAAGTGAGCAGTCAGACAATAAACCGGCTTCTGGCTCTTTACCGCAAGGAATACTTACTCAAGACAATAAAGAGGCGATTCCTGGACTTGAAAGCCCTAAAGCTGAAGAGGGTGTAGTAAATTCCGCTAATGAAACTGATACGCAGGCGTCACCGTCTTTAGCCGAGCAAGCTTCGGAGACAAATACTTCTAGCGTAGTGGTTCCTATGAATACGGAAGATACGACTACGATTAGCGGATTTTAATTTAGTAATTTGGCAAGGGTTGATACTCTTGCCAAATTTTTAATTATTTGTTCTTAAATTTAAATACTTATGAAAAATTTAAATGAATTTAAGACAAAGTTGATTGCCCGCTTAGATACGATAATTCGTAGACAAGATGTTAAAAACTTAGTTTTGATACACAAGAAGAAATTTACATTAAAAACCTGACTCGGAAGCTGTTTGATTTAGGCAAATTAAAATGGGAAATTTGGGTTTGGATAGAGAGGAAATTTATTGCTAGAAGTTTGTTTTTAAGCAAGCATACTAGAAGTCGTTAAATTTTAATTTATATTTTATTAATACTGATGTAAAATCAATATGTTGCAATAATATTTTTTAAAGCTTATAATCATGAAAGAACTAGAACAAAATTTAAAACAAGAAAAAGAAGTTATCCTTAAAGAGTTGCAAAATATAGAAAATGCAAAACCGGATACCGATATTATCTTAAGTGGTGCCAAGTTGAAGCAAAAAAGCAACTCGGATAAAGTTGCCTCTAAAGAAGCTATTCTTGATGTTCAAAATGCCGAAAATTCTCCTGTAAATTTCTCGCAGATTCGTATTGATTTGAAGAATAGTTCAGAGAGTAAAACCTTGGATGAGGCTAAAGATAAGGTCTTAAAAAGTGTATTTTTAAGCTCGGAAGATTTTGTAAAGTCAGGTCATATAAGTAATGTCGATGTGGATTATAAAAACTTAGCTAGAAGCAATATAGTCGATAAAAAAACTTACATGATTGAGCCTAATAAAATTTTAAAAATTGAAAATATGGAGCAAGTAGATACTTTTATAGACTCAAAAAGAGATCAAGGGGACGTAAATTTAAATTCCCAAAAAGATATCGGCGCGATATCTCATAATAAACCCAATGTCTTGATCCCCGAAGCGGATATCGATACGACAAAAAATGACGACAACAATGATATTATCTTCTTAGAAGATAATAAAGATAATAAAGATAATAAAGATAATAAAGATAATAAAGATAATAAAGATAATAAAGATAATAAAGATAATAAAGATAATAAAGATAATAAAGATAATAAAGATAATAAAGATAATAAAGATAATAAAGATAATAAAGATAATAAAGATAATAAAGATAATAAAGATAATAAAGATAATAAAGACGAGGATAATGAAGCCGTAGCTCCTATATCTCCCAATAAACAAGATGAGCAAGATACCAAAACGTCTAATAGCGATAATGATTCTAAGGAGTCTTTAGACGATCCAAGCGTATCGGGTGATCACTCAATTCCTGAAGATATCGATATATCGATGCCTAATATAAAAAATACTATACAAGGAACATCTTATGATGATATACCTTTAAAGGGTACTCAAAACGAAGATATTATATATGGATACGAAGGAAACGATACAATCCACGGAGAGAGCGGAGATGATACTATTTACGGTGGTAAAGATAGAGATTTGCTGCATGGTGGAGATGGCAAGGACACTATCTACGGCGAAGACGGAGATGACTATATAGAAGGTAACGAAGATGCCGATAAACTATATGGCGGAAATGGAAACGACGGTATAAGAGGCGGAAATGGAGATGATAGAATATGGGGCGGAAGCGGAAATGATGAGCCTCATGGAGAAGAGGGGGATGATCTTATAAGCGGAGAAGATGGAGACGATATTATAAGAGGCGGAGCAGGCAAAGATGCCTTGTATGGAGACAATGGAAACGATACAATCCACGGAGAGAGTGGAGATGATACTATTTACGGTGGTAAAGATAGAGATTTGCTGCATGGCGGAGAGGGTAAGGATACTATCTACGGCGAAGACGGAGATGACTATATAGAAGGTAACAAAGATGCCGATAAGCTATATGGCGGAAGCGGAAACGACGGTATAAGAGGCGGAAGCGGAGATGATAGAATTCACGGTGGCGACGGTGATGATGAGCTTCATGGTGAAGATGGCAATGACACCATCTACGGCGAAGATGGAAACGACGGTATAAGAGGCGGAAGCGGGGATGATAGAATTCACAGTGGAAGCGGAAGCGATGAGATCCATGGAGAAGACGGAAAAGATACTATCTACGGCAATAGCGGAGACGATCAAATTTTAGGCGGTGACGGAGATGATGAGATTCACGGCGGCAATGGCGAGGACACTATAAAAGGCGAAGACGGAAACGATATAGTGTACGGCAATGACGGAAAAGATATCATCAACGGCGGAAGTGGAGATGATACCATAGAGGGCGGAAGCGGAGATGATGAGATAAACGGTGATATAGGTGACGACAGGCTCTATGGCAATGAAGGCAATGACACTATCTGGGGCGAGATAGGAGACGATAAAATTTGGGGCGGAAGCGGAGATGATAATCTTTACGGAGGAGATGGAGATGATCTCATAATAGCAGAAGATGGAGACGACATTATAAAAGGCGGAGCAGACAAAGATACCATATATGGAGACACAGGAGATGATATCATACACGGAGATAGCGGAGATGATGTTATACACGGTGGCTTGGGAGATGATCTGCTTTACGGAAATTATGGAAGTGATAGAATTTACGGCGAAGACGGTAATGATACCATAGTAGGCAATTTAAATGATACTATCCTTGACGGCGGGGAGGGCGAAGATACTTTGCGTATCGTGCCGGATGATGCTCAAATTGAAAATTTTGATTCTAGTTTTAATATAGACTTTGATAATATACCAAAAGGAAGCATATCTAATTTTGAAAAAATTGATTTAGGACACGGAGAAAACCCTACTCATATTACAAATTTAGATCCAAACGATGTGCTTGATATGGTAAAAGACGAGAGTATAATTATAAAAATTTCAGGAGATGATAAAGACTCTGTCGGTTTAAATGGATTTGCCGAGTCTGAAGACAAGCAAAATTTAGAGAATGGCTATACTAGATATGAAGGCTATGCTCAATCAGATAGCATTACAACAACTGTTAAAATTGATGTAGATGATGATGTAGTTAAAATAATCTGATAAGCTTAACATTTATAGAGAGTCGGTTTAAGCCGACTCGTAAATAATATAAATTAAATTTTACCGCCTTCGACGACTACTGATTCAGGATCTACGCTGTCGCCATATACTGGCTTGAGTGTTTCATCGTATGCTTTGTGGAAGAATTGCTCTTTTTCAAGACTCATGATTTCGTTGTTTATCCACTTAAGCAAGACATCGTTTCCTTTTTTAACGGCAGGCGCTATTGAGTCTATATTGCCGATTGATTGTATGCCTACCGTAAAGCCGGGATTTTCTTTAACCCATGCAAAAAGCAAAGTGTTATCATGCGATAGCGCGGCACCTCTTTTGTCAAGCAATGCTCCAAAAGTTTCGGTATTTTGATCAAATTTTAAAAGCTCTATCTCAGGATGATTCTTAGTAAAATAAGCATCTGCCGTAGTGCCTTTGTTTACGATCAGTTTCTTTCCTTTAAGCTCGCTTATGTCTTTGATTATCTCTCCGTCAGGACTAACTACACCAAGCGAAACTTTCATATAAGGAAGCGCAAAATCAACCACCTTAGTCCTTTCTTCAGTTTTGGTGAAGTTGGCCAGGATTATATCAACTTTGTCCGAGGTTAAAAATTCAACTCTACTAGCAGCCTCTACGAGTTCAAATTTTACCTTGCTTTCATCTCCTAAGAGATCCTTTGCTATGCGCTTTGCAAAGTAGATATCATAGCCTTGGTTTTTACCGTCCTTGTCTATAAAACCAAAAGGCGGTTTATCGCTAAATACCCCTATACGAACGTATCCGCGCTCCTTTATCTTGTCTATCGCGTTTGCGCTAGAATTATCATTACCACAACCCGTTAGAAAGACGGTAGCGATTAATGCCAAAAATGAAAACAGAAGTTTTCTCATTCTTTCTCCTTGTATTATAAAATAAGTTTGTATTTATACCAAAAATTTTAAAACGAAAACAAATTTAGGAATTTTTTTGCTCTTTGAGTCTTTGGATTTGTAAAAAACTCTTCAGGATCGCTCTCTTCTACGATTTTTCCTTCATCCATAAATATTATTTTATCTGCAACCGCTCTTGCAAAACCCATTTCGTGAGTTACTATTAGCATGGTCATGCCTTCTTTTGCTAAATTTATGATCACATCAAGCACTTCTCGCACGATTTCAGGATCAAGCGCAGCCGTTACTTCGTCAAACAGCATAAGATCAGGCTTCATACAAAGCGCTCTTACTATGGCGATACGCTGCTTTTGACCGCCGCTTAACTCCTTTGGATAGGCGTATTTTTTATCGCTTAATCCGACCTTTTTTAGCCACATATCGGCTTCTTTTTCTACTTCTTTTTTATCACGTTTTTGAGCTTTTACGGGACCAAGCAAGATATTGTCTATGACGTTCATGTGATCAAAGAGTTCATAGCTTTGAAACACCATGCCTACATATTGTCTTATGCGCGTCCAGTCTTTAAAGTCTTTATCTATCGACTCTCTGTGTATGACTATCTCGCCGCCGTGTATCTGCTCAAGTCCATTTATGCAACGCAAAGTCGTGCTTTTACCACATCCTGAAGGACCCAGTAGAACCACTACTTCGCCGCTTTTTACGTTTAAATTTATATCTTTAAGCGCTTGCGTAGAGCCATAAAATTTGTTTAAATTTTTGAGTTGCAATATCTGTTTGTCCATTAAATTCCCTAACCCCATCTCTCTTCAAGTCTCTTTGAGAGCTTTGAAATAGGATAGCATATAATAAAATATAGAAAAAATATAAATCCGTATATCCAAAACGGCGCCATATTGTTTGTAAAGACATGATTTTCGATGATTTGCTGTCCGACTTTAACTACCTCTACGACACCTATCAGTACCACTATCGAAGTTGTTTTAATCATCCTGCTTAGCAAATTTACAGCTCCCGGAACCAAACGACGCATGGCAAGCGGCACGATTACGTTTATGTAAATTTGAGTCTTGCTAAGACCTAGCGACGCTGCGCTTTCAAATTGATGTCTTGGTATCGAAGTGATAGCTCCGCGCACGATATCCATCATCTCAAACACTCCCCAAACGCTAAACACCAAAAGCGACGCCGTAAATGCGCTTATGTGAATTCCTAAGGCTCTGCTTACTCCAAAGTAAAATATAAAGAGCCAAACTATAGTCGGCATAATGCGAATAATCTCAAGGCAAATTTTGCAAATCATATATATAAATTTGTTTTTTGAACTCATCACTATGCCCATGATAAGCCCGCCGATTATCGATATGACGATAGATATGATGGAAATTTGCAAGCTTACGATAAGCCCTTCGCCAAGTCGCATTAAATTTTGTGCGTCAAATAAAATACTAGCTCCTTGCAACCCTCATCCTTCTTTCAAGCCATGTCAGCGCAAGCGATATAGGCAAGATAATAACAAGATAGCTGATAACAAGCATAAAAAGCGCCTCATCGGTTTTATAATAAAGCCCGATTAGATCTTTTGCGACATAGACTAGATCCGCAAGAGCTACTATGCTGACTATGGAAGTTTCTTTAAGTAAAAATATTATATTTGCGCTTATTGACGGTAGGGCGACGCTAAAAGCTTGTGGCAATACTACATATCCAAGAAGCTGATGATCGTTTAATCCTATGCTTAATCCCGCTTCAAGTTGAGATTTTTTGACCGACTCAAACCCGAGCCTAAAACTCTCCGCCATGTAGCTTCCTCCAAGAAAGGTAAGCCCTATAACAGCGCATGAAAACGAGCTTATATTTATGCCCAGCTTTGGCAAACCGTAATACAAGAAAAACAGCTGTATAAGAAGCGGAGTGTTGCGCGAAAGTTCGATATAGCCATTAACTATAGGCACTAAAGGTTTGATCTTATAAAATTTAATCATCATACAAAATATACCGACAAGGATAGAAAAGACTATCCCCCAAAAGGCTAGATTTAGCGTCAAAATTCCGGCCTTTATAAACATCGGATAAAATTCTTTTATAAACTCAAAATCCATAAAATTTGACCTATTGTTTAAAATTTGCGAGATTTTAGCGTATTAATACTAAATTTAAAGACAAAATTAGTATTAATACGACTACCGAAAGAAAAATTTATTTTTTAAGCATAGGTTTGTACGGTCCAAATCTGTGAGCGTTCTCGTCAAATCCGTCGTTGTAAGGTCCTACATCCATATCCATAGGCTTTACGTCAAGATCGGGGAAGTCTTTTTCGCGACCCTGTTTAATAGGTCTAGGATGAGAGTTCATATAAGCCGTTACGTCATACGCTTCTTCCCAGCTTAGAGTCGCGTCGCCTTGAGGCATGGTTGATTTGACGTATTGGGTGCCTTTTATTAAGCGGTACATGCCAGCTCCCGTGTTGTAGCTGTCATCTCCCCAAAGTGCGGGAAATATATAATAATCTCCGCCGTTTGCAAAGTCGGGATTTATCATGCCTTCTCCGTTTTCACCGTGGCATGAGGCGCATCTTGCAGCGTAAATTTCTTTTCCTTTTTTAGGATCGGCAGCCCTATCTATGTATTCAGCCTTAACGAGTCCTTGACCCTTGACCTTTGAGCCCACTTCATATCCGCTTGATAGCCAGTGCATATAAGTTACCATCGCGCGCATCTCTTTTGAATTTGCAGGTATCGGTTTGCCCGACATCGAGCGCTGAAAGCAGCCGTTTATACGGTCTTGCAGGGTTACCACCTGATCGGCTCTTGAGTTGTACTGAGGAAATCTAGCCGTAATTCCTACGAAAGGAGAGTGTCCCGGCTCAACTCCGCCCTTTGAATGGCAGCTTGAACAGGATAGGTTATTGCCCGCGAAGCGCTTTTTCTCGTCTTTTGCCTGAGGACCAAGATAGCGCGAGGTCTCGTTTAGTAGCTTTGAGCCGAATATAACTGTTTTTGCATAAGGAGAGTCGCCAAGCTTGGCTTCGTCTATTATGCCGTTTTCATCAATGCCTGCAGGAAGCCTGAATTCCTGAACTTTTACTTCAAACGGATAAGCGCTTTTAGCCTTATCTTTGGCTGCGTCAAACGCAAAAGAGCTGCTTATCAAAAGCGGCACGGCCATCAGCAAAACACTGTTTTTCATAAAATCTCCTTATGGTTAAGTTATTTAAATTCTATTTAGAATATGTTAGAAAATATTACAGCAATTTAATGTAGATATTCTTTAATTTTTAAAACTAGAATTTTTTTAATATGTTACAATTAGCTTTAAATTTTCGTATATAAGAGTGTCGATGGATATTTTTCAATTTATCGGATTTTTAGGCATGATTTGTATCGTTCTTGGGTATTTACTGCTTCAGATAGGAAGACTTACAAGCAACGACTTAAGCTATCAGCTTATAAATTTAGCAGGAGCGATACTGCTTATCATCTCGCTTCTTGTGCATTTTAATCTAGGCTCTTTTTTGATAGAGGTTTTTTGGATATTCATAACGCTTTATGGAATTTTTAAAATTTACAAAAACAGATCAAGGAGTGAAATTTGAGAGCTTATGCAGAGTGGGAAAAACAAGAGCTTCTGTTTTTATCGTTACCGCACAAAAACAGCGACTGGAAGCCGTATTTAAACGAAATTTTAGATAGCTACGAAGAGCTTGTGGCGGCGATAACTCATTTTCAAAAGTGCGTTTTGATATGTCCCGATGAAGGAATTTTTAACTCGCGATTTGCCAAATTTGATAATGTGGAGTTTGTTAAGATCGATACGAATGACACTTGGATACGCGATTACGGGATGATTGACGTTGAAAACGTAGATAAAATTTTAAGCTATGATTTTAAATTTAACGCATGGGGCGGGAAATTTGAAAGCTCAAAGGATAATGCCGTAAATTTAGAGCTTATTAAGCGTTTTAAGACAAATTTGCAAGAGATTGATTTCATCCTAGAGGGCGGAAGTATAGAATTTAACGGACAAGGCACTTTGCTAACGACTGAAACTTGCCTGTTAAACGATAATAGAAATTCCAAATTTAGTAAAGATCAGATTGAAGAGAGGCTAAAAGAGCTTTTTGGCTTAAATCGTGTTATTTGGCTTAAGCACGGCTTCATAAAGGGCGATGATACCGACTCTCACATAGATACTTTGGCTAGATTTATCTCGCCTGATACGATTGCTTATGCTTGCACGGATGATAAAAATGATGAGCACTATGAGGAGCTTGAAAAAATGAAGCAAGAGCTTGAAAAAACGGGCTTTAACCTCTTGCCGCTTCCGCTTCCTGATCCTAAATTTTACGAAGGTAAAAGGCTAGGGTGTACTTATGCAAATTTTATCTTTGTAAACGGCGCTTTGATCGTGCCTACTTATGATGATAGAAACGATAAAATCGTGCTTGAGCGCCTTGTAAAAGCGCTTCCAAATCACAAAATAATAGGCGTAAATTCTCTCGTTTTTGTTCGTCAAAACGGCTCGCTTCACTGCTCAAGCCAAAACAGATACGAAGGCTCGCGAGATAAATTATCTTGATAATAGATGAGATGATAAGATGCCAGCAGAGCAAATAAAATCTAAAAATGAGCGGCAAGACTCTACATTAAATAGCTTAAAAACGGAAAAAAATTTACAACGTTTAGCGGTTATTACCGCTGGAGCTACGGCATTTTTGCTGGCTATCATTAAACTTATCTCAGGCATTTATAGCGGCTCCATATCCGTGCTTAGCTCCGCTATTGATTCTATGCTTGATTGTCTTATATCGGTGCTAAATTTCTTTGCGCTTAAGAAGTCAAACGCTCCGGCAAATGATAAATTTAACTTCGGCTACACTAAGCTTGAAGCCTTGGCGGCGCTTTTTGAAGGGGCTTTAATCATCGCAATCGGTGTTTTTATATTTTATGAAAGCGCTATTAAATTTACCGCCGAAGAGGTTAGCATAGATGTCAATACCGGTCTTTACGTTATGGTTTTTTCTTTAGGTGTTACGGGAATTTTGGTAGCGTTTTTAAACAAAGTAGCTCAAAAAACTCAAAATTTAATCATAAAGGCAGACGCGCTTCACTATAAGAGCGATTTTTTCACGAATTTAGCCGTAGTTGCCGCTCTTGTGATTATCAAATTTACTGGATTTACGATAATAGACGCGATTTTTGGCGTTTTAATCAGCTTTTATATAGTTCATTCGGCTATAAATTTGCTAAAAGACAGCGTTTTGGTCCTTATGGACAGGGCACTTGAGCCTGAAATTATAAAGCAGATAGAGGAGATACTCTCTTTAAAAAAGGAAATTTCAAGTTTTCACGGACTTACTAGCAGAAAGAGTGCAAATGATTGCTACATCAGCGTTCATCTTGTGTTTGATAAGGAAATTTTACTAATCAGAGCTCACGACATATCAGACGAGATAGAAGAGCAGATTAGGAGCAAATTTCCGCAGTTTGAGTGGCATATCATCACTCATCTTGATCCGTATGATGATAGGTAGGATGAAGAGCGATTTATGAGGCGTTTATCCTCTTTGATGTATAATTTTTAAAATTTAAATTTAAGGTAAAATTATGAAAGTAGCTTTAATTCAGCAGAAATTTCACGGAACCAAAGAGGCGACAAACCAAAAGACTTTAGATCTAATTAAACAGGCCTCAAGTCAGGGCGCTGATCTTGTGGTGTGCCAAGAGCTTCATCAAACGCAATATTTTTGTCAAAGCGAGGATACGGAATTTTTTGATTTGGCAAACGATTGGCAAGACGATGTGAGGTTTTGGGGTGAGGTTGCTAAACTAAACGGCGTAGTTTTGGTTACTTCGCTATTTGAAAAACGCGCAGACGGGCTTTATCACAACACCGCTTACGTATATGAAAAAGACGGCAAAGTTGCGGGCAAATACCGCAAAATGCACATACCTGACGATCCCGGATTTTACGAGAAATTTTATTTTACGCCCGGAGACATTGGATTTGAGCCGATACAAACGAGTCTTGGTAAGCTTGGCGTTTTAGTTTGCTGGGATCAGTGGTATCCTGAGGCGGCTAGACTTATGGCTTTGCGTGGAGCGCAAATTTTAATATACCCTACGGCGATAGGATGGTTTGAGTCTGATACCGAGGCTGAAAAATCTCGCCAGCTTGAGGCGTGGGTAGCCGTTCAGCGCGGTCATGCGGTAGCAAACGGTTTGCCTGTGGTGGCGGTAAATCGCGTAGGATTTGAAAAAGATACAAGCGGAGTTATGGACGGCATAAAATTTTGGGGCAATAGCTTTGTATTTGGACCTCAAGGAGAGGAAATTTTCCGTGCCGATAGCACAAGCGAACTATGCGAGATAGTGGAAATCGATATGAAAAGAAGCGAAGAAGTGCGTAGAATTTGGCCTTTTTTAAGAGATCGAAGGATCGATGCTTATGCGAATTTGACAAAGAGATTTATTGACTGAAAATTTTAAGATATTTTATTACTGCAAAATTTGCTATAAAATTTAGATTTAATCAAATTTACTCAGATATATTGAGCAAAATTTGATTAAATTTGTTTGTGAGAAAATTTATGATAGCGATTTATTTTAGCTCTACAGGCAATACCAAATACTGCATTAATCAATTCATAAGCTATCTCAAAAAGGATGTTTTGGCACTTTCGATTGAAGATGTTGCTTGCGCTAAACATTTAAGCAAACATCAAGATGTTATTCTTGCGTATCCTATTTATTTTAGCGACCTGCCAAGGATTGTGCGTGAGTTTCTTTACAAAAACAGCGCAAATTTTAATGGCAAAAATGTATTTATCATCTCTACTATGGAAGCTTTTAGCGGTGACGGGGCCGGATGTGCGGCTAGAATTTTAAAGAAATTCGGCGCAAATATAACTGGCGGGGCGCATATAAAAATGCCCGGATTTATCCTTGATGTAGGTATTTTTAGCTATTCGCACGAGAAAAACGAACGTATAATCAGTCAAGCTTCTATTAAGATAAAACACTTTGCGGGGCTGTTTATGACGGGCAAGCCTCCTAGGCACGGACTAAGCTTGTTTCATCAAATAGCGGGATTTTTGGGGCAGCGACTTTGGATGAAACTTTATGACAAGACACCATTTAGTAAGAGCAAGCCCACTCTTGATGAAGGTCGTTGCACGGGTTGCGGTAGCTGCGTGAAGCCTTGCCCGATGGCAAATATAAGCTTGGTTGCTAGAAAGGCTAAATTTGATGATAACTGCACACTTTGCTACAGATGCGTAAATATATGCAACCAAAAAGCCATAACAATACTCGGCAAAGCAAAAAATTTAGAAAAGTCAATTCCTGTTAGATTTTAGACCTGCGAATTTGCAATAAGTAGCCTAAAATTCAACTTTTGTGATCTCTTAAATTTAACACTTCTTTTTGCAAATGCTTTAGAAATTTATATTAAATAAAACTTAAGAAATTATTTTTTAAAGTTAAAATGTGTAAAATTAGCAAAAATTTTAAATAAGCCGTAAAAAATTAAATGGATTTTTCATAAAAAACTATTTTTTTGTGATACGATAAAAAATCCAAAATTTATGATAAAGGATTGGCTATGAAAAAGACATCTTTAGTTTTAGCAGGGCTTCTTTTCGCTTCGACACTTGGCGCAAAAGAGTTTATATCTATCGGCACAGGCGGAATGACAGGTACTTATTATCCTGTCGGAGGTGCTATTTGCCGTCTTGCAAATAAAGATCCTCAGATAAAATGCTCCGTGCAATCAACCGGAGGCTCTATATATAACGTAAATAACGTGCTTAAAAAAGAGCTAAATTTCGGCTTTGTGCAAAGCGACGTAGTCTATGATAAATACAACGGCGTGGGCAAATTTAAAGATATGGGCGATAAAAATTTACGCGCTGTAGTATCAATCTATCCTGAGCTTTTGGCGTTTGTCGTGTCAAAAGCAAGCGGAATAGCTTCAATAAATGACCTTGAGGGCAAAAATATAAACGTAGGAAATCCGGGAAGCGGCAATGAAATGACGGCTCTTACCGTGTTTAACGCTTACGGCTTTGACGCTAAGAAGCTAAAACATCACGGCGTTTTAACGGCTCAAGAGTGTCCGCACGCACTTAAAGATAAAAAAATAGACGGATATTTTTATATGGTAGGTCACCCTACGGCAAACATCACCGACGCCGCAAATTCAATGCCTATTGATATCGTAAATATAAGCGGCGAAAATATAGATAAGATGCTTAAAGAGTTTCCTTATTTCGCAAAAGGTGTGATACCGAAAGGCACTTACGAAGGCGTTGATAAAGACGTGGAAAGTATCGGCGTTAAAGCTGTTTTGGTAACAAATAAAGATATGAGCGATAAGGCCGTAACGGCTGTTGTTAAGGCAATACTAGATAACTTTGACGAGTATAAAACGCTTCACCCTGCGCTTGGTGCGGTAACGAAAGAGTCTTTGGTCGAAGGACTTTCGGCTCCGCTTCACCCTGCGGCTGAGGCTGAGTTTAAAAAACACGGAATAATAAAATAATATAAATCAAATTTAAAGGTAGGTGTATGGAAGTTGGAAATGTAGCGGCGCAAGAGAAAGAGGAATTTGTAGAGGTTAAGACAAGAGAGATAAACTCGAATTTTTATCTTTATCTAACAAGTATAATCTGCTTTGCGTGGTCGGTTTTCCAGCTTTACATAGCCTACTTTCCTATGAATACGACTATGTCGCGATCCGTTCACTTTGCATTTGCGATAGGGCTTGTGTTTTTGCTCTATCCGCTTAAATTTCATAAAAAGGCTCACACGAGCATGCCGATTTATGATATCGTCCTTTGCGTTGTGGGTGTTTTTGCGGCTCTTTATCCTTTTATAGAATTTTACTCTTTGGCTCAAAGACCTGGTGATTACACTAAGGTTGATATTGCGGTGTCGTGCATCGCCGTTTTGATACTGTTTGAAGCTGGCAGACGCGTGATAGGTCCTGCCTTAGGCATTATCGCGGCTATATTTTTAGCGTATGACTACTTTGGTCAATATATGCCCGATATCATAGCTCATCAAGGTGCGAGCCTAAATAAGCTTGCAGGACATATGTATCTAACTACCGAGGGTGTATTTGGCGTGCCTCTTGGGGTTAGCGTTAGCTTTATCTATCTGTTTGTATTGTTTGGTTCGTTGCTTGAGCGAGCCGGAGCGGGGCAGTATTTTATAAATTTAGCCTTTGCGATGCTTGGCAGATTTAGAGGAGGTCCTGCTAAGGCCTCGGTTATCGCTAGTGGGCTAACGGGCATGGTTTCAGGAAGCTCTACGGCGAATGTCGTAACGGTTGGAACGTTTACCATACCTCTTATGAAAAAAGCTGGTCTAAGTAGCACTAAAGCAGGCGCTATCGAAGTTGCCGCAGGTGTAAACGGTCAGCTTATGCCGCCTATCATGGGTGCAGCAGCATTTATCATAGCCGAATTTTTGGGCATGAGCTATACAAATGTAATGATAGCTGCGGTAATTCCTGCGTTTGTCTGCTATATGTCTCTGTTTTTTATCGTGCATTTGGAGGCTTGCAAGCTTGGGCTTAAAGGCATGCAGCACGATAAGAATTTCTCAAGATTTAAAATTTTTGTAAGCGGAATTCACTATCTTATACCGATTTTAGTTCTATTATATACGCTTTTGATAGCAAAAGAATCACCTATCTCGGCTGCTTTTAACGCTATTAACGTATTATTTTTGATAATAATATTTCAAGAGCCTATTAGAAAATTGTCATTTAAAGAAAAAGTTAGTAAAAACGACTTCATTATCGGCTTTGCCGATATCTTTTGGGCGATGGTCGGTGCAGCTAGAAACATGACTACAATCGCGATAGCAACGGGTTTAGCCGGTATCATTGTAGGCTCTATCTCGCTTACGGGCGTCGGTCAGGTGTTGTCTGAAGTAGTCGAGACGCTAGCCGGAAACAACATCGTGCTTATACTGTTTTTAACGGCGATCATGTCGCTCATCCTTGGCATGGGACTTCCGACTACGGCTAATTATATCGTGGTAAGCTCGCTTGTGGCTCCCGTAATTTTATTTTTAGCTTATAAAAACGGCTTTTTGATACCTGCGATTGCGGTGCATCTATTTGTGTTTTACTTTGGAATTTTAGCAGACGATACCCCGCCTGTCGGAATTGCAGCTTACGCTGCTGCTGGTATCGCCAAAGCAAATCCGGTAACCGTCGGTGTTCAGGGATTTTTTTATGATCTAAGAACGACTATTTTGCCGTTTTCATTTGTGTTTAATAACAAACTTCTTCTTATCGAAAGCGTAAATCCTGCTTCTCCAAGCGACGCCAAGGGCATAGTTTGGATAACAAATCCGGCCGAGATACTTCTCATATTTTCAACCGCACTTATAGGCATGTTTGCTTTTGCGTCCGCACTTCAAGGTTATTTTGTTACTCGCGTTCAAATTTGGGAGCGAGCCTTGCTTATGCTGGTTGTGCCGCTAACATTGGTGCCGAATATGTGCGCTAAATATATCCCGTTTATCGCAAACGAATATATCTCTTACGCTATTGGCTCGGGGATTTATTTTGCTCTTTTTGCGTATCAGTGGATAAAGAATAAAAGCGAGAAAAGGGCGCTTGCGATATAGGCTATGTTTAAGGCCTATGCGTCTTTAATAGGCGCTACTTTTATCGTCGGATTTTCGTTTGCTTTTGTAAAAATTTCGCTTGAGAGCGCAAGCGTATTTGAAAGCCTTGCGCATAGATTTAGCATAGCTTTTCTTGCTGTTTTGATCTTGCTTAAATTTGGCGTTATCAGCGCTAAATTTAGCTTGCAGGATTTAAAGCAAGTAGCATTTATCGCGGCTTTATATCCAAGCTCGTTTTTTGCTTTTCAGGCTTTTGGACTAGTTTATACAAGCTCGCTTATGGCTGGAGTTTTGCATGCATGCACACCTATCATGACGATGATTTTTGCGCAAATTTTTATCAAAGAGCGAACAAATTTACTCCAAAAGCTTTTTATCTTGATATCTGTTTTTGGCGTAGTTTATATACTTGTAATGTCTGGAAATTTAAGCGCAAATTCAAGCTTTTTAGGCAACTTTTTGATCCTACTTTCGGTAGTTGCTATCTCGCTTTATAACGTTTTCACAAGGAAAATTTTAGTCAAATTTGAGATATCAAAGCTCGTTGTTATAATGGTTTTTATCGGATTTGTCTTTTTTAACGGTTTAAATTTGATCGATTTTGTTTCAAGTGGACGTGATTTGAAGCTTTATTTTGCACCGTTTTTGGAAGTTAAATTTAGCTTTGCGATAGCGTTTTTAGCTATCTTTAGCTCCGTATGTACATCCTTTTTATTTGGCTACGCCTTAAAACATCTTGAGGCTTTTAAAGTCGGCATCTTTAGTAACCTTTCGACTTTGATAACCATCATCGCGGGAGTCGTTTTACTAGATGAAAAATTTGAAATTTATCATTTTATAGGGACAATTTTGATAATCTTAGGCGTTTTAGGTCTTAACTTATCAAATTTAAACAGGAAACAAGAGTGAAGATAGCTATTTTTGACTCGGGACTTGGCGGACTTAGCGTGCTAAATGAAGCCCTTAAAAAATTGCCAAACGAGCAGTTTTTATACTATGCCGATAGAGATAACGTCCCTTACGGTCTAAAATCAAACGAGGAAATTTTAAATTTTACAACCGAAGCGGTAAAATTTATGCAAGAGCAGGGCGCAAAGGCTATCGTTATCGCTTGCAATACGGCTACAAGTGTCGCTATAAAGGAGCTTCGAGCGAATTTTAACCTGCCTATCATCGGCATGGAGCCCGCCGTAAAAAAGGCCGTTGATACATGCAAAAAGGCAAGAACTCTCGTCATCGCTACTCCGATTACCGTTAAAGGAAATAAGCTAAAAGAGCTGATAGCTCGCGTTGATAGCGATCATCTTATAGATCTCGTTGCGCTTGCAAAGCTAGTTGAATTTGCTGAAAATGAGGAGTTTAACTCGCCTAGAGTGAAGGAGTATTTGCAAAGAGAGCTTTTGAAATTTGATCTGTCGCTTTACTCGTCATTGGTGCTTGGCTGCACGCATTTTAACTACTTTAAAGATAGTTTGCGCGAAATTTTACCAAGTCATATAAGGCTACTTGACGGCAACGAAGGCACTGTAAATAAGCTTAAATTTGAGCTTGAAAGGCTAAATTTGCTTGAAAGCTCGCCTGCAAATGTGGAGTATTTTTATTCAGGTAGAGCGGTAAAACAAAGTGCCGAGTTGGATAAGATAAATAGATATCTAGCTCGTCTTGATAAGATGCTTTTAATAGAGTGAAGTTGCAAATTTAAATTTCATCCTCGAAGCGTTTTGGCGCTAAATTTAAAGCTTGTTTGATCTTTCAAGATCGCCAGCCCACTCGCATCCCAGCTTATCGCCCGCATTGCAGGACTTGTCAAAAAACTCTTTTGCTTTTTTAAAATTTGAGCGCTCAAGATATGCAGAGCCGACCGTACTGCAAGCATAGCCTTGCCCGAGTTCGCAAGCTTTAGTAAAGAGCTCTTCCGCCTTTTTGGAGTCAGCCTTAACCGTTTCGCCAAGCTCATACATCCCGCCTGCTTGCGAGCAGCCTTCGCCCAATCCCGCTTCACAACCTTTGATATATAACTCAAGCGCCTTTTTGGGGTCTTTGTTTGCAAATTTGCCAACTTGATACATAGTGCCTAGTTTTGAACACGCATCAGCATTTTTATTTTCGCAAGCGGTGCTAAATTTTTCAAACGCCGTTTTAAATTCAGCATTTTGATAGGCTTTTAATCCGTCTTCAAAATCCCCGCTCATCGCAACCATAACCGCAGCAGATAGCATTAATATCTTTTTCATTTGATCTCCTAAAATTTGAGACATTTTATCATAATAAAAATTATACTATGCTAATATAGCAGATTATATAACGGCTTTGTTTAGGCGCTTTTCGCGTTCTTTAAAATCGCTCATTAAAGAGCCGATATACTCATAAAAGCTCTTTTGATGATGCGGGTAAATGAGATGGGTTAGTTCGTGAAGTATGACGTATTCGATTAGATCCGGCTCTTTTTCGATGAGGTTTAGATTTAAGTTAATGTAGCCTTTGTGATAGTTACAGCTTCCCCAGCGTGTCTGCATTTTTCGTATCACTACGCGGTTTATTTTGCGGTTTATGGTAGGGGCGAATTTATCGATAAATTCGGTAAAAACGCGCTTTGCTTCGCTTTTTTTAAACTCCTCAAGCCTCTTTAAATTTGGAGCCAAAATTTGATCATCCGATATCAAAACGGAGTTTAAATTTTCATCAAATTTTATCTTATAAATTTTGCCAAGCAATCTAAACTCATCATCTTTTAGCAAATTTGCAGAAATTCTTTCATGCGTTTTAGTAAGCCAATCTTTGTGAGCGTTTAGGAAATTTATGGCTGTTTTTTGTGTAGTATAAAACGGCAAAGAGCAAGAAATTTTGCCTTGCTTATTTATCTTAAGCCTTATATTTCTTGCTCTTTTTGTAAATTTTAAAAATACTTTAAAATCTAAAAAATCAATTACTCTCTCTTTTGTCATATTGTGCTAAAGAGCGTATCAGTCAAGCTGTCTTGATGTCTTGTGGAACAAGGTTAAAGCGATAAACATGAACGCCAAAACACAAGAGGCGATTAGTGCGTAAAATCCACCGTCCCATCCAAAGACATCTACTAATTTACCCATTACATATCCCGCACTTGCCGAGCCTAGCAAATATCCAAATAGTCCCGTTAGTCCGGTTGCAGTACCGGTTGCTACTCTAGGGACAAGATCGGCAGCTTGAAGTCCTATCATCATAACAGGTCCGTATATCAAAAATCCGATCGCAACTAGACAGAGGTTATCTACTAAAGGATTACCGGCAGGGTTTTTCCAGTAAACCACTATAGCGATTAAAACACCTACTAAAAAGAGCAGCATAGGCGGTGCGCGGTGGCCTTTGAAAACCTTGTCGCTTAGATATCCGCTGGCAAGCATACCGAAAATTCCAGCGTATTCGTAGAGGAAATACGCCCAGCTTTGCTTATCTACGGTAAAGTGCTTAACCTCTTTTAGGTATGTAGGTGCCCAGTCTATGATCCCATATCTAACAAAATATACAAATATATTAGCAATAGTTATAGCCCACAAAAATTTGTTATTGATGATATATTTGTAGAAGATATCTTTTGAGCTTAGAGTGTGGGCTGATTCTACCTTTTGGATGTGTTTTTCGCCTTTATACTCTTCAACAGGCGGTAAGCCTACGGATTCAGGAGTATCTCGCATAAGATAAAACATCACGAAGGCTAAGACTATGGCGATTAATGCAGGCAAGTAAAATAGAGATTGCCAAACGCCAAAAATGGAAAGTCCAAGTATAGCAAGAGGTCCGATGAGTCCGCCTCCTAAGTTGTGAGAGATGTTCCACCAGCTCCACCATACTCCGCGCTCCGATGTAGAAAACCAGTTTGTCATGCTCTTTGCGCCCGGAGGATAGCCCATGCCTTGAAACCAGCCGTTAAGTGCGCCAAGAATTATCATAGTTTCTATAGATGAAAGCACTCCGGGAACCAAGCCAAATATAAGACTAATGATTGCCGAACAGATAAGACCTATCGCCATAAAATACTTGGGGTTGCTTCTATCCGAGATGTTTCCCATGATAAATTTACTAAAGCCGTAAGCCATAGACAGCGCCACACCGACTTTACCTAAATCAGCCTTGCTAAAGCCGTATTCGTCGATAAGATAAGGAATTGCTAGAGAGAAGTTTTTGCGGATGAGATAGTATGCCGCATAACCTATAAATACACCGGCAAAAATTTGCCAACGAAGTTTTTTATACTCCGCATCAACGCGAGAAGGCTCTACTTTTTGCGTTGATGGAGGAGAAGCCTTTAGAAATGAAAACATATTTCTCCTTGTTAAGTAGTAAATTTAAATAAAAACACGCCATTTTATCACAAGGTAACTTTAAAATTTGCTTTATTGTATAAATTTAAGATTTGATTAATATATTTAACTTGACCTCACACAAGCCGTTTTGACTGCCATTTTCTACTCTTCCATCGCCAAGTATTTACAAGGCCTCTTAGCCACTCATCAGCTACAAATCCGATCCAAACCCCGATTATACCCATGTCTTGAACTATGCCAAGATAGTATCCAAGCGGCAAGCTAACGCCCCACATGAAAATAAGCCCCGTTATAAGCGGAAATTTCGCGTCTCCTGCGGCACGAAGCGAATTTACTATGACAATGTTAAAGGTTCGTCCCGTCTCAAGCACGATAGAAAGCGCAAACAAAGGCACCATGATCTCTTTTAGCTCGGCTGTCAAATTTAGCCTATCCATGATGATCTCTTTGCCAAAGTATGCAGCCAAAACCACGATAGTAGTGGCTATAAAGCCAAGCTTAAGCGCGTAAAACGTCCTTTTATAAGCGTCATCAAACCGCATGGCGCCTACTAAATGCCCCACGATGATCTCGTTTGCCACACTTATACTAGCTCCGCAAAGCAATATCAAAAGTGTGATCTGAAAGTATATGGTCTGCACGCTTAGACTTGCTTCACCCATGCTTGCCACAAAACCAAAAGCGACCATGTATTGCGCCATCCATAGTAAATTTTCTCCCGCACTTGGAAGCCCGACGGATAAAATTTTGCTTAAAATTTTAAACGGCAAGCTAACTAGCATTTTTATATAAATTCTAACTTTTGCGGTGCGAGAAAGGATGATAAAAAGCACTATAAGCGCAACTAGCCTTCCGACGAGAGTTGATACGCCAACTCCGTATAATCCGTAGTTTGGAAGCCCAAACCAGCCAAAAAGAGCTATTGCGTTGCCAAGAAGCGTAATGACGTTCATTAAAACGGAGACAAGCATAACCTGAAATGCGAAGTTATAGACTCTAATAACCGCCGCAAGAACCATCCCGACTCCGTCAAAAAATAGCGCTATACCAAGAACGTGTAGGTAGTTAAAGCTCTCGTCTATCAAATTTTCAGGCACTTGTAAAAGCTCTAAGACCTCATGCCCGTAAAAGTAGATAAATATCGCTGCCGTGATGCCAAAAATAGTGTTAAAAGTGATGCTTGCGTGTATAACTCTGATGGCTAAATTTTTGTTTTTTGCGCCCAAGGCTTGAGCGACTACGACAGAGCAACCAACGCTTAAAAAACTAAAAATCGTCATAAAAAGATCCATGACTTGATTGCCCGCACCCATTGCGCCCACTAGATGAATGCTTACTTTTGTCACCATGTAGGTGTTTATGATGAGCGTTATAAAGTGTAAAAACATATCCAAAAATATAGGAATCGTAAGCTTTCTAAGCGAGAGGTTCATAAATTTCTCTTTTGTACAGGGGGTTAAATTTAAGGGTTAATTATATCAAATCATCTGCGTTAATTATGCTTAAATTCCTGTTGTTAAGTTAATTTAAGCCTTTAAATTTTAAAGCTACAAAGCGATGTTTGTAAATTTGAATTTTGATTTAACCAATAAGAAATGAAATTTGCAAATTTCGTTAAATTGGCATTTGTAACTTTGTGTGCAACAAAGCTAAACATTATCCCTCATTTATGCCTAAAATAGGCTTTTTATAATATTTTTATTAGCTTACTTAAGTATAATCTTTGCAAATTTAAATTTAACGGGTGCGAAATGGAAAAGAGAAATTTCACTTCAAGATGGGCCTTTATAATCGCTTCGGTAGGCTCTGCTATAGGCATGGCAAACGTCTGGGGGTTTCCTTACAAAGTAGGGACAAACGGTGGAGGCGCATTTTTGCTTATATATCTGTTTTTTATCGCGATATTTTCATATGTGGGACTTTCGGCCGAATACGCTATCGGCAGGCGAGCCAAAACAGGTACCCTTGGCTCTTACGAGTATGCTTTTAGCACGCGCGGACTTGATAAGATAGGCAAAATCGTAGGCTGGATACCGCTGGCAGGCTCCATGTGTATAGCCATAGGCTATGCCGTCATCATCGCTTATATCCTAAAGGCGCTTACTCAAGCTATCACGGGCTCTTTAATGAGCGTTGATACAAATACCTGGTTTGAGTCTTTTGCTTTCAGTGATTATTCGGTCATTCCTTTTCACTTTATAGTGGTTGCGGGCACGCTCTTTACCCTTCTTTTTGGCGCAAAGAGCATAGAAAAGACAAATAAAATAATGATGCCTCTGTTTTTCGTGCTGTTTTTTATACTTGCTATTAGGGTTGCTATGCTTGACGGGGCTTTTGAAGGATATAAATTTATCTTTAGAGGAGGCTGGGATAAGTTAAGCGAGCCTATGGTTTGGGTAGCTGCGATGGGGCAGGCGTTCTTCTCACTTTCTATCACGGGATCTGGCATGATAGTTTATGGAGCCTATCTATCTAAAAAAGAAGATATTGTAGATTCTGCTAAGAAGACGGCTTTTTTTGATACTCTTGCGGCGATGACGGCTGCTCTTGTAATGATACCTGCGGTGTTTGCTTACTCTATGGATCCGGCTGCCGGTCCTGGGCTGCTTTTTGTAACTTTGCCTAAAATTTTACAAGATATGCCCGGCGGGCAAATTTTTGCGATTATTTTATTTACGGCGGTGATATTTGGCGGTATAACGTCTTTACAAAATATGTTTGAAGCCGTCGCCGAATCGATAATGCACAAATTCCCAAATATAAAACGCGTGCCTATGCTGATTATCTTGTGTGTTGTTTGCTTTGGCATCGGCGTAAATATGGAAGCTATTAGCAAATGGGGTCCTTGGATGGATTTCGTATCTATCTATATCATCCCTATCGGTGCGGTCATAGGCGCAATATCTTGGTTTTGGATTATCAAAAAAGAAGAGATAATGGACGAGATAAATACAGGTGCGGCTAGAGCTCAAGGCGCGCTTTGGTATAACATAGGAAGATACATCTATGTGCCGATGGCTCTTACGCTTTGCATAATTGCACTTAGTATGCAACACTCGTTTTAAGGGTTAAAGTGGCGTTAGTCGATCTTATCGAAGTTAGTAAGAAATTTGGCGCTAATGAAATTTTAAATCAGATAAATTTCAGCATAAACGAGCGTGAGATCATAGCCGTCATAGGCAAAAACGGAAGCGGCAAGAGCACTCTTATGAAGCTTGTAGCAGGAAGCTATGAGCCTGACACGGGAAGGCGTGTAGTGCAAAACGGCATAAAGGTCGAGATGCTCGCGCAAAATCCTAAATTTGATGAAGGTATAAGCGTCAAGGAGGCTTTAAATTTAGAGCTTAAAGAGATATTTGATGCTAGAAGCGAGTATGCAACCGTGCTTGAAAAGCTTTCCGACAATCCAAGTGATAAGGAGCTTAATTTAAGGCAAGATGAGCTTATAAAATTTATAGAAGCGAAAGACGGCTGGCAGATCGAGCGAAAGATCGAGCAGGTTTTGATCGAATTTAAGCTAAAAGAGTATGAAAATAGGGCGGTTTCTAGCCTTAGCGGTGGTGAAATTCGCCGCGTAGCACTAGGCGCTTTAATCCTTAAAAAGCCCGATGTACTCTTACTTGATGAGCCGACAAACCACCTTGACGTATATATGGTGCGTTTTTTAGAACAGATGCTTAAAAGCTCAAAGCAAACCATCGTATTTATAAGCCATGATCGCTATTTTATCGATGCTTTGGCGACTAGAAGCGTTGAGGTCGAGGAGGGCAAACTTCGAAGTTTTGACGGCGGATATGCTAACTATTTAGCCAAAAAGGAGGAAATTTTACTCTCTTTGGCCAAATCTCACGAGACATTACTAAAGCAGCTTAAAAGCGAAGAGGAGTGGCTAAGACGAGGAGTTAAAGCTCGCCTTAAGCGCAACGAGGGTCGCAAAGAGCGCGTTATGCAGATGCGTGAAGAAGCCAAGAAAAATCCCGGCGTTATCAGACGAGTAAGACTTGAGCTTGAGCGTGCGAGTAAAAATTTCAACCAAACCCACTCGACAAATCGCAAAAAAATGCTTTTTGAGATTAAAAATTTAAGCAAGAACATTGGCAGTAAAATTTTATTTGAAAAATTTGACGCGCGAGTATTGCAAGGAGAGCGTATCGCTATAGTAGGGCGAAACGGGAGCGGTAAGAGTACTTTGCTAAAAATTTTGCTGGGACTTGATAAACCAAGCGGTGGCGAGATCAAGCGTGGCGATGTGAGGATAGGGTATTTTGATCAGGCAAGAAGCGCGTTAAGCGACGAAAAAAGCCTTATAGAGGTATTTTGTCCAAACGGCGGAGATAGGGTGCAGGTGCGCGGACGAAATATGCACGTGTACGGATATCTTAAAAATTTCCTCTTTCCAAAAGAGTTTTTAGATAAGCCAATCGGCGTGTTAAGCGGAGGGGAGAAAAACCGCGTTGCGCTTGCTTTGCTTTTTGCGGGCGAATACGATGTGCTTGTGCTTGATGAGCCGACAAACGACCTTGATATAGCAACTATTAATATTTTAGAAGATTATCTGCAAAGCTTTGAAGGAGCTATCTTGCTTGTTAGTCACGATAGGTATTTTGTGGATAAAATTTCATCTAAACTTTGGGCTTTTGAGAGTGCTAAAATCGAAGTGGTTCATCAGGATTATAGTGTTTATCTTGAGCTTGAAGATGAGCTAAACGAGCTTGATAAATTTGAAGCCGAGATTAACAAAGATAGCGAAAATTCGGCCGAAAAACAAAAGAGTAAGAGTAGGAAATTAAGCTATAAAGAAAATCAAATTTTACAAAATCATCCGGATAAAATCGCTGTTTTAGAGGCTCAAATTTCAAAACTAAATGATGAACTCAGCGATCCAAATGTTTATCAAAAAATAGGACTAACTAAGCTTTATGGGGAGCTTGAAGCTGCTAAACAAGAGCTTGAAATTTTAGAAAACGAGTATTTTGAAGTTTTGGAAATCGCTGAAAATTTGGATAGTTAAAAAAGAAATCTAAGCGCTACTAGAAATTTAAAAGAAGTAGCTATTGCACTATCTTTTGCGTAACAAAACTATAAAGTCTTTTATATTTGCAGTTAAGATATAGCTTTTATTTGCGTGTGATATATTGAAGTCGTACTACTACTAAACCCTACTAAAGCTTTCAAATTTTGTTTAAAGCCTATCTTCAAATTTTAAATTCGCAAGCTTATCCACACCCCTTAAATCCTCTTTGCTTAGCATAACGTAAAATTTCTTAGTCTTTGGCAATGCTCTATGAAATTTAGCCAAAATTTCATCTTGCTTTTTGATCTGAGCTTGCCAAAAGCTATCGGTTTGAGCTTGCGGGATGATTTGATTTATAAAAATTCCTCCGACTTTTATGCCGAATTTCTCTAAAGTTTCGTTTGCGCGCAGGGTTTCAAAAAGAGGCAGAGCTTGAGGTATCATAACTAGATAAATCGAAGTTAGGCTAGGATCCTTTAGCGTTTGATTTGCTTCATTAAAGAGTTTTTTACGCTCATCAAGACGCTTTAAGGCTTGCTGCCATCTTAGCTCTTTGCTTGGTGCAAACGGATTGTGCTCGTAGTTTTCTTTCTTTTGCCAAAAGACCTTAGCGGCGTCGGCTACCTTTTCGCGATCTTTTTGGTGTCTCATAAGCCCTTCGCTCCACGCCGACATAATGCTAGGCATGGATAAAAGCCTGATCGTATGTCCCGTAGGAGCGGTATCAAATACGATATGATCGTAATCTTTTCTGTCAGTAATAAGCTCGCATACTTTTTCAAGAAGTGCGGCTTCCTGAGCCCCCGGAGTGTCTTTAGAAAGCTCTAAATGCTGCTTTATCTTAGCAAACATCTCCGGCTTTGAGTAGGTCTTTAGCGTCTCTTCGATGTTTTTGAAGTGTTCGTTTGTGATAAGGGTCGGATCAAGCTCAAGAGCGTCTAAATTTGCGCTTACATTTTTTATCTTGTGACTTAGATTTACGTCAAGCGCATCGGCTAGACTGTGAGCCGGATCGGTTGATATGATGAGTGTTTTTTTGCCGCTTGCAGCTAGCTTGGAAGCTATCGAGGCGGATATGGTGGTTTTACCGACTCCGCCTTTTCCTCCTATAAATAAAATAGGCGTCATCAGCAACACCCAAAGTGATCAATCGGGGAGCTTTGCATACCCATACGTTTATGCCATGCGTGAAATTCCTCAAGCAAAAACGGCAAAGTTTCTATGGTATAAAACGAAACGGGATTTTCTATGCCGAGACTTTCTGCAAAAACCATCAGCATAAAAAAATCATTTTCTTCTTGATAGCTCTTTGTTAGAGCGCTTCTATAAGGGGCGTTGTAGTATTCGCTAAGCCCCTCTAAAAACGCCTTTATCTGCTCTTTCATTTGCTTTTAAATTCTTTTTTAAGTACTGAAAAGCTTTCCAAGCAGACTAAGATCGTAGCGCCTAAAATGATACAATCAAGCGTGATAAGCAGCCAGTTGCTCTTGTTGTAAAAATCCACAAGCTGAAGCAGCAAACCTACAAAAGTAACCGAAAGCAAGAAAACAAGCGGTATAAGAGTGTATCTGATAGCACCTTTTTGTCTCAGTATCATAACGGTAATTATAAGCAGAGAAAGACCTGCCATAAGTTGGTTTGTGGTGCCAAATAACGGCCATATGATCATGCCTCCCTTGCCGTCGATTCCGCCTGCGCCAAATGCTAAAAGCAAGCATGAGCCTACCGCAAAAAGAGTAGCAACCTTGCCGTTTTTTAAGAAATTTAAGTTATAAACTTCACCCCACTCTTGAAAAATGTATCTTTGAAGTCTTACGCCCGTATCCATAGTAGTTCCTGCAAATAAAGCCGCCATAACCGTTAGCATCGTTGCTGAAATTTCAGGGCTTAGTCCGATACCTTGGCTCAAAATTCTTCCGCCGCCATCGATAAATGCTCCTATGCCTCCCTTGCCAAACGAGCTATATACGCCTTCCCATTCAGCCAAGCTTGCAAAGCCCGCAGTCGCCGCAAGTATGGCTGCAAGCGCTAGCAAACCCTCTCCGATAGCTCCGAAGTATCCGACAAATCTAGCATCCGTTTCGTTTTTAACTTGTTTTGCCGTAGTTCCGGTTGAAACTAGCCCGTGAAAGCCCGATATCGCACCGCAAGCTATGGTTACAAAAAGAAGCGGAAATAGTGACGGAGTTCCGGCAGGGACGTTTGAGTTAAACGCAGGAGCTACAATATCTGGAGAAACTACTAAAAATGAGAAATAAAGCGCTCCAAGACCGATGAATAGCTGAAGCCCGTTGATGTAGTCTCTTGGCTGAAGAAGCATCCAGACAGGTAAAGTCGAAGCTATGGCTGCGTAAATAAATAAAATAACTATCCAAGCGGCATTGGCATCAAGCCCAAGAACTTTATCGGGTAGAGCTAGCGGAACGCTAGGTCCGATAAATATCAGAGCATAAAGCGCAATTACGCCAATGAGTGATACGATAGGAAGGTTGAATTTAAATTTATAAATAGCCTGTCCGATGAAAAACGCAACTACAAGCGCACCCCAAACAGGAACGACGGATGAAGGAGTTTTTATCATCATTCCTGCTATAACCACGGCAAATACGGCATTTACCATAAGCAAAAGCAAGAATATAACCACCATCATAAGGCTTCTTGCGCGTTTGCTTAGAATTTGCCCTGATATGGTGCCTATAGAGTAGCCTTTGTTACGCACACTTGCCCAAATTGTGCTCATGTCATGCACGCCCGCAAAAAATATCGTGCCCAAGATAACCCACAAAAACGCAGGCAACCAACCCCAAATAACCGCGATCGCAGGACCTACGATAGGAGCAGCGCCTGCAACTGATGTGAAGTGATGACCCCAAAGGACGAATTTGTTTGTCGGGACATAATCAACGCCGTCTTCAAATTCTTGCGAAGGAGTTTTGAAATTCGGATCAAGCTTTAAGATCTTTTGAGCGATAAATTTTGAATAGATGAAAAATCCGATCGCAAAAGCACTTAAGCCAACAAAGAGTAAAACCAAAGAATTCATCTTGTATCCTTAATTTTGGCATATTTAAAAATTATATTTAAAAAGGCTTAAAGGTTGCTGTTTGGATTATAAATTTAATAATATTTATATTTTTTATATGTTTTAATGTTTCAAAATGAGACTAATTTATTAAATTTTTAGTTTAGATAATGTGAATTTTGGGGTGTAAATTTGTATAAATAGCCGTATTGAGCAAAGAATCAAGAGAGCCGAAGCTCTCTTGAAAGGAGGATGTTATGAAGCTTTTTTGCCAAAAATAGAGAGCAAATTTGAGCCTATTTTTGCTATTAGGCTTGGTTTTTTATTTACGCTTAGCAGGTATTTTGCCACTTCGCTTCTACCAAACATCACGGCAAAAGTGTGAGGCGTAGCTCCCATGCCGTTGTTTGCGTTTATGTCCGCACCCGCTTCAACTAGAGCCTTTACCACATCCAAGTATCCTTTAAATGCAGCTCCCGCAAGAGGGGTTTGCCCTCTATCGTTTCTTTCATCTACCAGTGCGCCGTTTGCTATTAGCATTTTTACGGTATTTATGGAGTTATTATAGCTTGCAAGCATTAAGAGCGTATCGCCTTTAGCGGATTTTAAATTTACATTTAGCCCAGCTTTTATCATCTTTTCAAGCTCGCTTACTTCGTCTTTTCTTGCAAAATCAAGCGCCATGAGGCAAAGTTCGTTATACCTTGCCTCTTCTTCTTTGCTAATCTCTAAATTTCTATCACTCATAACTTATTTCTTAAGTGCAGCTTTAACGCCTGCTGCATAAGCCGGTGAAATTTTCTCAAAATGTCCAAGTGCGCGCTCAACTATGAAGTCGCTTACTCCGCACATACTCTCTGCTATGTTGTTAAATAGCTGAGATTTTTGAGAGTCGTTCATTAGGTTAAATAGATCTCTTGGTTGGCTGTAGTAATCGCTATCTTCGGCTCTATGATCGTGTCTTTGCATTACTCCTTCAAGAGCGATGTCAGGCTCTAGGAAGTCTTTGTTTTCTTTGGCACCGCCAAAGCTGTTTGGCTCGTAGTAAGCCTTGTCTTCGATCTCGTACATGCCGTTATTCATAGCTCCGCCTACGGTGTAAGTGCCTATCTCACTTATAGGTTGATTAACCTTAAGTTGTGCATAGTGAGTTCCGATTCTGTATCTTTGAGCGTCAGGATAGCTGAAAATTCTAGCTTGAAGCATCTTATCAGGGCTAAAGCTGATGCCAGGAACTATGTTTGACGGGCTAAATGCCGCTTGTTCAACTTCGTTGAAGTAGTTTTTAGGGTTTTCATTTAGAGTCATAACGCCTACTTCAATCAGTGGAAAATCCTTATGAGACCATGTTTTAGTTAAGTCAAACGGGCTAAAAGGTAGCTTTTTAGCTTGCTCGTCAGTCATTATTTGGATCTTGAAATCCCAGCTTGGGAAATTGCCTTTTTCTATATTTTCGTATAGATCTCTTTGGTGGCTCTCTCTGTCGTTTGCAACGATATCAGCCGCTTCTTTGTTAGTTAAATTTTTAATTCCTTGGCGTGATTTGAAGTGGAATTTCACCCAAAATCTCTCGCCGTCTTTGTTGATTAGGCTATAAGTGTGGCTTCCAAATCCATGCATAGTTCTGTAGCTTGCAGGAATTCCTCTATCGCTCATTAGGATCGTTACTTGGTGAAGTGTTTCAGGGCTTAAGCTCCAAAAATCCCATGCCGCTTCGTTTGAGCGTAGGTGTGTGCGAGGATCTCTCTTTTGAGAGTGGATGAAATCAGGGAATTTGTAAGCATCTCTTAAGAAAAATACAGGAGTGTTGTTTCCTACTAAGTCCCAGTTGCCTTCTTTTGTATAAAATTTAATTGCAAATCCTCTTACGTCGCGCTCCGCATCTGCAGCTCCCGCTTCGCCTGCAACTGTTGAAAAGCGTAAAAATAGCTTTGTTTTTTCGCCTTTTTGAAGAACTTTAGCTTTTGTATATTTAGATATGTCATTAGTTATCTCAAGCACGCCGTATGCACCGCTACCTTTAGCGTGAACCGTTCTTTCAGGGATTCTCTCTCTGTTTTGGTGAGCAAGTTTTTCGATTAGTTGATAATCTTGCATCATAACGCCGCCACGAGCACCTGCCGTTAGCGAGTTTTGGTTGTCGGCGATTGGATTGCCCGAAGTAGTTGTTAGTTGTCTCATAATTTTTTCCTTTTAATAAAATTTATTATTTCGGAATTATACTTATTTAAAATAAAATATTTCTTAAATAATAAAAAATATTGATTAGAATTTTAAAAATTTCAAATTTTACAAATCTAAGGATTGAAATTTAAAGCCGCTAAATTTAATTTATATCCTAAAAACAGAGCCTAAAAGCAAAATTTGGAAATTTATACAAATTCAAATTTGCATTGCTTCTAAAAATACTTTATAAAACTCTTTATCAAAATTTAGCGGAATAAAATTTGGCTGTTACTTTCCCTAAATTTAAGGATTTAATATGTTTTACATTTATAATTTATTTGACTTATTTACAAAATTCAAGTAAGTTAAAAGCAAGCTTAAAATAAACAAGGAGATTTATGACCTTTATAAAAAACTCGAAATTTAACTCATCCGTATTTTATCCATCGGTATTTATCATATTTATGATTGCTATTTTTTCTGTTGTTTTTCCTGAGAGATCAAGCGAATTTTTTAAATCCATGCAAGATTTCATCACTATCAAATTCGGCTGGTTTTATGTGCTTGCTATCGCCATTATCGTGCTTTGTGTTATTATGCTGGGATTTAGCAAATTTGGAGATATAAAGCTAGGAGCCGATCACTCAAAGCCCGAATATGCGAATTTATCTTGGTTTGGCATGCTATTTGCCGCGGGTATGGGTATAGGGCTTGTGTTTTTTGGCGTGAGCGAACCGCTTATGCACTATCTTAACCCACCCGTCGGTGAGCCTAAAAGCATGGAGGCTGCCAAGCTTGCCATGAATATCACTTTCTTTCACTGGGGTGTGGGCGCTTGGGCTACTTATGCCATCGTCGCGCTTATACTTGCCTTTTTTGCGTATAGACACAACCTTCCTCTTACGCTTAGATCGGCGTTTTATCCGCTTATAGGCGAGAGAATTTACGGCAAGATCGGAGATGTGATAGACGTTTTTGCAGTGGTTGCGACACTTTTTGGAGTGGCTACCTCTCTTGGATATGGAGTCGTGCAGGTAAATGCCGGGCTTACTCACGTATTTGGAGCTCCTAGTATGCATATAACTTTGCTTGTAGTGTTATGTTTGCTGGCTACCGTTTCAGCCGCAAGCGGAGTGGATAAGGGCATAAAAATTCTTTCAAATTCAAACATCATCATGGCCATTATATTTATGCTTTTTATATTGTTTTTAGGAAATACCACCGATCTTCTTCAAAGGCTCGTGCAAAATAGCGGCAACTACGTATCCACGCTTATCTCAAATACCTTTAACCTCTACGCTTATCAGAAAGCAAACAGCTCTTGGCTTGGCGGTTGGACGCTTCTTTACTGGGCATGGTGGCTCTCTTGGTCGCCTTTTGTAGGGCTTTTTATCGCTAGGATTTCAAAGGGCAGGACAATAAGAGAGTTTGTCGTAGGAGCACTTTTGGTGCCTACGGGATTTACGTTTATGTGGATGACTTTCTTTGGAAACAGCGCTATAACTCTTGTTCAAAACGGATTTAGCGAGCTCGCCGAAGCTGCAAATTCAAACACCGCATCGGCTCTTTTTATGTTTTTGGATAGCTTTAAATTTTCAAGTCTGCTTGGCACTATAGCCGTGCTTATGATAGCTATATTTTTCATTACTTCGGCTGACTCTGCGGCGATGATTATGAATATGCTTTGCTCAAACGGCAAAGACAACACTCCTCTTTGGCAGAAAATTTTCTGGGGAGCGGCGATTGGCGTTGTATCTTGTTTTCTTATGCTTGGTGGCGGACTAGCCTCGCTTCAGGCTATGACGATAGCTTCCGCACTTCCTTTTACCATTGCGCTTTTGGTAGCTATTTACGGGCTTTTTCAGGCTCTTAGAGTAGATCTCATAAAAAAACAAAGCAGAAATTTAGCCAACATGCCCGTTTCTGAGATGTCTAAAACTTGGCAAGAGAGGTTAAAAACGATCATATCGCTACCAAATAAGAAAAACGCAGACAAATTTATAAGCGAGGTTATCGAAAAGGTCTTTGATGAGGTGAGGGCTGAATTTGAGAAAAACGGCTTGCAGGCTAAAATTTCAAAGGACGAAAAGCGAAATTTTATAAATTTGATCGTAGGGCTTGGCGATGAGATGGACTTTAGCTACGGAGTAAAGCTAGTTAGAATGGAAAGCCCTGATTATACCAGAGCTCTTGAAGGAGATGATTTGTATTACAGAGCCGAAGTGTTTTTAAAAGAGGGCGGACAAGACTATGATATACTCGGCTGGAGCGAGGCTACTATCATAAACGACATCGTTGAGCAGTACCGCAAACACATGCAGTTTTTGCATACCATTAGAGGCGTGCAGGCTTAAATTTAAGTAAATTTTTATATAATCACCCTTTTTTTGAAGGATGATTTATGAAAAGAGGATCTTGGAGCTCAAGACTTACTTATATACTTGCTATTGCGGGCGCTACGGTCGGTTTTGGCGCGACTTGGCGGTTTCCTTATCTGGTCGGTCAAAACGGAGGCGGGGCGTATGTGCTTACCTTTTGTATAGCTATGATCGTCATAGGAATTCCGATGATCTTAGTTGAAAACGCTATCGGAAGGCGCCTTAAAGTAAATGTCATAGACTCTTTTAGCGGTGTTGCAAACGGTAAAAAGATAGCCAAAATTTGGCGAGTGGCAGGCTATATGAGCTTGGCGGGAGCCTTTGGGATAATGGCTTATTATATGGTTATAGGCGGCTGGGTGCTAAATTATATAGCGCAAATTTTATTTGGGTCGCTTGATCTCTCAAAAGTTGTTGATTTTGCCACGACAAGTGCGTTTTATGAGCAAAATATCGTAAATAATCCTTTTTCAGTCGGCTTTGCTACCTTGGTTTTTGTTATGGTAAATTACATCATCTTAACTCAAGGTGCGGTTGAAGGGATCGAAAAAGCAGCTAAGTATCTCATGCCGATACTCTTTTTGCTTATGATTACAATGGTGGTTAAAAACATAACTCTTGAAGGAGTTATGGAAGGGATTAAATTTTATCTCACGCCTGATTTTTCAAAGATCAGTATGAAGCTTTTTATAGATGTACTTGGGCAGGTGTTTTTTGCGCTTTCGCTTGGATTTGGTGTGATGATAACGCTTTCTAGTTTTGTTAAAAAGGACGAGGCGCTGGTTAAAATTTCGGTGATAACTGGAATTTTAAACACCGTTATAGCCGTGCTTGCGGGCTTTATGATATTTCCTTCGCTTTTTAGCTTCGGAGTAACGCCTGATAGCGGGCCAAGCCTTGTGTTTAAAAGCCTCCCGATAGTATTTTCGCACATGCCGTTTGGAGGCGTTTTTGCGGTTACGTTTTTTACATTGCTTATGATAGCGGCTCTTACTACTTCACTTCCTATTTATGAAGTGCTTATAACTACACTTCAAGAAAAGATGAAAATAGATCGCAAAAAAGCGATTTTGATAGTGCTAGCGGCTATTTTTGTGCTTGGAAATTTACCTTCTTTAATGGCTACGAATTTGCTAAGCGAAGTAAAAATTTTCGGTAAAAATATCTTTGACGCTTATGACGCCATAAGTGCGACGATATTTTTCGTGCTTACGTCTTTGCTATGTGCGATATTTGTCGGCTGGGTTTTAAAGGATGAGGCGAAGGCTGAAATTTTACAAGGAAGCGAAAATCACAAAAAGATAATCAACTTATGGTTTTTGTATGTAAAATATATAATTCCGTTTGTGATTTTGATCGTTTTTGCAAGCAGTTTTTATGACAATTTTTTGAAATGATTTACTAAATTTTGATAGTATTTTGCAAAATTTATAATTTATAATAAGGAAATAGATGTTTAATCTTTTAATAACTATATTTTTTATATACACTTTAGTTAAAATTTATCTGGCGTTTTTGCAGATAAGTTTTATAGCTAAAGAGAGCAGGGCTAAAGCCGTCGTGCTTAGCGAGGAAGAGTATAAAAGTGCGGCTAAAATAGCTATCGCAAACCAAAAATTTCAGATAGCAAGCCTTGTTTATCATTTGGGTATATTTATGATCTGGGCGTTTTGGGGGCTTAAATTTTTAGCAGATATCACGCTTAAAGGCGGCTCTGTAAGCGAAAATATCATCTTTGTGATGAGCTTTATAATCATATCCTCCATTCTTGAGTTGCCGTTTGGCATATACGAAACCTTTGTCAAGGATAAAAAGCACGGATTTTCAAACACGACTCCAAAAATTTTTATAATGGATACTTTAAAAGCTCTTGCATTAACTCTTGTTTTCGGCTCGCTTTTTGTCTGGCTTATCTTGCTTTGTATCGATTTTTTGGGCGAGCTTTGGTGGTTATGGGCTTTTTCTCTTAGTTTTGTGATAGTTTTAATGATAAATTTGATCTATCCGACTATAATCGCACCGCTTTTTAACAAGATGCAACCGCTTGAAGAGGGTGAGCTTAAAAGCTCTATAGAAGGACTGCTTGATAGTTGCGGATTTAAGAGTAGCGGTGTGTTTAGTATGGATGCAAGCAAGCGAGATAACAGGCTAAATGCTTATTTTGGCGGACTTGGAGCGACAAAGCGCGTGGTGCTTTTTGACACGCTTATAAAAAAGCTTAGCCTAGATGAGATAATCGCCGTTTTGGGTCATGAACTGGGACACTTTAAGCATAAGGATCTATTTAAGATGATAGCTCTTAGCGCCGTGATGCTACTTGCGATGTTTGCGCTGTTTGGAAATATCCCTGCGTCTGCATATAACGCGCTTGGGCTTGAGAAAGAGGGCGGAGCGATAATCGTATTTATGCTTCTTTTCTCGCCGATTTTTAGCTTCGTTTTTAGCCCAGTTATCTCATCTGTAAGCAGAAAGAACGAGTTTGGCGCGGATAAATTCGGTGCAAGCGTAAAGAGTAAAGATGACATGATAAGTGCTCTTAATAAGCTGGCTAGCGAAAATAGGGCTTTCCCTAAGGCGCATCCTACTTATGCCTTTATCTATCACTCGCATCCCAGCCTTTATGAGCGTATAAATGAGCTAAAAAATGAGAATAGATGAGGCGCTAAAAGAGGCAAGCACTCAAATTTCATCTTTATGCGACAATCCCGCAAGAGTTGCTAAAATTTTGCTTATGCATCATCTTGGCGTGAGCATAGAGTGGGTGTTTTTAAATTTAAGCAAAGAGCTTGAAGCTAAGGATGAGTATTTCGCGCTTATTGATAGGTTTGCCTCTTGCGAGCCGCTTGAGTATATAACGGGTAAAGCGGGCTTTTACGGACTTGAATTTTTAGTTGAAAATGGAGTTTTAATCCCTCGTCCCGAGACTGAAATTTTGGTTGAAAAATCGCTTGAAATTTTACGCGAATTTAATGCTCCAAAAGTTTGCGAGATAGGCGTTGGAAGCGGGATTGTAAGTATATGCTTGGCACTTAATTCAAGCGCGTTGATAACGGCAACCGATATAAGCGAAAAAGCTTTAAGGCTAGCGCATAAAAATGCCATTAAATTCGGTGTAGAAAAGCGCATCAATTTTATTCATTGCTCATATATGGACGAGGCTTGGGGCGAATTTGATCTAGTCGTTTCAAATCCGCCTTATATAGCAGACGGCTATAAACTTAGCAAATTCGTGCTAAATGAGCCACATGAGGCGCTATTTGGCGGTAAAAACGGCGATGAAATTTTAAAAAACATCATCTTGCAAGCAAGAAATCGTAATGTAAAAAATCTCGTTTGCGAGATGGGTTACGATCAAAAAGAAAGTATGGCAAAAGCCCTTGAAATTAACAAATTTGAGGCTAAATTTTATAAGGATTTGGCGGGTTTTGACAGGGGATTTGTCGCCAAATTCAAATATCAAATTTAAAGGAAAAATATGAAAGGTTTATATCTTTTGCTTTTAGCGGCTCTAATCGGCATAGAAATTTCAATAGGAGCTTTTATCGCGCCTACGCTTTTTTATCCGCAGAGTATCATAGGAGAGGGCGTTTTGACACATTTTCAAAGCGGACTTTTGATGACAAATATATTTGTAAAATTTAACTACGTTTTAATCGCAGTTGCGATTTTGGCACTTGTTTACGAGCTTTTTGCACTTAGAAGCGACGTTAAGTTTGCTCTAAAATTCAGCTCTTTTATGCTCGCGCTTATAAATTTTGCTCTGGCTGCATCTTTTGTCTTTTATTTTACTCCTTACGTGCTAAACGCGCAGGCTTTGGGTGAAGCTGGAACTACGACGCCTGAGTTTTTTCAGGTGCATAAGGCAAGCGAGCTTGTGATGAAAGTGATGATGGTTGCTCAGCTTTTGCTCTTTTTTATCAAATTTCCACGTGCAAAAGAGGCTTAAGGCAAATTTATGCAAGAAAAGCCCGATATCCAAGAGGTGACTGATTTTTTGATTGACTACGCGGCAAAGATGCTAAGTATCGGCACTTACACCGCTCGCATAGATCGCTGTGTAAGCAGGATAGCGCGCGCTTACGGATACGACGTGAGCCTTACTATATTCGTGAAGCATTTTACTATAAGCGTGATGGATCCAAATGATAATTCGATCCGCCGAACATACGTAAAATCAAGCGCTACAATGCCTATCAGCTTTAACCTCATATCCGAGCTGAGCGCTCTTAGCTGGCAAATTTATGACGAGAAAATTTCGCTTAAAAGAGCAAGAA
Source organism: Campylobacter sp. RM15925 (assembly GCF_012978775.1). NCBI lineage: Bacteria > Pseudomonadati > Campylobacterota > Epsilonproteobacteria > Campylobacterales > Campylobacteraceae > Campylobacter > Campylobacter sp. RM15925. The sequence continues at coordinate 37,128 of NZ_LIWP01000005.1, forward strand.
GCTTTTTTAATGAGATCATAAGCCACACTAAGCGAAATTTCGGCGTATCGCTTATCTTGATGAGTTTTGCAAATTCGGCTTTTTGCAAGCTCTTTGGCGGGGATATAGGCTCGATGGCAAGTGTTTTTGTGGCTACTTTTATCGGATTTTATCTAAGACATCTGTTTAGTAAATTTGGCATAAATTTAAAAATTCAATACATCATAGTCTCTTTTATCTCGTCTTTTATCGCTTATCTTGGAGTTTATCTTGGAGTTTCAAATACACCTGACGTGGCGATTGGATCGAGCATTTTGTTTTTGATGCCGGGCGTTTTGCTTATAAATTCGGTCTTTGACATACTCAATGAAAACACGCTCGTTGGCATTAGCAGAGGGCTAAATACAGGGCTTCTTATCATCTGTATCGCAATAGGCGTTTATATGACGATTGCCATTTCAAATATAGAGCTTTTAAATGTTTGATCTCATTTTTTTAACTCTTACAGATGCGTTTTTTGCGGCGATTGCGGGGCTTGGCTTTGCTTATGCAAGCTCTCCTCCGAAACGCACTTTGATCTACTCCGCGGCACTTGCCGCACTTGCTCATGCAAGTAGGTTTATGATGCTAAAGAGTGAAATTTTTTCTATCTCGATCGCTACTCTTTTTGCATCTTTTTTGGTTGGAATTTTAGGGATATTTTTTGCACGCAAACTAAAAGTGCCTGCCGAGATCATAGCTTTTCCCGCGCTTTTGCCGATGGTGCCTGGAATTTACGCTTACAAGAGTATTTTGGCTCTATTTTCTTTTACTAATAGCAGTGAAATTTCTCAAAAGATCACTTACCTAATGCTCTTTTTTGATAATGCGCTAACCACCGTTGCAGTTTCTCTTGCACTTGGAGTGGGCGTTTCTGTGACGCTTTTGATCTTTTATGAGCAATCTTTAATGGTAACGCGTGGCGCAAGGTGTGATCTAAACGCAAAGCAAGAGAAGAATAATTTTAAGGAATGTGTATGAAATTTAGAATTTACTACGAAGATACGGACGCTGCGGGGATAGTATATCACGCTAACTATATCAAATTTTGCGAAAGAGCAAGGAGTGAGGCGTTTTTTAACTCCGATTTGGAGCCGTTTAGTAAGGATGGCTACTTCGTAGTAAGTGAAATTCACGCTAAATTTAAAAAGCCCGCGACACTTGGTGATATGATTGAGGTTAGAAGCAAAGCCGTGCAGGTTAAAAAAGTCTCCGTCGTTATAAATCAGCAAATTTATAAAGTCGGAAATTTAAAGAGCGGGTGCGAGCCTGAACTGCTCTTTGAAGCCGATGTGACGGTAGCTTTTATGAACGAAAAAGGCATGGCGAAGATGAGCGAGCAGATGCTTGAGTTTATCTCGTCGCGTCTGCTTGAATAAAGCTTGATTCGCCTGCTTTTAAAATTTTTGTATTGTAAATCACTTGAGAATTTTCTATTCGCTCGCTAAATAGCTTTTGTGCGTTTTGATTTAAGTAGGCGGTGTAGATGTAGTCCATTCCTACGCTTGTCGAATAGCCGACCCAGTTAAAATTGATATCTTGGCTTAAAATTTCATTGTTAGAATCAAGCGCCATATCGACATCCGATAGTGAATTTGCGATATACATATTTGCTCTGTCTTCAGGTTGTGTTAGCTTAAATATATTTGGCGTATAGTTTATCTGAGTGCTAAGAAGAGCTGCGCTTTTTACGTCATATAGCCTAAGTTGCGAGCTTAACATGGATGCTTTTACGATAGGTACGTTTAAAAATATAGTAGCTTCGGCCAATCTTGAATTGCCGCTTAAAAAGCCTTTAAAATCGGTCTGATTTCCTGCGATAATATTTTCGTAAGCAAGCCCTCCGCCAAGCTCGTCGCTATATCTATTTAGACTGTTTCCAAGCGCGCTTCCGTCAGAAAATGCAGCAACTTTGCCGTTTGAAAACTCAAGGAGTTTTGCTATCTGGTCTTTGTAATCAATGCCTCCAAAGATCAAATTTGCCCTTAAATTTTCCACGCTTGAAATATGTAAAGTAGGCACGTAAGCAAGCATCGAGGAGTCTAAAACGCTATTTAGATAATTGGCTCCCACGGCGGTAAAAGGAGCTATCAGATAGCTTATGTTTTCGCTTTTTGCTTTTGCTATGGCTGAGTCAATGGCTCCGGGAGATTCGTTGCCGATGTTGTAAAATTTGACGTCTATATTTGCGTTTTGTCTTATTGTATAGGCAATTACGGAGTTTGCAACGATACCGGCATAGCTTTTTATACTGTTTTCGGGGACTATGATTGCTATTTTAAATTCGGCATCGGCACTTGGGATAAACATCGGCTCATTAAAGCCCGCTCCTCCGGTTATCGAGTTAAAAGCTTCGATAACTTCGATGTTCTGGCTTCTTTCATACCTTGCTAAAAAGCTGTGAAGCAGACCGTTTTTTACAAGTTCAAGCAAGCAGGTGTCATTGCACTTAAAAGGCTCTAAATTTATATAAATTTCATGAGCGGGCTGGATGTCCGAGAGCTTTTGACTCTTTGCAAAAAATAGCGTAGGCACAAGCAATATCAGTAATAATTTTTTCATAATAGCCCTTTAATGTTTTTTAAGTCTTGTATTAAAGCCTGCTCTTTGCTCGGATTTTTAAGCACCCATGCAGGCGAGTAGGTGGCAAGCAAATTTGAGCTTTTGAATTTCAAAAGATTGCCTCTGATTGATTCAAAGCTCTGCTTTTGTTCGCTTTCGTTAATTAAATTTAAAAATACGTTTTCGCCAAGAGCCACTATCACTTTTGGCGATATTATGTCTATTTGCGACAGCAGATATGGCTTACAAAGCTCGTAGTTTATTAGGCTGGGAGCTAAATTTGAAGGCGTTTTGCACTTTATTATGCTGGTTACATAAAACTCATCTTTGCTAAGCCCTAAATTTTGCTTAACAAGCGTGCAAAATTTATCTCCAGCACTTCCTTCAAGATATCTCCCGCTTATATCCTCGCTTACGCTTGGAGTATCGGTTATGAACATAACTTTTGAGTTAAGATCTCCACTACCCGTTAAAGCGTGATTTCTGCTCTTGCAAAGATCGCAGAGGTTGCAATTTTTTATCTGGTTTTCAAGCTCGGTTATATCGGTTGAAACATCGCTATAAATTTGCGAGCCAAACGACGGGTTTATGTATCTATACCCAAAAGCTCTTAGATAGCAAAGCTGTCTTAAAATTTCGTTTTTATCGGCGTAAATCATTGCGAGATATTATCAAAGTATGAGTTAAAACTCAATAAACTATCTTTTATCATCTGCTAAATTCACCAAATTTTCGCCATTTAGTCTATACGTGCGCCACTCTTTGGATAGATTTATCGCGCCTAAATTTTCATAAAATTTAATACTAGGCTCGTTCCAGTTCAGACAAGCCCACTCAAGTCTACTTAAATTTTCCTCTTTGCAAATTTGAGCAAGACGAGCTAAAAATGCCCTGCCTATACCTTTTGCTCTATAATCTTGCTTTACGTATAAATCCTCTAAATATATTCCGCCTCGTCCTAAAAACGTCGAGAAAGTGTAAAAATAAATTGCGTATCCGACAATGTCATTTTCGCTTTTGCACACTAAAATTTGAGCGTAATTTTTATCAAAAATGCAAAAAGCAAACTCATCTTCTTTAAAACTAATGATATGAGATAGTTTCTCATACTCCGCAAGCTCTTTTACCAAGGTACAAATTGGCTTTATATCCGCTCTGGTTGCTTTTGTGATAGTAAAATTTGACATTAATGAACCTTTAAAATTTTTAAAATTATAGCACCGAATTTGAATTATTTTTAAAAGGCTTGCAAATTTTATTCAATGGATTTTAAGTAATTTGTTGTTAAAATCACGACTTTATCATTAAATTTTAAAAAGGAAAAAGGTATGAAAAGGACTTATCAACCTCATAAAACACCTAAAAAGCGCACTCATGGTTTTCGCTTAAGAATGAAGACTAAAAACGGACGCAAAGTCATCAATGCAAGACGCGCAAAAGGTAGAAAAAGATTGGCGGCTTAGTCAAATTTAGTTCCTTAAGCGACTCTAAGGAATTCTCGGCAGTTTATAAAGAGGCGAGCAGGTGGTATTGTGAAAATGCTACGCTTTTTTATAAGCCCTCGACCGAAATGAAGCTAGCCGTCGTAGCTAGCAAAAAAGTGGGCAAGGCAGTTGTTCGTAATCGCTGTAAAAGGCTTTTGCGTGCGGTTTTTATTCAGATGAAAGATGAGCTTGCAAGCGGTGTTTATGTAGTGGTTGTAAAGGCGGGTCTGGAAAATACTTCATATCAAAAGATCCAGAAAAACATCAGTTGGGCTCTAAAAAAGCTTGGATGTATAAAATGATAAGAGAAATGGCGCTGTCTTTAATCGAATTTTATCAACGTTATATTTCTAAAATGACGCCTAAGACGTGTCGCTACTATCCAACATGCTCTGAATTTGCTGCTTGGCACTTTAAAAACAATAATTTTTTTTCTGCATTTGTTGCGGTTACTCTTCGAATTCTTCGTTGCAATCAGCTATTTAAAGGTGGTATTGATTACCCTGTGATACGTAAGAAATTTAACTCTTTTTCTATTTTTAGCCAAAATTCGGATTTTAATATAAATTTTTGGTTTATACCATACAAAGAGAATAAATTTTATGTTGTAAAAGTTTTAGACTCATTAAAGGAAATATAGTGTTAGACAAACTTTCAGTGCAAAAGCGAGTTTTATTGGCGACTCTTCTCTCTTTTGCCTTTTTTATTGCTTATGATTATTTTTTTATACCGAAAAATTTGCCGCTAGATCAAAACAAAACGGTAGCAACTCAAAGCGCTTCGCAAAATGCTTCAGCCGCACCGTCCTCTACTTCAAATTCAGCAGGTGCTCCAGCCCCTGTGGCAAATGAGCTAAAAAATATCGCCGTGGTTAAAGGAGCTCATTATGAAGCTCATATAGATAGCCTTGGTAGAATTTCAAAATTTTATTTAAATGACGAGAAATATAAAAATGAAGATGGAAGTAGGATTGAGCTTACTTCAAAGACGCTTTTGCCTCTTGAAATAAGATTTACCGATACAAATTTAAACGAGCAAGCTTTTAAGACCGACTACACAAGCAGCGCAAGCGTGATAGACGTCACAAGCGATAAGCAAACTCTTATTTTAACGCAAAATTTAAACGGCGCAACCGTAACCAAAAAGCTTACATTTTATCCATCCGGAAATTATGATTTAGACCTTGCGGTAACCGGAGGTGAGTATTTCGTAACACCGGGCTTTAGACCAAGCGTAGCGGTTGATAGCTATACAGTTCACGGCGCTCTTATCAGATATGCAGATGATAAGTTAAAGATACTTGAAGACGGCGATGTGGACGGCACGGAAGTATTTGACGACGCAAATATTGCCGCTGCAAGCGATCGCTACTATACAAGCTTGCTTTACTCTTTTGATAAGCCGTTAAACGTGCTTGTTTCAACAGATACTGCCGAAAATGCGATAATATTTATAAAAAATAGCGGTGAATTTAAAGCGGGCGGATATATAGGACCAAAAGATCATAAAATTTTAAAATCAATCGATAATAGACTAACCGATGTTGTAGAGTATGGCTGGTTTACTTTTATCGCTAAACCTATGTTTGCATTTTTAAGTTTGTTGCACGATTATATCGGCAACTGGGGTTGGGCGATAGTGGTACTTACTCTTGTTATAAGGCTAGTTTTATTCCCGTTAACATACAAGGGAATGCTGTCTATGAACAAGCTAAAAGAGCTTGCGCCAAAAGTTAAAGAGTTGCAAGCTAAATATAAGGGCGATCCGCAAAAACTAAATGCTCATATGATGGATCTTTATCGCAAGCACAATGCAAACCCTATGGGCGGATGCTTGCCGATACTTATGCAAATTCCGATATTTTTTGCTATTTATCGCGTACTTTTAAATGCGATCGAGCTAAAAGCTGCGCCTTGGATACTTTGGGTAAAGGATCTTGCGGTGATGGATCCATATTTCGTCCTACCGATATTAATGGGTATAACGATGTTTTTACAGCAAAAGCTAACACCGACAAATTTTACCGATCCTATGCAAGAAAAAATTATGAAATTCCTGCCTTTAATATTTACATTTTTCTTTGTAACGTTCCCTGCGGGACTTACGCTTTATTGGTTTATAAATAACGTATGTTCGGTTGTTCAGCAAATTTTTGTAAATAAACTATTTGAAAAGCATAAAAAAGCGGAGGTAAAAGCATAATGCGTATTGAAGCAAAAACACTGCAAGAGGCTTTTAGAAAGGCCGCAGAGGAGCTAAACTGCTCCGTAACCGAGCTTGATATAAAAGTTATTCAAAATCCAAGTATGGGATTTTTAGGGTTTTTTAAAAAGACGGCTATAATTGAAGCCGAAAGAGAGAGCGATAAGCCTAAAAATGGCTCTAAAAAATATAGAGACAAAAAAGAGCGAAGCGCACACGAAGAGCATAAAAGTAAAAATTCTAACGGCTCAAACAACTCTAACGGAAGTGAAAAACATAAGGATGAAAAAAGTGCGCAAAAAGCCGAAAATCATAGCGACAAACAAAACGGCTCAAGCGATAAAAAAAGAAGAGATAGAAATAAAAAAAGAAAAGAAAAAAGAAATGGAGATAATTTAAGCTCAAACGGTGAAAATGGCAGTGCAAATAAAGCCGAGAAAGATCAAAAGAGTGATACGGCTAGTGCTTTAAATCAAAATTTTGATATATCTCATAATGCATTTAAAAGCGACGAAACAGTTGAGAGCGAGCCTCTGAATTTGGCGATTCAATCAGATGAAATTACCGAGATAAAAGAGCCTAAAGTAAAAAAAGAGGAGTCTAAAAATATACTTGACACCTCGATAATAGATACTTTTAATAAAGATATAAAAGATGATGAGCAAAAGATTGAGAGCAAGCAAAAAGAACAAAAGCTAAGAGCCGATATTCAAAAAGTTTTGCCTGAGATAAAAGATGGATTAGATAGGCTATTTGCCGCAAGTTGCTTTGATATAAGCAAGATTGAAGTGGATAAATTTGACGATGAGACTGTTTTGATTGAGCTTGACGGAGAGGATGCCGCACTTCTTATAGGCAAAGAGGGTTATAGGTATAACGCAATCTCTTATCTGATATATAACTGGATAAATTCAAAATATAATCTACTTGTTCGGCTTGAGATAGCTGAATTTTTAAAAAACCAAGAGGGTGCTATCGATCAATACTTGGTGGGCATCATTGAGAAAGTTCAAAATACCGGAAAGGCTAAGACTAAGCCGCTTGACGGAATTTTAGTAAAGATTGCACTTGAGAAATTACGAGAGAAATTTCCTGATAAATATGTTGGAGTTAAAAGCGATAATAACAAACAGTTTATAATTGTGAATGAATTTTTTAAAAAATATGAATGACACAATCGTAGCCATCGCCACGGCTCATGGCGTAGGTTCCATATGCATAGTTAGACTAAGTGGCGAAAATGCGCTTAGTCTAGCCCTTAAACTCACAAATATTCAAACTTTAAAACCAAGATTTGCAACTTTAGCTAAAATTTATTCAGATGATGAATTTATAGACGAAGGTATACTTTTGTATTTTAAAGCACCTGCTAGCTTTACGGGCGAGGATGTTGTGGAATTTCAGATTCACGGCGGATTTGCTGTGGCTAATTTGATCATTTCTCGTCTCATAAAACTAGGAGCCAGACTTGCGCAGCCGGGAGAATTTAGCAAACGCGCTTTTCTTAACGGTAAGATGGATCTAAGCAAGGCTGAAAGCATACAGAATTTAATAAACGCAAGAAGTGAAAGTGCCGCCAAGATAATAGCTAGGGCTATGAGGGGAGATCTTGGTAAATTTGCAGACGAGATTAGAAAAGAGCTTGTTAAAACTCTTGCTTTTGTTGAAACTAGCATTGATTATGCGGACGATGATCTTCCTGAAAATTTAATGAGCGAAATTAAGCATATGTTAATGCTAAATCACGAAAAATTAAGCAAAATAGTAGCTATAAGCGATTCTCGCAAAGGGCTTATAGAAGGCTTTAAAGTTGCAATCGTCGGCAAGCCAAATGTAGGCAAAAGCTCTATTTTAAACTCACTTCTAAATTATGAGCGAGCAATTATAAGCGATGAAGCAGGCACCACTCGCGACCGCATAGAGGAAAGTCTTAGTATAGGTACTCATTTAATTCGCATTATAGATACCGCAGGGATTCGTAAAAACGCAGGTAAGATCGAGCAGATAGGCATAACCCACTCTTTAAAAGCGATTGAGGAAGCAGATATTATACTTGCCGTTTTTGATGCTTCAAACGAGGTTGACGAACAGGATTTTGAGATTATAAATTTGCTTAAAGATTCTCAAAAAAAGATTTTTTACATACTTAATAAATGCGACTTGAAGCTTAAATTTGACACATCAAATTTAACTGATCCGCTTGAAATTTCGGCTAAAAATAGCGCGGAAAAGATAATAAAAGAGCTTGAAGTATATCTTGACGCTCAGGATGTAAATGAGGTACTGCTCAATTCGACACGTCAAATTCAGTGTTGTAAAAATGCAAGCGAAGCTATAAAAAGGGCTTTAAATTTACTCAATGAAAGCGAACTTGAGCTCTTTGCTTATGAGATAAATTCGGCAATAGCTTCAATTTCTTCTATAACTAAGCCGTTTGAAAGAGGCGAGATACTTGATGAGATGTTTAGCAGCTTTTGTCTTGGGAAATAAATTTAAAGGATAAAAATGAGTATTTTAAAAGTTGTTGCAAGCAGTGTAACGGTAGTTTTTTTGGCGGGTTGCGCGCAAAGCAATGCTAGTTTATCAATGGCAAAGCTTCAAGAAGATAGCGAGCCTAAATGGATTAATTATCTTGAAAATGACGAAAGTATGCAAAAGATAGCGTTTTACTCTGAAAATTTAGCCTCCACAAAAGAGTTAAAAGACGGTTCTAAAATCGGTTTTGCTCTTACCAAAAAGCAGCATGAAGGTAAGTTTCAAAACGTAAAGATAGGCGACATGTATGCAAGCGGCGGTAAGTCTTTTTCGATAGTAGATCTTGATAGGAGTGCTTATTATATCAATATGCACGATAAAAACGAGGTTTTATCTTTAAAGAATTCAAAAAATATAAAATTTTATGAGTTTGGTGGCGGAATTTTAGAAACCGTAGTTTATAGCGCAAATGGCAACCTTGTGTGCGAGGCTTTTATAAGCGGTAAGAGCGTAAATGCAAAAAGCGTTACTAATTACTATAATGCCAATACTCCAGATAACAGCAATTTCTTTGTAACCGTTATGAGATCTGAGATATTAAAAAATAAGACTCCGATAGCAAACGGCTTAAGCTTTAAATATTTCGTTCCGGAGACCGATCTTGCTCAATTTAAAAAGTCGGTAGAGTCTGAGGAATTTAAGTTAAACGTTATCGATAAGGATTTAATGAAGCAAGAGCGCATACTAAGAAATATAATTTGCGTAGAATTTGCTAAATAAATCAATCAAAAGAACGTTTTATGAAATTTAAAACTTTTGTAGTAGCTTTTTTAAGCGCTATAGTTTTTAGTGGTTGCGCAAGCTCTTTGGGCAGCGCTTCAGCAGACGATAGAGCATGGATGCGATATTTAGAGAGTGATGAGAGTTTACAAGAGATTAGTTTTTATAAAAGAGTAGTTAGTGCGCTTAAATTTGGTGAAGTGCAAGGAAATGCTGTTGTAAAGACTCAGTTTGGCGATACTTATTCAAGCAAAGATTTAGGCGATATTTACTTTGTGAGTGATCTTAAAAGTGTCATAGTAATTGATCTTGACAAAGGTAAAAATGTCAATATATCAAGCGATGATGAGATAAAAAGCTTGCAAAATTCAAAAAATATCAAATTTTATGAGTTTGGTGGTGGCATGATAGAAAATGTGATTTACTCTACTAGTGAAAAATCGGTCTGCGAAGCTTTTAGATATAGTTTGGAACCTATAAATACAAAAAGCGTTACGAATTATTATACAAGCGTTGATAAAGGCGAATTTTTTGCAACTATCATTAAAGCCCAGATCGTTGGAAATAAGGGTTTTGAGATTAAAAATTTAGATTTTAAATTTCATGTAAATGAAAAAGAGCTTGCGAAGATAAAAGAGTATGCTCACTCGGACAAATTTAAAAAAGAAGGAATCGATCAAGATATGCTAAAGCAAGGGCGGTTTTTGCTAAACGTGCTTTGCTACTCTATGTTTTTGGAGTAAGTTAAATTTATGCAAGCCAAAGAAGCAAGATACTATAAACCTCTATTTTTCTTCACAGCTTCGCTTGTTGTGTCTTGGATGTTTTTCTTTAGCGCAGCTTATTTGAGCAATATGCCAAATTCTTTAAATTTAACTTTCCTGCAAGGGGTCTTAAGCCTATTAGGACTTATATCTCCTTGTTTGATAGCACTTTATCTCTTTTGGCGTGAAGGAGTTAAATTTAAGGATTTAAAGCATAGATTTAGCCTTAAGGGCGTTTGTAAAATTTACCTTATCTTAGCTATTTTTATGACTTGCATAGCTCTTTTACTCGCTCAGCTTATATCTGTTTTGTTCGGATATAGTTTAGAGCAGTTTCATATAGTGGCTAGTCCAAGTTTTGATTCAGCCTTTTTTAACGCTTGGTTCATACTTGTCTTTGCTGCAATCATAGAAGAGTTGGCGTGGCATAGTTACGGAACCGATGCTTTAACCTCTAAATTTAATCTGTTTGTATCATCTATTATATTTGCATTTTACTGGGCGATTTGGCATTTGCCGTTAGCCTTTATAAAGGGCTATTATCATAGCAACGTATCAAATAGCGGTCTTTTATACGGGCTAAATTTTATAGCTAGCGTGTTTGTTTTTGTGATTTTGATGAATTGGCTTTATATTAAAACGGGCAGAAACATAACTATTGCCGTTATCTTTCATCTTTTTGCAAATCTTACAAATGAAATTTTTGCGACACATCCCGATAGTAAGGTGCTACAAACAGCTATATTGCTGATAGTAGCGATATTTGTCTTGATTAAAGAAAAAGAGATGTTTTTCGGCTCAAATTTAAGAGCGTATAAAGTATAAAATTTATGCCGGCATCAAAGCTACATTTTGGTTTATTATGTTTTTATGCTTGCTAAAGTAAAATAGTTAAATTTATGGCGTAAATTTTGAAATTTTATATTTTATAGCCGTTTATAATGAATAATAAAATTAAAATTTAATACAATATCAAAATAAAATTACATATTTTAAAAAGTGTTTGAGCGGAATTTGAGCTTTGATTTATCGGATTTTAATAAACAGATGTTTTTAAGAATTTATTAAGGGCGAATCCATTTCGCTATATGAAGCAAATTTGCAAAAAGCTGTTTATGAAAGATGAGAAACATTAGTGTTCGGCGAGATTTTACGATACGGTTTATGCTGATTTAAGAAAACAAATCGGCATTTTATTAGGTTTGTTATCAGAAAATAAATAGGAGAAAAAATGGATAAGGCTACGATAAAAGCGCATAAAATTAGCGACGGCGAGTATGAAAATATTCTTAAAATTTTAGGGCGTGAGCCGAATTTGCTTGAGTTGGGGATATTTTCTGCTATGTGGAGCGAGCACTGCAGCTATAAATCAAGTAAAAAATACCTAAGCGGCTTTCCGACCAAGGCTCCTTGGGTCTTGCAAGGTCCCGGCGAAAACGCAGGCGTTATCGATGTTGGCGAAGGAGTTGCGGCTGTGTTTAAGATGGAGAGCCACAACCATCCAAGCTTTATCGAGCCTTATCAGGGTGCAGCCACCGGTGTGGGTGGAATTTTGCGCGATGTATTTACCATGGGTGCAAGAGTCGTGGCGAACATGAACTCGCTTAGATTTGGACAAATTAGCGGTAGCTCAAGCGTAGCGCGCCACCAAAGATATCTTGTAAAAGGTGTGGTGGCTGGAATTTCTCACTACGGCAACTGCATGGGCATCCCGACTGTCGGAGGCGAAGTGAGCTTTGATGAGAGCTTTAATGGAAACATCCTTGTAAATGCCTTCGCTCTTGGACTTTGCAAAAGCGATGAAATTTTCTACGGCAAGGCTGAGGGCATAGGAAATCCCGTTATATACGTAGGAAGCAAGACAGGTCGCGATGGGCTTGGCGGAGCCGTTATGGCAAGCGATAGCTTTAACGATGAGAATAAATCCTTGCGTCCGACTGTTCAAGTTGGCGATCCGTTTGCAGAAAAACTGCTTCTTGAAGCGTGCTTGGAGCTATTTAAGAAAGACTACATCATAGGCATCCAAGATATGGGTGCAGCTGGACTTACCTCAAGCAGTTTTGAGATGGCGGGGCGCAGCGGAAGCGGTATGAAGATGTATCTTGACCGCGTTCCGATGAGAGAAAGTGGCATGACACCTTACGAGCTTATGCTAAGCGAAAGTCAAGAAAGAATGCTAATATGCGCTAAAAAGGGCTATGAGAGCAAGGTTATAGAGATATTTAAGAAGTGGGACTTAGACGCTGAGATCATCGGAGAGGTAACTGATACGGGCAAGATGCAGCTTTATTGGCACGGCGAGCTTGCAGGCGAAATTCCGATAGATCCTGTTGCGCAGGCCGCTCCGGTGCTGGATCGTCCTACGAAAAAGCCTGCTTATCTTGACGAGATAAAAGATATAAATTTGGATAAATTTGAAAAAGTTGATAACAAAACCGCATTTAACAAGCTTTTGCGCGATCCGCATATCTTAAATAAGTCTTTGATCTACGATCAATACGATGCAAATATCCAGACAAATACAATTAAACAGCCCGGAAATTTAGGCGCTAGCGTTATCCGCGTAAGAGAGAGCGGCAGAGCCATAGCTATGGGTATGGAGTGCAGCCCTCGCCACAACTATGTAAATCCAAAAATAGGCGCTGCTATGGCGGTTGCTCTAAGCGGTAGAAAGGTAGCTATGAGCGGTGCTATGCCTCTTGCTATAACTGACTGCTTAAACTACGGAAATCCTGAAAATCCCGAATTTATGTGGCAGTTCGCGCAGGGTTGCGAGGGTATCAAAGAGGCGTGCCGCGAGCTAACCACTCCTGTTGTAAGCGGAAACGTGAGCCTTTATAACGACACGGACGGCGTAAGTGTGTATCCGACACCTGCTATAGTAAGCGTTGGCGTAAATGAGTGCGCGCATAAAAATTTACCGAGCGTCTTTGTAAAAGAGGGTACACCGATATATCTGATAGGCGAAACGACAGGCGAATTTGCCGCAAGCCTTTATATGAAAAATTTATACAACTCGGTTAGCGGCGAACTAAAAGAGATTGATTATAAAAAAGAAAGAGCGCTTTGGGATCTTGTGATAGAGGCAAATAAAGAAGGAATTTTGGAATTTGCAAACTCAGTTGGCACGGGCGGAGTAGCTATGACGCTAGCTAAAATGGCTTGCATGAGCGAGATAGGTGCAAGATGTGAGTGTAAATTTGGCGATAGCAGATGGATATTTGACGAGAGCTTTTCGCGAGCGGTTGTGGGGGTAAAAGATGAGGCGAAATTTAGTGAATTAGCAAGCAAATTTGGGCTTAAAGTAAGCAAAATAGGCGTAACGGGCGGAAGCAAATTTGAAATGGATGGCGTGAGCGAAAATTTAAAAGATATAAGCGAGGTTTACTTTAATGAGTTTGCTAGAGTTATTAAACAAGAAGACTGAGGAAAAAGAAGAGATAAGAGAGCAGAAGATGAATCAAAGAAATGTAGCCAAGCCGCCTATTTTATTTAACGAAACGCAGCAGCTTATCAAGGCGATCGAGGCGAAGCTTGGCGGTTCGCTGATAACTTACTACAACTCAAACGCGGGCAGTGTGTGCGGTAACGACGCAAGCGCGATGTATGAAATTTTAAAAGGTAAAAAGATACAAAACGCCTTTTTGTTTATCAAAAGTGACGGCGGTAGCGGTATCGCCTCGCTTCGTATCATCAGCACGCTTAGAAACTACTGCAAAAACATAACCGCTCTTGTGCCTGCAAACTGTGCTTCGGCTGCTACGATGATGGCGCTTGGTGCAAACGAGATCGTCATGGGTCCGCTTGCGTATCTAACTCCCGTTGATACCTCGCTTAAACACGAGCTAAGTCCGACAAATAAAAACAACGAGCTTGTAAGCGTGTCTATGGACGAGCTAAGCCGCGTGATAAAACTATGGAAAACAAACGAAAAAGATAAGGATGAAAACCCGTATAAATCGCTATACGAGTACATTCATCCGCTTGTATTTGGTGCGGTTGATCGAGCTAGCTCGCTTTCGCTTAAAATTTGTCGTGAAATTTTGCGTTACCACATAGACGACGAGGAGAAAATTCTAAAAATTTCAGAGCGGTTAAACAGCGATTATCCGGCTCATGAGTATCCGATACTATTTCGCGAGGCGGAAGAGATCGGGCTACATGTAAAAAAGATGGATGATGAGCTAAACGAGATGCTTCAAGAGCTTACTCTGCTTTATTCGGAGATGGGTCAAAGAGCGTTTACGGATTTTGATGAAAACAGCTATCATGATAATAATATCGCAAATATCATCGAAGCAAACGGCAAGCAGATTTATTTCCAGATAGATAAAGATTGGTTTTATCGTCCTGATGAGCGTCGCTGGAACGTCATGAATGATGAGAGCTCATGGCGCAAGAACGAGCTTGTTAACGGCAAGTTAAAAAATACTATTTATCACCTTTGGTAAGAATTTAGATGGGAAATTTGCTGATAATCATCGCCGTAATACTCTTGATATACTACCTATCTTCGGGTTTTATGCAGAGTCCGCAAATTTTATCGGGCTTTAAAAAGCAGTTTGTTTTCGAAGAGGCGAAGTATCTTGTTAGCCTGCTTGCCAAGGTTGCCAAAAGCGACGGCAGAGTAAATGAGCTGGAAGCTCAGCTGGTAAGCGAGATACTTGATGATATCGCTTTAAAACTAGGCGGAGACGTAAGAAAAAGGCAAGAGCTTAAGCAAATTTACAATGCCGAAAAAGAGAATTTAAACAACACATATAAGATAGCTCGCGAGTATTATCTTAAATTTAACCTAAGCAGTGACGCCACGATAGCTAAAATTTCGTTTTTACTGAATTTGGCTTGTATAGACGGCGAGCTTTCTCCTTCGGAGCGAGAGATAATAGAGCAAATCGCTATAGGATTTAGAGTCCATAGATCTGTGTTGGAGGCTTTGTTTGCTAAATTTGACGGATTTTACAGACAGAGAAAATCCGAGCAAAGAAGTTACGGCACAAATTCTCAAAGCGAGAAGAAAAATCCATATGCGGTATTAAATTTGCCACAAAATGCACCGTTTAGCGATGTTAAAAAGCGCTACCGCGAGCTTGTGAAAAAGTATCATCCGGATATCTTGATGGGCAGGGGCGAGAGCGAGGAGATTATCGAGCGCTCAACTAGAAAGCTTCAAGAGATTAATGAAGCTTACGAGGAGATAAAGGCTAGTAGTGCAAATAACTAAAGGCTACACAAGCGGCTGCGTGGGCGATATAATCTCGCTTAATGCGAAATATTACGCAAAAAGATTTGATCTTGGCAAGGCTTTTGAAACGAAGATAGCTAAAGATATAGCCGAATTTGTAGCTAGTCTTAAAAGCGGAAAACGAGAGCTATTTACTTGCGTAAAAGACGGCGCTTTGGTCGGTTGTATAGCCGTTGATGAGATTGAAAACGCAGCTCTGCTTAGGTGGCTTATAGTTGATGAAAAATTTCAAAAACAAGGCATTGGAAGAGAGCTTTTAAAAGAGGCGATTAAATTTTGTGATGAAAATTTGATGAAATTTATCTATATACAAACAAAGAGCTTGAGATAGCGGTTAAGATGTATGAAAAATTTGGCTTCAAGCCAGACTATAGCTTTGAGCCGAGGCGATATGAAGAGCTAAACGAACTTGAAATTTTAAGATATATCAAAAAGAGGAGAGTAAATGAGAGCGTTAATCAGTGTGAGTGATAAAGAAGGAGTTGTGGAGTTTGCCAAGGGGCTTGCTTCGCTTGGCTTTGAGATACTTTCAACAGGCGGGACGCATAAATTGCTTGTGCAAAGCGGTATAAATTCGCTTGAAGTGAGCGAGTACACAAAGAGTCCAGAGATGTTTGAGGGTAGGGTAAAGACTCTTCATCCTAAAATTCACGGCGGAATTTTGCATAAAAGAGATGACAAAAACCACGTAGCGCAAGCCGAGCAAAACGGTATCGGCAGGATCGATCTGGTTTGTGTAAATTTGTATCCATTTAAAGAGACTACCATTAGAACCGATGACTTTGAAGAGATTATAGAAAATATCGATATCGGCGGACCTGCGATGGTGCGAAGTGCGGCTAAAAATTTTAAAGACGTCTATATCGTAACCAGTCCGCTTGACTATGAAGCTGTGCTTGAAAATTTAAGAAACGGCGAGAATGCGCTCGAATTTAGACGCTCACTAATGATAAAAGCCTATGAACACACCGCGGCTTACGACTCTATGATAGCAAACTACATGAATGAGCGGTTTAACGGCGGCTTTGGCGAGATGAAATTTATCTCCGCTAGCAAGGTGTTTGACACAAGATATGGAGAAAACCCGCACCAAAAAGGCGCTTTATATGAGTTTGACTACTTCTTTAGCAACAATTTTAAAGCTCTTAAAGGCGAAGCAAGCTTTAATAACATGACCGATATAAACGCGGCTTTGATGCTTGCAAGTAGCTTTGATGAAGCGCCTGCGGTAGCTATCGTCAAGCACGCAAACGCTTGCGGCTTTGCGGCGAAAACAAGCCTGCTTGAAAGCTACACCGAAGCGCTAAAATGCGATCCTATCTCGGCTTACGGCGGAGTTGTAGCGATAAACGGAACTCTTGATAAGGCTTTGGCTGAAAAGATAAATGAAATTTTCGTCGAAGTTATAATTGCAGCAAACGTCGATGAAGAAGCGCTTAAGGTGTTTGAGTCCAAAAAACGTATCAAAATTTTCTCTCAGGGAAATAAATTCTTAACAAGAGCAAACGACAAATACGACTTTAAGCATGTTGACGGCGGATTTGTTTTTCAAGAAAGCGACGAGGTTAAGCCTAGCGAGCTAGAAAATATGAAGCTACAAACAACGCGCGAGGCGAGCAAAGATGAGTTAAAAGACCTTGAGATAGCTTGGAAGGTGGCTGCACTTACTAAGAGCAACTGCGTGGTTTATGTGAAAAATTCAGCCATGGTAGCTATCGGTATGGGTATGACAAGCCGTGTGGATGCTGCAAGGGCTGCGGTAAATAAAGCTAGAGATCTAGGTATAGATCTTAACGGATGCGCGCTTGCTAGCGAGGCGTTTTTCCCGTTTAGAGATAGTATAGATATCGCTTCTGAAGTAGGCGTAAAAGCCATCATAGAGCCAGGCGGTAGTATCCGTGATGATGAGGTTGTGCAGGCTGCAAACGAGCATGGAATGGCGCTATACTTTACCGGAGTTAGACACTTCTTGCATTAAGAATTTAATAAATTAGCAAATTTAAGCCGCTTTGACAAAGAAATTTGGCTTAAATTTGCTTTATTAAATTAAATATTTGTTCCATAAATTAAACATATCTTGAACTAAATCAATAAATCCACACTAAATATCAGAGTATAATTATCCTAAATTTTAAACAAGGATAAAAAATGAATGAATTTTTCAAAAACGCAACCGAGATCAAAGTAGAGGGCGCAACGCTGCCTTTTTATAAATTTAGCGAAGACGGAGTGGAATATATCGGGTTTGACTCGAGAAAATGCGTGCCGCCTGAGCCTATGGTAAATGCTCTTGTGGCTTTAAATTTGATAGCAGACAGCAAAGCTAAAGTAATGATGATAAATCACCACTATCCCGTCGCTCTCATCCCAAAGATCGAGCAGAGCTACGACATATCGCACGAAAAACTTGAAGGCGAAGAGGTAAAGGTAATAATCAGCCTAAAAGAGGGCGCAAGTGCACAAACTCTAGATACAAACGTAAAATGCGGTGGCTAAATGCTACTAAATACATTTGCTCCGCCGTTTAGTCTGGTAGGCGGATACTTTATCGTGGGGATTTTGTTCTTGCTTGCAAGCGTGTTTGTGTTTTTCGGAGTTGATTTAAATGCTCTTACAAGCCTTAAAACAGCCGGATTTTTCCACGTATATCTTGTGGGTTTTGTGATGAGCATCATCATCGGCGCGCTCTATCAGCTTACGTCGGTTATACTTGAAAAGGCGTTTTTTACTATAAAATTTGCTTTTTTAAATTTGTTTTTATATACGGCAGGCGTTTTGGCGCTAAGCCTTGGGATGTATCTTGAGAAAATGGCGCTTATCCATGCGGGAGGCGGGATTTTATTTATCGCGCTACTATTTTTCGCAGTGACTTACGCGCTTAGCTTTTTAGGAGCTAAAAAGGGTGGTTTAGCTGTTGTTGCGCTGCTTATCTCAGCTCTGTTTTTGCTTGTGGGAGTAGTGCTTGGATTTATGCTTATCTTGATACTATCAGGCAAATTTGCGCTTGATTTTGAGCTTGTTTTGCACTATCACATCTACTTCGTGCTTGGCTTTGTGTTTTTGATCATAGTAGGCGTTGCAAGCGTGCTTTTGCCCATGTTTGCTCTTGTGCATGATCTTAAATTTTATCTCAGCAAGCTATCTATAGCACTATTTTTAGCTAGTGGTATTGCTCTTAAATTTAGCCTTGAACTCGCTTTTGCCTTGATAGCTTTGAGTGTGATTTGCTTTTTGATTGAAGCTCTTTTGATACTTAAAAAAAGAGTTAGAAAGGCTTATGACTACTGGAATTTAAATGTCTTTTTCGCTCTTGTTTGGTTACTTGTTTGCATAGTTTGTATAGCTCTTGATAAGATAGAATTTGCCGTATTTACGCTTACTTTTGGCTTTTTGTATGCCTTTATAGTCGGACATCTTTATAAGATTATGCCTTTTTTGATTTGGTATCATTATGTGGCGAAATTTGTAGGCAAGACTAAGGTGCCTTTGCTTGATGATATGATGATAAAGTGGGTGGCAAATTTATCTTTGGCGCTTCAGACGGCTTCGGTTGCGGCTTATTTTGGCGGTTTAAATTTGCTAAGTCAAATTTGCCTTGCATTAAGCGTAGTGCTAGTTGTGGTTAATGTAATAAACTTTTTTAAATATACTAAATTCGGAGTTCAAAATGAAGGATAAAATTTATAAGGCGCTTTCAAGTATAGTTGATCCCGAAGTGGGATTTGACATAGTGTCTTTGGGGCTTATATATGATGTTAAGGAAAATGATGGCAGGGCGGTTGTTACGATGACGCTTTCAACGCGTTCTTGCCCGCTTCACGAACTCATCTTGGGTTGGGTTAAGGACGCGACTTTAAGCGTTGAAGGCGTAAATGAATGTGATATAAATTTGGTTTGGGAGCCGGCTTGGAATATCTCTATGGCAAGCGATGAGGTAAAAGCCGCTCTTGGAGCTTGACATATCAGCATTTAATGGTCCAAATTTGTCTAATATATTAAATTTGGGCTATATTACTTCTTTATTTTTTAAATGTGATCAAATAGATATTTTAGTTTTTAATTTGGAAGTATAAAGATCCGCATTGGGTGATATACGGATCTAGGGTTGAGGATTTTTAGTCCATTTGGTGTCTGATATATGTCGGTAGTTCAAGTATGGCTTGAGCCTCTTCGCTATCATATCCACCGCTTACTTTGAGTCTTTCTAGTCTTTGGCTTAAGAATGGATTGTTTGAACCGTTTTGTATTGTAGTTGCAGGAGCAGGCTTTTTCTCGTTTTTGTTTCTAAAACCTGTTGCAACTATTGTTACTTGAACTTTGTTGTTTTCCATATTTTCATCCGTCGTAGTTCCGAAGATCACGTCCGCATCTTCATCAACAGCTTCCGTGATAAGCTCCATAGCTTCGTTTATATCGCTAAACGGACAATCAGGATGGGTTCTAAAATGAACCAGAGCTCCCATAGCGCCGTTTATAGTAACATCATCAAGAAGAGGCGATTGTATAGCGTTTTTGATAGCTTCTTGAGCAGCTTCTTCGCCGTCCGCTTCGCCAACGCCCATTAGCGCCATACCTCTATGTTCCATTATCTTTTTAACGTCTGCGAAGTCAAGATTTATATCACTTTTACCTGAGTCAAGTACGATAGTGCTCATACCGCTAACAGCACGAGTTAATACATTATCGACTATTTTAAAACTATCTTTCATACCTGCTTTTTTATCAATAAGAGTTAGAAGCTTATCGTTTGGGATAACGACTATGGAGTCGCTCTCTTTTCTTAGCTCTTCAAGGCCCATATCGGCTAGTTTTTTGCGCTTTTTGCCTTCAAAAGAAAAAGGAGTGGTTACGACAGCTATTGTTAAAGCTCCTACCTCTTTTGCTACTTGAGCTATCACGGGAGCTGCACCAGTGCCAGTGCCACCACCAAGACCGGATGCTATAAATACGATATCTGAGTATTCAAGCGCGCTTCTTATCTCTTCGTAGCTCTCTTGAGCAGCCTCTCGTCCTATCTCAGGCATCATGCCTGCGCCTAGACCTTTGGTTTTTTTCTCGCCAAGTTGAAGCTTGGTATAGGCTAGAGAATTTTCAAGAGCCTTGACATCGGTATTTGCAACGATTAGGTCTATATCTACATCGCCACCGTTTTCTCTTATCATATGATTTATCATATTACCGCCGCCGCCGCCAACACCTACGACTTTTATTTTAGCGCCGTAAGTATTTCTCTTCTCTTCTACCGTAAAGCCACCCATCTTATCCTCTCTTCTAAATTAAAATAGTTGTGTCATCTTATGCCAAGTACGAGATAACCAGCTTTCTTTTTTCTCGTTGCTGATGTCTGCGATATTGGCCAACTCTTCTTTTGGATTGTCAAATTTCAAATCGTTAAAGTCAAATTCATCGTCTAAAACGCTTCCTTGAAATATCTTCTCACCGTTTTCTTCTTGTGTTTTTGTATCTTTTGATTTTCCGTCTTCTACTATGTTTCTTAAATTTTTATTTCTCGTTATGCTTTCATCTTTATAACGCATTTTCTTTTCGGAATCTATCTCATATGGAGTAAAATATCCCGCCCCATACATACAAAGTCCTATGGCACAAGAGTTGGCAGGATCTCTCATGATCTCGTAAAGCCCTTCCGTTTCTTTTGGTTTTGCTATTCGAACAGGCATATTGTCAAATATCGCAGAGGCTAGGTCTCTTATGCCTTCAAGCTTAGTCATACCTCCTGTTAGCACTATGCCTGCTGCAACCGAGCTTTTATATCCGCTATCTTCAAGCATTTTTGCAAGTATCATAAGCGTCTCTTCGGCTCTTGCATAGATCACGTTTGATATCACGTCAAGCGATACTTCTTGAACTTTACCGTCATCGTTTATTGGTGGAATTTCAACTAGCTCATTAGCTCTATTGATAAGTGAGCCGTAGTTTAACTTTATCTCCTCTGCTTTTAAAAGCGGAGTGTGAAGTGCCGCAGAAAGATCGTTTGTAATATTTGCAGAGCCAACTCCTAAAAATTCATTATATCTTATAGAATTTCCCGAATGAACTATCATATTGCACGTAGCACCGCCCATATCTATAAGAACTACTCCTAAATCTTTTTCGTCTTGATTTAATGTAGCAATAGCCGAAGCATAGCTTGAAAGAACGATATTATCAGGTTCAACACCTGCTAAATTTAGAGCTTTTCTGAGATTACTAAGGGATGATTTTTGAGCCGTTATGATGTGAGTTTGAACCTCAAGCCTGCTTCCGTTCATTCCGAGAGGATCTTCTATGTGTTCTTGATCGTCTACTTTGAAGTTGTAAGGCAAGATATGAAGTTTCTCGTAGTCATTATGAATTTGCGCTCTGCGGTCTGATTCAAACATCGAGCGATTTATTTCTCTTATGCCGATTTCATGGCTTGGTATGTTTACAACTCCGCTGCTATCTACACTTTTGGTGTATGCTCCGGAAATAGATACCACTACTCTTTCGTAGTATGTTCCTGCAATCCTTTGAGCATCTATAAGAGCGCTTTTTATGGATTTGGAGGCTAATTCGATGTTTGTTATAATGCCTTTTTTGATGCCTTGAGTTTTTGCCGTTCCTATGCCTATTATCTTTAGTCCGCTCTCGTCGTGTTGCGCTATAACAGCGCAAATTTGAACGGAGCCTACATCAATACCTAAAATTTTGGTGCTCAAAACCACTACCTTTTATAATAATGTTCAACTTTATAACGCTTTTGCAATGCGTTAGTTAGATCTTGAATCAACTCGTTATTTTTGAGGTAACTAATATTTTGTGTTATTACATCTTTATACTCATTTTCTTTTTCACCATCAAGCAACTTTTGTTCCAAAATTTCGTATACAACGGCTTTGTTGTTTAGCATAACATAGTCTTTTTTGTTATTGCTATCAAAAACTTTACTAACAAATACGCTAAATTCAGTATCGCTTAAGCCATCAATCGCACTAACGACATCTCTGCTGATAAAACCTATATCTTTTCCTTCAAAGCCGGTTTCAAGGAGTTTTTTAGCTTTTTGCTCTACTATATTTTGCTCTTTTTCGGTTTTATAAAGCTCAAGCACTTGCTCTCTTGCCTGCTCAAAAGTCATGACTTGCGAAGGGATAGTTTCTTCTAATTGCACGATCAAATAACCATCTTCGTGCTCAACAGGCTTTAGTACTTCTCCTGCTTTTGCATTTTTTAATTCATCTACAGGAAGACTTGTATCGTTTTCAAGTGCTACAGACGAGCCGTCTTCTAGCTTTAATTCGCCTTTTTTGATCTTTAAATACTCTTTAAGCGCTACATCTTTTGTCTTTTTTTGTTTGTAATCAAGCAAAACTTCTTCTTTGGTATCATTAAAATCTAGTATCTTATCCCACGGGTCTTTATATGAGTTTTTATTTTCAGTATAAAACTCTATTAGCTCGGTCTCATTTACATCGATATTTACCGGCTCGATAAATTTTGTTTTTATTTTAAATTCCGTTAATGTTTTGTAGCTGTTTTTATTAGTTTCCCATAGACTCTTTAGCTCATTTTCATCGACTTTTATTTCATCTTCTAAAGCTTGAACTATCTGTATAGATACTCTATCTTGCATCAAGAAACTTGCGGCCATTAAATTTGTATCGTTTTGGTTTGTAGGTAGATTTATAGCATGTCTTAGTTTATCGAGAAGTATGGATTTTTTAAGACCGTTTTCATAATCAGCCGGGCTTATCCTAGCTCTTTTTAAAGTTTCATTGTAGAGATTTTTATCAAATTTTCCATCAACATGAAATGTAGTATCCGCTACGATGTATTTAACCACATCATCATCATTTACGCCTAAACTCAAATCATCTGCGAAATTTAGCAGTAAATTCTCTTGCACCAAAGCTTCTATGGCTAAATTTTCAAGCCCTAACTCTTTAGCCTTTTCTTCAGACATCTTTCCGTCAAACAACTGATTATAGTATGAGTAAAATTCGCTGTATTTGTTTTGAAATTCTTGAATGCTTATATTTCTGTGTCCGACTTTTGCTATCGAAGTTGCTCGGTTGGTATTCATGTCGTAAGCCCCCCATCCTACAAAACCCGCTCCAACGAAGGCTATAGTGCTTACCCAGATAGTTACGACGAGGTATTTTTTATGCTTTTGCATCCAAGTTATCATTTAGTTTCCTTTAAACTAACTAAAAATTTTATGTATTATTTTACCGAATTTATGTGAATGTAACCTTAAATTCGTCGTTTTCAAGTAGAAAAATTTGCAATTTTACTAACATTTTTGGTTTTGTTAGTGACGATATATCTCATAAGAGTGAGCTATATGTAACAATTTACAAGTATTTTCAAGTATAGCGACATCTTTTGCTAGCTGATAAGGTGTTCTGTTGTATACGTATGCACCATATCCCTTGATGATCATTATGTTTGTTTTGTTCTCTATCATATAGCGATAAATTTCAGTATCGGCTCGCTCGTACCAGTCGTCAAATTGCTTTGGATCATATATGGGAAGCTCGTGATGCTTTACATATCCGAAATAATCCCTAGGGTGTATGAAGGTATGATTTAGAGTATATGCGGTGAGGTAAGGGGGCATGGCGTAGCATACGTATTTGGCTTCATTTATGTTTTTGTAGATATTTAAGTGGATGTCAGAATCCAAGCTTGCATCGTTCCATCTATAGTCTTTTTTTGAATTTAGCATTATGAAATCTTCTTCTTTAAGATTATCAAATATCGCATTTTTTTTATTTATCAAAAATTGGTTGTGTTCTATGCGAGCAGAAATAGAGCCGTGAAAGACGCCGAAAAAATTCTTTCTAAACATCGATAACGAAATTTTGCTAAGCTCTGCAGAGGCGTATGTTAAATCCATTCTTTAACCTTTTATAAACTTTTTTTGTTATTATACATCAAATTAAATCATCAAGGAAAAATTTGAATTCTCCGCATGTTCCTGTGCTGCCAAGTGAAGTTTTGCAAGCTTTTAGCGATATAAAAGAAGGCGTTGTGGTTGATTGTACGCTTGGGTACGCGGGACACTCCAGTCTTATTTTAAAGCAAAATGATAATATAAAACTTATAGCTTGCGATCAAGATGATGAAGCCATAGAATTTTCAACGAACAAGCTTGCTAAATTTAAAGATCGCGTTAGTATCTTTAAGAGCAGATTTTCAGAAATTTTGAGCAAAGTTAATACTCGAGAAATTAGAGGAATTTTAGCCGATATCGGAGTTTCTTCTCTTCAACTCGATAAAAACGAGCGAGGTTTTGGAATAAAGAGCGATAATCTAGATATGCGTATGGACATAAGCGGTGAGCTAACCGCTTATGAAGTTGTTAATTTCTATCCCGAGCATAAACTCGCTCAAATTTTTAAAGACTACGGTGAGCTAACTAACGCAAAGCAAATAGCTGCTAATATAGCTAACGAAAGACAGAAACAAAAAATTTCAAGTGCTAGCGAGCTGGCTAGGATAATCGGCACAAAATCCATTAAAAATAGAAGCGTTAGCCCTGCAATACTTGCTTTTCAGGCTATTAGAATCGAAGTAAATGCAGAGCTTGCTGAGCTTGAAAATTTGCTTAACGCTATTGAAAATTCATCTATTAATGAGTGTGTAGTCGCGATAATCAGCTTTCATTCGCTTGAGGATAGGATAGTAAAAAATAGATTTAAAAAATGGGCAAAAAGCTGTATCTGTCCAGACGAAGCTATGCGTTGCACATGCGGAAATAACCACTCTATAGGCGAAATCGTCACAAAAAAAGCTATAATGCCAAGCGTAGAAGAGACAAAACGAAATCCAAGAAGCAGTTGCGCAAAGATGAGAATTTTTAAAATTTCAAGAGGAAAAAATGCAAGATAGAGACGATCTGCTGGCTCTTCATGACGAGGAGCAAAAAGGCGAAGAGAATTTAAGCTTCAAAACGCTTTTAACCGTGTATCTTGCTATAGCGGTTGCTCTTGCTCTGTTTTTGCCTAAAATTTATATCACCAACCAAATTTATTATCTTAGCCGTGATATAGCCGATCTGAGCGGTAAAAGAGACGTGCTTTTTGAGGAAAATAGAGAATTGAGCTTAAAGCTTGAGAAGATGAGATATAAAAATCAAATTTTAGACCCGCTTCATCTTAAATAAACCGAGTCAAATTTAGGTTTATAAAATTTAAATTTCGTCTTTTGATTGCGCTACTAATCTTTCTAGGACATACTTTTCAAGATCTTTTTTCGGTATTTCGTTTTTTATGGCTTCGTTATAGATCATTTCGACTTTTGTGGAGTATTTTTCATACGAAAAATACGGAAAATGTATAGCCCAAGCTCTTTTTATAAGCTCTTTGCTTATGGCCTTTCTCGCCCAAATTTTAAACATATCAAAACCTATAAAAACCGCTGCGGTTACTACGACGGCACTGATTATGGATAGGTGAAAATCAAGTCTGGTAAAGAGGTGATGCGTAAATAAAATCAAAAATCCCAATACAATAGCGCAAAAAATAGCATATACGATATAGGTTTTTATATAGCGAAATTTAAAATTTAGCTTAGCCGGATCAATCAGCATACCTTCGTTAAAGAGGCAGTTTGACTCAAGCAGGTCGCGAAAAAGCACCGGTTGTTTTGAAACTACGAATATGTTTTGCAAAATTATATTTTTTAATTGATTTTCTTTCATATTTTCACTTTTTATTCAAATTGTAAGCCTGATTATATCAAATTCTTGCGATAAATTCGTTTAAACCGCTCAAATTTTAACTTTATAGATTATTTAACATCTCTAAGTTAAAATTATGTGAAATTTAAAAATAAGGATAAAAATGAAAGGCATAGTCTATCTAAACGGCGAATTTATGGATGCAAACGAGGCAAAAGTAAGTGCATTTGATAGAGGGTTTATATTTGGCGACGGAATTTACGAAGTGGTGCCTGTGCTTGGCGGTAAGCTTGTGGATAAAGATGGATTTTGGCAGAGATTTGAGCAGAGTTTGGCTGCGATAGAGCTTAGTTTGCCTTGTGAAAAATCTAAATTTGAAGAAATTTTAAACGATGTCATATCAAGAAATTCATTAAAAGAGGGCGGAGTGTATATGCAGATAACCAGAGGCGTGGCTGATAGGGACTTTTGCTTTATCAAAAATTTAGAGCCTACCTGCTTTATATTTTGTTACGAAAAGGAGATCGTAAATAATCCGGACGCAATAAACGGCATCAGCGTAGTAAGTGTCGAAGATATCCGCTGGAAACGCAGAGATATCAAGTCTATCTCGCTTTTAGCTCAGTGCTATGCAAAGGAGCAAGCCGTAAAAAAGGGCGCTTATGAAGGTTTTATGGTTGAAGATGGTTTAGTAACTGAAGCTACAAGCTCAAGCGCTTTTATCATCAAAGATGATGTCTTGATAACCAAGCCTCTTTCAAATGAAATTTTGCCCGGAATTCGCAGAAAAGTAATTCTTGGATTTGCCGAGCAAGCGGGACTTAAGATAGAGCAACGTGCTTTTAGTATGGATGATGTTTATAATGCCGATGAGGTTTTTATCTCCGCAGCTACGCTTTTGCTTTTACCTGTCATAAGTGCTGACGGAAGAGCGATAAACGGTGGAGAAGTCGGCAAATATGTGCCAAAACTAAGACAAATGTATGTAGATAAGCTTAAAAAAGAGGCTGGAATTTTATAGTATCGGTTAAGTAGCCAAGATGATTTGGCTACTTAAATTTTAATTTGCTTAGCGAATTTATCGCTACCATATATATAAAAATTCAGGGCGATACTCAAAGTGCATGGTGTCAAAGCTTGCCCACCGACCGCCCCAGATAAAGCCGTGTTTTTCAAAGATTCTTACGATTTGTGCTGGAATTTGATTGCGATAAATACCGTCTTTGCTCCATTGCCAATAATCGCTTTTATCGGTGTTTATATCAATTGCAATTCCGTAAGCATGTGCGCTTTTGCGGTTTGTTTTGGCTATGACGCGGTAGTTAAACGTGCCTGAAGGATTGTCTAAAAATTTAAGCATGTCAGGCTCTTTATCCACTAGCTCATCAAGCTCTTTTGAAACCGCTTCAAGAGCTTTAGCTGCGCCATTTTGCGAGTTAAATTTAAACTTTTTATTTACATGTTTTTCAAGCCAAACTACATCAACCAAATTTGCTCTAACTCCGGCTTCGTCTTTGCCGTAAATTTCATCTAAAAGCTCGTAGTTTCGGTATCTTCCTGCATCGGTTGTAGGCACTTTAAGCTCTCCAAAGAGCTCATAATGCTCGGCAAAGATATCTTCAATATCGGCATTTGACAAAAGCGCTTCCTTGCCTTTTACTAATCCGTCGTCAAATACTATCTCGCTTCCGCTCTTAAATTTAAGCATATTTTCCTCTATCTTTACTCCATAAGCTTGCTCGATCGCGTTTTTTGCGCTTGGTTCTGCCAAGATATTCATAGAAGTTATCTTGGAAAGCAAAAGATCTTTCTCATCTATATCGCTACGATCCTTTCCGATGTCAATCTCGGTTAGCGTGATACCGCCGATAAGCGCTCTGCCTGCGTCTTTAGTTCTTATGCCCCAAGCGTCATGAAGTGCAAGCAGATTGCCCTCTTTTTCGCCTACGTAGATCATGATATGACCGCTTAGATGAAGCAGTGTTAGATACGGAGTTGCTTGCTCTTTGATGATTTTTATCTTTTGCTCGTTAGTTAAATTTGCAAGCGAAATTTGCCTACCTATCTTGCTTTGCGCCTTGGAGTTACGCGGAAGCCAAATTCCAAATTCGCTTAAAACGTCTTGTGTTAGCAAAGAGCAGTCCCGTTTGCTCGCAAAGCCGCCCCAGCCATAAGGCTCGCTAAGCAGGCTTTGGGTTAGTAGTCTTGTGTTAGCGTCGCTAAATTCAAGCGGATAGTTTGAGGCGACAGTTTTTGAAATTTCATATCTTTTAACTCCTGCGCGAGTGTGAATTTGCCCGTAAAATTTATGCTCATCCTCGCTTTCAAAGGCAAGAATTGCTCCTATCCTAGAATAAAATAAAAATTCGCCGTTTGTACCATAAACAGGCGATTTATCACGCGTGATAGTTATAAATTTTGCGTTTTGCAGCTTGTTTGCTTCATCTTGGCTTAAAATTTTAATATCCTCAGCACTTATCCAGCCCATGATATTATCGTTAAATGCAAACACCCAAGCTTTATCAAGCGAGTAGTGCGAGATCAAAAGCGGATAGCCGATACTTAAAGTGGAAGTTTGCAAGTAGTCAAATGGAAATCCTTCGCCCGCTTTTGCAGGGTTTAAGAGGATAGCCTCATCTGTAGGTAAATTTCTAAGCGAAGTCGTTGCCGTAGTGATCGCAGGAAGTAAAAGCGAGCCGAAAGCTTCAGTGTTGGCGTTAGTTTGTTGAGTGCTAAACCACTCATCGGTAATCGGCTTTAAATTCATGCCGTAATACTGCCTTTTGGCTGAATTTTTATAGACATCAATCGCCCAAAACGACTCTTTTTTGCTGTAAGGAGGCTCTTTAAGCAGAAGTATGCCAAAGCGCTTTTTAAGTAAATTTTGCCCGTTAAATTTTACTTTTTTGGGATTTAAAGGCATCGCCGAAGCGGTTTGAGGAATGCTAAAATTCAGGTATGAAATTTTGCCTGGATTGCTTTGATCAAAGAGTTTTTCGTTGCCTTTTGGAGTGCTAACTTTGGCGCAAGATGCGAAAAAAATAGCTATAAAAATTAAAAAAATCGTTCGTTTCAAATTTATCTCCTGTGATTTAGGTTATAATTTTACAAAAAAACAGGAAAATTTTTGTTAAACCAAATTTTAGAAATTTTACGCAATTCTAATATCTTTTTAACGGGTAGAGGAGGAGTCGGTAAAAGCTACTTGACAACGGCTATCATAAAGCACTATAGAAGCGAGCTTAAAAACGTAGTCGTGCTCGGAAGTACGGGCATAAGTGCAGTAAGTGTCGGCGGAGTTAGTATCCATAGCTTTTTTAAATTCGGAATTTGTTCGAATTTGGAGGAGTTAAAGGGTCTTGATCGCAAGCAAAAGTCAAAAGTAAGCAAGGTAAAAGCCATGCTTGATAGCTGCGATTTGCTTGTGATTGATGAGATTTCAATGGTGAGTGCAAATTTGATGGAGATGATCTATCATAGGATCATAAACTCTAAATTTGTAGGTCGCATAATGCTTGTAGGGGATTTTTATCAGCTTCCGCCCGTGCTTAAAAAGGAATCAAATGAAAATGCGCTGTTTAAATTTCTTTATGCTTTTAGCTCGCACGCTTGGAGTAAATTTGAGCTAAAAAATATCGAGCTAGTAGTGTCAAAACGCACAAAAGATCTTAAATTTTATGAAATTCTCTCAAATCTTAGAATCGGAAAGCTAGATGAGGAAACTATAGGATATGTCGAGAATTTGTGTGTAAAAAACGTGCAAATTTCAAGCGAGACAAGCGTGCTTTTTGGCAGGAATTATGAGGCTGACGCACTAAATGCACAAATGCTTGAGCGTCTTGAAAGCAAGCTTGAGATAAGCGAGGCTTTGGTTGAAATTTATGATGAAAATTTGCACGAAAAGACGCTTGAAGGCTGGATAAACAGCCTTGCGGTGCCTGAAATCATGCATATGAAAGTCGGGGCTAGAGTTATATTTGTCACAAACAAATGGGGCGAATATTATAACGGTGAGCGCGGCGAAATAATGCAAATTTTAAAAGAGGACGGCGTAATAAAAAGCGTCATGGTACAAAAATCAAACGGCGATATTATAGAAGTTGAACCAAATCGCTTTGAGCTTAGCGAATTTGAGCTTGTCGGCGAAAATATAGAGCAAAATGTGCGAGCTTCGTTTATGCAGTTTCCTTTTAAGCTGGCTTACGCGCTTACGATTCATAAATCTCAAGGCATGAGTATAGATAACTTGGTCTGCGATTTAAATCACATCTTTGCTAACGGGCAGCTTTACGTGGCGCTTTCACGAGCGACCGATCCTAGAAATTTAAAGCTTATTTACGCAAGAGCTCAAAATTTTAGAGATTATCTAAGAAATGTAGTTAAAATAGACGAAGAAGTTGAGAAATTTTATAAAGAAAATATCTTTGAAAATATCAAGGAGGAGCAGTGAGAAAAATTTTTATAGCGTGTTTGTTAGCGGTTTTCGGGTTTAGCGAGAGCCTTGATATAAGGGATTTTGAAACCGATCTTTACTCTAAAGATACGCAAAATTCGATAAAAAAAGTTAGTGTTAGTTTGCTTGTTTCAGGAAGGGATGTTCAAGATAGCGAAGCGTATATACTTGACGGCTTAAACGTGGTGATAGGAAGCTTTTATGTCGAGGATCTGCTAACCTCAAAGGGTAAGGAGAAATTTAAAGAGACCTTTGCTAAATACACATCCAAAAAGCACTCGGTCGATATTGATGAGGTGCTTATCATTTCGCTTAAAATCGTGCGTGAGCCAAAGCTTGAAGAGCTGCTGGATCTGCTAAGGGATCAAAAAAATAGCGACTCAAAGAGCAGATCAAAAAGCTCTAAAATAACGGAGGACGATGAAGATATAATCATTAAAAAAGGCGGCAAGATAGAGCTACAACCGCTTGATTTAAATTCGATTAAGGATTTTGGAAAGGATTTTGGCGAGTAAAAATGCTCGCCAAATTTGAAAGTTATTGATTTATGACGTCGTAAAATGAAGGGATGACAGGAGTGAGTATCTCTTCGCTTATGACCTCATCTTTTTTTGCATCTTCAAATATGATTTTTATCTTGTTGCCAAGCTTGTCTTGATAATCAATCCTTGTAGGAAGCTCGTTTTTAATTGCTATAAAATACTCTATGCCGTCAAATTCGGCTTTATATAAGTCGTCTTTAATGCGAGTGGCTTTTTTAAGGATATTTGCTAAATTTGGAGTATTTTCAAGGCGTGATATGATAGCTTGCTCAAGCTCATCTTCGATAACTACTACACGGTTTTTGTCAAAGTAAATTTTCTTTGGAGTTGGTTTGTCGTATATCCAAAGCGCTTTGTTGTCGTCTCTTGCATAAAATTTGCCATGATACTGGATATTTGATTCGTTGCTTGTAACGGTTTGCACAAAGTCGCTTTCAAGAGTTTTAAAGCTTAAAGAATTCGCCAAAACAACGCCACATAGCGATAAGATAGCTGTTATTTTTCTCATTATTTTTCCTTTTAGCGGGAATTGTAGCTAAGTTTAATTAAACAAATGGTAAAATCTTAGCTTTATAAATAACTAACAAGGCGGATAGATGATAAGTAGCATTATGCAAAAAATCTTCGGAACCAAAAATGATCGAGAGGTCAAGAAATACGCAAAAAGAGTTAAGGATATAAACGCACTTGAGCCAAAATATCAGGCTATGAGCGACGATGAGCTAAAATCAAGCTTTAATGAGTTAAGAGAAGCGATAAAAAGCGGCTCAAAGAGCATGGATGATGTTCTAAACGATGTCTTTGCTATCGTTAGGGAGGTTGGAAAAAGAACTCTTAATATGCGTCATTTTGACGTTCAGCTCATCGGCGGTATGGTGCTTCACGAGGGCAAAATAGCCGAGATGAAGACGGGTGAGGGTAAGACTTTGGTTGCGACTTTGCCTGTGGTGCTAAACGCTATGAGTGGCAAGGGTGTGCATGTAGTTACGGTAAACGACTATCTTGCCAAGCGTGACGCTACGCAAATGGGTGAAATTTATAACTTTTTAGGCCTTAGCGTTGGCGTAGTGCTTTCGGGTCAATATGATGATGAGGCAAGAAAGGCCGCTTACGTCTCTGATATAACATATGGCACGAACAACGAATTTGGCTTTGACTATCTGCGTGACAATATGAAAATGGAATTTAAAGACAAGGTTCAGCGCGAGCATAACTTCGTAATCGTCGATGAGGTGGATAGTATATTAATCGACGAGGCAAGAACTCCGCTTATCATTTCAGGTCCTACAAATAGAACCCTTGACGGATATGTCAAGGCAAATGAGGTGGCTAAGGCGCTAACTAGAGGTGTGGCACCAGAAACTCCGCAAGAAAAGGCTACGGGAGATTTCGTAGTAGATGAAAAAAACCGCACCATAGCCATAACCGAAGAGGGAATTAGCAAGGCTGAAAAGTTATTTGGAGTAGAGAATTTATACAACCTTGAAAACGCCATTTTAAGCCATCATCTTGATCAGGCTCTTAAGGCGCATAATCTATTTGAAAAAGACGTTCACTACGTCGTGCGTGATAGCGAAGTCGTGATAGTTGATGAATTTACAGGACGACTTAGCGAAGGAAGGCGCTTTAGTGAGGGGCTTCATCAGGCTCTTGAGGCAAAAGAGGGCGTTAAAATTCAAGAGGAGAGCCAAACGCTTGCCGATATAACCTTCCAAAACTATTTTAGGCTTTATAACAAACTTTCGGGTATGACGGGAACTGCGCAAACGGAAGCTACGGAATTTGCTCAAATTTATAAGCTTGACGTTGTATCAATCCCTACAAATGTGCCTGTTGTGAGGGTTGATCATAATGACTTAATTTACAAAACTCAAGATGAGAAATTTAAAGCAGTTATTGCCGAGATCAAAAAAGCTCACGATAAAGGTCAGCCTGTGCTTGTAGGAACAGCTTCTATCGAGCGAAGCGAACTGCTTCACTCCATGCTTGTAAAAGAAAAGATCCCCCACTCGGTGCTAAACGCTAAAAATCACGAAAAAGAAGCTCAAATCATAGCCGAAGCCGGTGCCAAAGGAGCCGTAACTATAGCCACAAACATGGCGGGTCGCGGTGTGGATATCCGTATAAACGATGAGGTTAGAGCGCTTGGCGGACTATATATCATAGGCACCGAAAGGCATGAGAGCAGACGTATAGATAACCAGCTAAGAGGTCGTTCGGGTCGTCAAGGAGATCCGGGAGTGAGCCGTTTTTATCTAAGCTTAGAGGATAATTTGCTGAGAATTTTCGGAAGCGATCGTATAAAAAGTATCATGGATAGGCTCGGTATCGAAGAGGGCGAAAGTATAGACTCAAAGATGGTAACTCGTGCCGTTGAAAACGCACAAAAGAAAGTCGAAAATTTGCATTTTGAAGCCAGAAAGCATATCTTGGAATTTGACGATGTAGCAAATGAACAAAGAAAGACGGTTTATAAATTTAGAAACGAGCTGCTTGATCCGGAATTTGATATAAGCGAAAAGATTAAGCAAAATAGAGATGAATTCGTAATAAATCTACTTGATCAGGCTGAAATTTTCCCTGAAGTCTTAAAGAGTGAATTTAATCTTAACAGGCTTGTCTCCATACTCGCAGAAAACGGCTTGGGAGTTGATGAGGGCGAGTTAAAAGAGCTTGATTATAAAGATTTGGCTCAAATAATAACCGATAAATTTGAAGCTCAATATAACGAAAAAATGAGCGTGCTTGAAGAGTCGCAAAGAAAGTATCTTGAAAAAGTACTTTGCTTGCAGGTGGTTGATACGGCTTGGAGAGAGCATTTATATCAAATGGATATCTTAAAAACAGGTATCGGGCTTCGCGGCTATAACCAAAAAGATCCGCTAACCGAATATAAAAAAGAGAGCTTTAATCTCTTTATGGAGCTTGTATCTCGCATCAAATTTGAAGGAATTAAAATTCTAAATGCCGTTAGGCTAAAAAATGCCGAAGAGATCGAGGCTGAGCAACAAGCTTTAAGAGCTATGCAAGAAGAGCAAAACGCCCAGCTTAAATACTCAAACGAGGAGCAAGAGGATAAAAAACAAGAGGTAAGAGCTAAAAAAATTCCTCGCAATGAGCCTTGCCCTTGTGGAAGCGGTAAAAAATACAAAGAGTGTTGCGGTAAGAGCGGTCCTAAAAAAGGAGCCTTTGCGGGCTGATAATAGATATTTCCAAGGCAAGCTTTAAGGCCGTCTTGGAAATTTGATAAATTTGCTTTGTAAAATAAATATGGAAGATTCATGAGTGTGGTAAAATATCTGCTATTTAAATACCTTCGTTTTGACAAAAGCCAGCCTTTTATAACGCTTTGTGCGATTTTGGCGTTTCTTGGCGTGAGTGTCGGCCTTATGGTGCTGATAATCGCCATGGCTTTAATGAACGGCTTTGATAAGGAATTTGAACGCAAACTTTTTACTATGAACTATCCTATTACTATCCTTTCTCATATTCGCGGCAATATCGACGATAGCGATGTTGAGCAGCTTAAGGTTAAATTTCCTCATCTTAAATTTAGCCCTTATATAATGACTCAAGTTATCATCAAAAACAGCGGAAGCTTTGATGGAGGGATACTCTTTGGCGTAAATTCTAAGGCTGAAAAGACGATAAATTCTGTAGTAAAAGAGGCTCTTGGGCAAAAAGAGCTTATTGGATACGAGTTGCTTGTGGGAAGCGGGATAAAGAGCGATTTTGTATTAAGCGGAGCCGATAAGCTAACTCTTATATTTACTAAAAATGACCCAAGCGGCTTTGCTCTCATACCAAAAATGAAGCGATTTGACGTAAATGCAAGCTTTAATTCGGGGCTTGTGGCTTATGATAAAAGCTATCTTTATACATCGGTTGAGGCTCTGCGTAAAATTTTAGACTACGAAGAGGGTAGGTATGACGGAATTCACGTCTATTCGGATAAGCCTTTTGTCGATATCGAAAATATAACAAAAGAGCTTCCTTTTTCTATGAGAGCTATCGGCTGGTGGCAGCAAAACGGAAACTTTTTCTCGGCGCTAGCGCTTGAAAAAAGAGCGCTTTTTATCGTGCTTATGCTGATCATTCTTGTGGCTTCTCTTAACATAATAAGCTCGCTTTTGATGACTGTGATGAATCGTCGTCAAGAAATCGCACTTCTTCTCTCTCTTGGAGCCAGTAAAAACGAGATAAAAAAGAGCTTTTTTGCGCTTGGCGTTACTATAGGCGGAAGCGGAATTGTCTTTGGCGTGATACTTGGGTTGTTTGGAGTTTGGTTGCTTGGTAGCTTTGATATTATAAATTTACCTGCCGATGTTTATGGCGATAGCAAGCTACCTATGGAGCTTTCGGCGGTTGATTTTATCTCTATAGTCGTAGGAGCGATCTTTATAGTAGCGCTTTCATCATATTATCCTGCCAAAAAAGCAGCTCAGATAAACGTGCTTGAAACACTTAGAAACGAGTGAGATAAATTTCTTTTTAACTAGATCTTATATTTTCTAAATTTTCAAAACTAAAGATATTTAAGCTGTTTTTGTAGGTGTATGCTAAATTTAGCTTATGCGCTCTTAGGATGTTATCAACTATGTAAAGACCAAGACCGAAGCTTTTTTGCGCATCCTCGCCTTTGGTAAAAGGCTCTATGTAGTGAGCAAGCTCTTGCTTAAGAGGTTCGCCTTTGTTGATAAATTTAATACTTCCTTTATTTATCGTGATGTTTACATGCTTGTCGGGCGAATACTTTAACGCGTTATCTATCATATTTTTAACAGCGATTGCAAAGAGTTTGAAGTCTACATTTATACTAAAATCATCAAGCTTGTTTATAGTTACACTCTCTTTTTCTACTATGGCGATATCAAGCGCTTCGTCTATAATGTCATCAATCAGGCAAATTTTAGTATTGTTTAGCGCGATGTTTGATGTGACTTGCTCGACTGCTGCAAATTCGTTTATCAGGCTTTCAAGCTTTTGAAATACCGCAACAAGGCGTTCTTGATTTTTATCTTTTTGTATCATTTCGGCAGTGATTCGCCCCTTTGTGATAGGGGTTTTAAGCTCATGCATTATGTTTCTTAAAAAAAGTTTGCGCGAGTTATTTAGGCTTTTTATTTGTGATACCGCAT
This sequence comes from Campylobacter sp. RM15925, assembly GCF_012978775.1. Lineage (NCBI taxonomy): Bacteria > Pseudomonadati > Campylobacterota > Epsilonproteobacteria > Campylobacterales > Campylobacteraceae > Campylobacter > Campylobacter sp. RM15925. Next base: position 73,454 of record NZ_LIWP01000005.1, read on the forward strand.
CATAAAATGCCTCTGCAACTTCTGAAATTTCATCTTTTCCGCTACTTACGTTTTTTATCTTATCTATCTCGCCTTTAGCGAAAATGTCTATTTGTCTTTTCAGTTTTCTAAGCGGCTTTAGTTTTTTGATAACAAACACATAAGCAGCAAGCAGTATGAGCGCAACCAGTATAAATATAATTTTTATAATGTCATAACGATATGGCTGATAGTCGCTATCTTTTAGCAACAAAATTTTATCTATATGCTGAATTTTAAGGTAATGGTGTTTGTCATAAAGCATGATTGCACTTGAGCCGATATCTGCTGAAATTTCTTCTAAGACCATCGCGTTTTTTAAAATTTCTTCCTTTTGAGTATCGTTTGTTATCTCAGGCATATTTATGCCCTCAAGTTGCCTATCATACTCTTTTTCATTGATTATCCCGCTCATATAAAAGAGAGTGTTTCTGGCAATTGTAGAGTATTTTGCGTTTAACTCTCTGGTATAGTTTTGCTTGTCGTAATCCATCAGCCACAAAAAGGCTAAGAATATACTTGTAAGCGCTAGGATAAATATAAAAGTGATAGTGTAAAATACCGACGAACGTTTCATTTGAGCCTAAATTTATTGTATCAGCTTATAGCCGATCCCGCGAATTGCATGTATATATGTAGGCTCTTTTGGATTTTCGCCAAGCTTTGCCCTTATCCTTCCGATTATGACATCTATACTTTTGTTTGAGGAGTCTTCGTTTATGCTGTTGCAGTTGTATATAAGCTCTTCACGAGTTATGGCTCCTCCTTCTTTTTTGATAAGGTATTTAAGAATGTCATATTCTGCCGCGGTTAAATTTAAAGCCTCTCCTTTAAATGTTATAGTGTGTTCAAAATCGTTTAATACAAGGTCTTTTGGTGCCATTTTCTTCTCTTGCGAGACAGACACGCTTTGGCGCCTTAAGTGGCTTTTGATACGAGCTAACAGCTCTTGGGGGTCGTAAGGCTTTGGCAGATAGTCATCAGCACCATTGTCTAGAGCATTTACTTTGTCCATTATATCGTGTCTTGCGCTTGATATTATTATAGGTATGTCATGTCTTTTTCTTATCTCTTTACAAACTTCAAGCCCGTCAAGACCCGGAAGAGTAAGATCAAGTATAACAAGATCAAATTTGCCTGTATTTAAAGTAGAAAGCCCTATATAAGGCTCTTCTGCGGTGGTTACTTTTATGTCGTAATTTTCTAGGTATTCGGTTAGGATTTCAGCCAGTTCAAAATCATCTTCAATCATTAAAATTTCTACCATAATATCTTCCTAGCTTGTAATTAATTTAGCCCGATTATAGCAGATTTTGATAAATGTTACAAAAAAGAGCAGGGCGCAAATTTAAGCGCCCTTAAGAATTATTTTATAACGAGCCCTTGTATTATGCCGCCTCTATTAACCCAAACAAGAGTTTTTTTGTTTTTTGAATTTGATAAGGCTTTGTTGAAATCATCGATGTTTTTAATATTTTCTTCGCCTATTTGTATGATGATATCACCCTTTTTAAATCCAAATTTATCTGCTTTCGAGTTGGTTTTGATATCAGTTACCAGCACGCCTACTATATCTTGAGGAATTTTGTATTTGTATCTGATATCGTCTGTTATTGATGTAACGCTAAGTCCTTCAATCGATGAAGTTCCTTTTGCGTCGGTGGTTTGTTGCATATTTACAAGTTTTATTTTAGTAGATTCTACTTTGCCCGAGCGTTCGTAATTTACGGTTATTTCTTTATCCGGAGCAAGAGAGCCTATGATATTTTTAAGATCGTTTGCGTTTTTAACTCTCTTATCATCTATTTGTATTACTAGATCGCCTCTTTTAAGTCCTGCGGCATCGGCAGGAAGACCCTTTTCTACGCTGCTTATAAGAGCACCTTCTTTGTTTTTATATATCTCTTTTTGCTCGGTTGTTAAATTTGCTATCATTACGCCAATGTATCCGCGCTCTATCTTGCCATCTTCTATAAGCTTTTTGGCTATTTCTTTGGTCATATTTGAAGGAATCGCAAATCCTATGCCGTTGTTGCCGCCGCTTCTTGATAAGATAGCTGAATTTATACCGACTAAAGCTCCGCGACTATCTACTAATGCACCGCCTGAGTTGCCGGGGTTTATAGAGGCGTCCGTTTGGATGAAATTTTCGTATTGGTTTAGCCCGATGTTGTCTTTATTAAGACCTGAAATGATGCCTTGAGTGATACTTCCGCCAACTCCGAACGGATTTCCTATGGCAAATACTATATCGCCTTCCATTATTTTAGATGAGTCAGCTATCTTGATGGCTTTTAAATTTTTAGCGTCTATTTTTATGATCGCAAGGTCTGTTTTTGGATCGGTTCCGATAACTTTTGCCTTGTATTCTTGATCGTCTTCAAGCAAGGTTACTACTATCTCATCACTATCTTCGATCACGTGGTTGTTTGTAACTATATATCCATCATTTGATATGATAACGCCAGAGCCTAAAGATGTGGTTTTTTGTTTATCTTGCGGAATTCTAAAATTAAAGCCGAAAAAATCTCTAAAAAACGGATCGTTAAACATCTGATCTATGCCGTTATCTACTGTAGATGTCTTTGTAGTCGAGATATTTACAACCGATTTTTTAGCTTCTGATATTGAGCTATTATATGAGAGGATTACGCCTTGAGTTTCTTCAGGATTTACTCTTGTTGCATCATCTCTTGCTTCATTAAATGTTATCGTAGTAGCAAATAAAGAACAAGCCGCTACCAGAGATACTGCTAATATCTTTTTCATCTTTATGTACATCCTTTACATTGTTTAAATTTTAAAGTGAAATTATAAAATAACCCGCTTAACGCAAAGTTAATACTTTAATTATAAGTTTGATGAATTGTAAATTTGTCTAAGCTTGATTGACATAGACTAAAGTTTTATGCTACAATTTTTATAAAATTAATTAAACATAAGGATAACAAGATGAGTAGTAGTCTTTATGATACGCTTGGCATCTCAAAGAGTGCGTCAAGTGAAGAGATAAAAAAGGCTTACAGAAGACTGGCTAGAAAATACCATCCTGACATTAACAAAGACGCAGGCGCTGAGGATAAATTTAAAGAGATAAATGCCGCTTATGAAATTTTAAGCGATGATAAAAAACGAGCGCAGTATGACCAATATGGCGATGCGATGTTTGGCGGTCAAAATTTCCATGATTTTGCAAGCAGCTCTGCTAATATGGGTGATCTTAACGAAATTTTAAGAAATATCTTTAGCGGCGGATTTGGTAGTGCGGCAGGAGGCTTTAGTAGCTTTTCTCGCGGCGGGTTTGGCGGATTTTCAAGCAGTGATTTTGATGGCGGGTTTGGCAGTTTTGCTCAGGATCTAGATATAAAAGCAAGAGTTAATATACCGTTTGAAGTCGCGGTTTTAGGCGGAGAGCATAGGATAAATTTAAATGGCGAAAGCTTAAAAATCAAAATTCCAAACGGTATAAACGACGGTGAGAAGCTTCGCATAAAAGGCAAAGGCAAAACTTCTAAAAACGCTGGCACCGGCGATCTTATATTAACCGTAAGCGTGGATGAAAGCAGTGAGTATGAAAGAGATGGCGACGATCTTTATAAAGATGTTGAAATTCCGCTTAAAATAATGCTTTTTGGCGGCAAATTCGCTGTTTCTACACTGCAAAAAGATGTGACGATAAAGATAGCTGAAAATTCAAAGACAGGACAAAAGATCAGGCTCAAAGGGTATGGAGTAAAAAACCGCAAGAGCGGACTTTATGGAGATTTGTATCTAAGGGCCAGAGTGGGGCTTCCTGACGTAAATTCGCTTGATGAAAATTTGATACAACTTATGAAAGAAAAACTTCCGGAGAGATAAAATGCGTGGATATGATGAACCGGTTTATTTGATAAGCGTAGTGGCAAAAGTACTTAGCATACACCCCCAAACCTTGCGTCAATACGAGCGTGAGGGGCTTGTAGAGCCTTCAAGGACGGATGGGCGAATGAGGCTTTATTCTGAAAAGGATTTGGACAGAATCAAGATGATACTTCGCTTAACGCGTGATTTGGGCGTAAATTTAGCAGGCGTTGATATCATCCTTCAGCTAAAAGAGCAGCTTGATCAGTTCGAGCAAACCGTGGATGAGATGAGAGGTGAGATAGAACGACTCTCAAGTGCGGGAAGTGTACTGTCTAAAAAAGCTCTGGTAAAGCGCAAAAACAGCTTTGATCTTATCTTTTACGAAGAAAAGGATAAAATTTAAATAAAATAAGCTTGCTTTTGATATAATTTTTATAGCAAAAGCCTATTGTAAGCGGGCTTATATATAAGACTAGAGTTGAAATTTGATTTATGTAATAATTAAATTTAAAGTCCAAATTTGAGTATAGTTACGGGGTGAGAGTTGGAAAATTTTTTGCTATTTTTTGCTATTTTGTTGATAGCTAGTATCGTATTTAGCAAAATTTCAGATAAATTCGGCATCCCGTCACTTATAGTATTTCTTGCCGTTGGTATGCTGGCCGGATCTGACGGGTTGCTTGGAATTGAATTTAGCAATCAGAAAGTAGCTCAAGATGTGGGCACCATCGCACTTATATTTATACTTTATGCAGGTGGGCTTGATACGAAATTTAAAGCCATAAAGCCCGTCATGCTAAATGGCATAATCCTTGCTACAATAGGCGTTGCGCTAACTGCTAGCGGCGTTGCCGTGATAGTGAAATATCTGCTTGATTTTTCGTGGATGGAGGCGTTTTTATTTGGCGCGATTATCTCTTCAACCGATGCTGCTGCGGTGTTTGCTATCTTAAAGGCTAAAGAAATTTCGCTTAAAAACAACCTAGGACCGCTACTTGAGCTAGAATCAGGCTCAAACGACCCGATGGCGATATTTTTAACCATGACTATCATTCAAATGATATCGCTTGCCACCATACCTGCGCCTGCTGATGTGGCGCTTGTCTTGCTTGAGCAGTTTTTGCTGGGTGGAGTTATGGGATATATATTTGGGGTGCTGATGCCCGCTATTTTTAACAGGCTTAGGCTTGAATACTGGGGGCTGTACCCCGTTTTTTCCATAGCTTGGGTCCTGCTTCTTTACACTCTTTCAGTTAAAGTCGGAGGAAACGGCTTTTTGGCGGTTTATATCGCAGGAATTTTCATAAATAAAAAAGAATTTGCACATAAGAAAAATTTAGTAGGTTTTCACGACGGTATCGCTTGGACGATGCAGATAGTTGTGTTTCTTACGCTAGGGCTTCTTGTGTTTCCTTCGGCATTGCCGTCGGTTGCGCTTATGGGGTTTGTTATCGCGCTTTGGATTATGTTTATCGCGCGTCCGATAGGGGTTTTTATCTCGCTTATGTTTTCAAGATACGCAATACGCGAAAAGATATTTATCTCTTGGGTCGGGCTTCGCGGAGTAGTTCCCATAGTGCTTGCAACATATCCTTACGGAAGCAAGCTGCCAAATGCCGATCTTATCTTTAATACTATATTTTTTATCGTTCTTATTTCTATAGTGATCCAAGGAACGACGCTTGAATTTGTAGCTAAAAAATGCGGAGTGGAGGATGATAGCGAAAAGGCAGAAGACATAGAAGCGTCGAATTTGCCTATCTTTTATCAGACTTTAAGGCAGCATACTATCCATTTTGGCTCTGAGATCATCGAAAAAAACTTAGCCGAGCTTGAGTTGCCGAGTGATTTTCTTATCCTACTTATCAAACGCAAGGGTGAATACATCAAGCCTACGGGCTCATCGGTATTCGAAGAGGGAGATTTGTTGCTTATTCAATGCGAAGATGAAAACAAATACAACGAAATTCTAAAAACTTATTTTGTTCCGCAGAATTAGAATTTTGATATAGTTTTTGCATTATTATTTAGTAGGTTATCTTTCAAAATTTGCTTTATTTCATAGTTGTATTTAAGCAATCCGGTTTTGACATAGCCACAAGATAAACCACCGCTAGTTCCATATATTTCTCTTTGAATACTTGATAAAATCAGTGAATTTTGGCAGTGTATGTTATAAATTTTAGCTATTATTTTAGTTGCGTTTGTGTCTTTGTAAACATTAATAGAATTAATTTTTTGCGTAAATTTAAAATCACTTTGATTATTTGAAAATTTTACATACATACTTTCTAAGTTGCTTATAGTAAAATTATTATCAACTACAACAATTTCATAGTCTTTGCTAATATTGCATTTGTACTTGTATATGCTACGATTGATAATATCAACAAATAGTACTATTATAAATTTGATTTATCACTATACCTCAAGCAAAAGAAATTATAAGTATTAAAATAATGGTTAGCATTGCCACTCTTTCATTTTTAGTGATGTGTATTGATTGGATATTTGATAAAACTTAAGAAACAGTTTTCAGTTTATAAAATAATTATAGCTTGTTTTTAAGATTAAAATGAAAGATTAGCTAAAAGTGAGAGAGTTTAAACTCTCTCGTAGATTTTAAACTTACGCTTCTAAAGCCTGTTTTAGATCTTCGATCAAATCATCTGTATCCTCTATGCCTATGCTTAGGCGGATAAGTCCTGCAGGCACTCCGATCTTAGTTAGTTCGCTAGGTGGAATTTGCTGATGTGTGGTTGAAGCCGGGTGGGTGATGATGGATTTTGAATCGCCGATATTAACGACAATGCTAAAAATTTTAACTTTATCAAGCACTTTTTTAGCCTTCTCAAAGCTATCAACCTCAAAGCAAAGCAGTCCGCTTGCCATACCGCCGTCAAAGTATTTTTGAGCTCTTTCATATCCCGCATCGCTCTTAAGTCCAGGGTATGTTACGCTCTTAACCTCTTTGTGAGAATTTAAAAATTCAGCGATTTTTAGCGTGTTTTCCGAGTGCTTTTTCATACGAATAGCAAGCGTTTCAAGCCCTTGAATAAGCTGCCAAGAGTTAAACGGAGAAATCGTAGCGCCTATATCGCGGATAAGCGAAAGTCTCATTCTAAGTGTATATATATCAAAATTCTCGGTAAGATCTGCATATATGAGTCCGTGATAGCTCTCGTCCGGACCTTTGAAATGTGCGTATCTTGCGCTTGTTATTATCTTTTGATTTAGCCCTTTACCGGCAACCACTACTCCGCCGATACTAAGCCCTTGACCGCTCATGTATTTGCTTGCGCTATGTACTACGACATCCACTCCGTGCTCTATAGGGCGGAATAATATCGGCGTAGGCACGGTATTATCGGCTATTGTTATAATGCCGTGTTTGCTTGCGATAGCGACTATCTTTTCGATATTTGGGATGGCGATTTGAGGGTTTGAGAGCGTTTCAAAAAATATCGCGCGGGTTTTACCGTCTATCAAATTTTCAAGATCGTCCGCGTTGTCGCTATCAAAAGCTCTTGCTTCTATGCCAAATCTCTTTAGCGTGTGGTGAAACAAAGAGTTTGATCCGCCGTAAATTTTCTTGGCTACGATGATGTTTTCTCCTGCCGCTGCGATATTTGAAACTGCATAAAATATAGCAGCTTGACCGCTTGCGGTAGCTATAGCCGCCACACCGTTTTCAAGAGCCGCCGCTCTAGCCTCAAATATATCTGTGGTAGGGTTGTTTAGTCTTGTGTAGATAGGTCCAAGTTCCGCTAGCGCAAAGCGATTTGCGGCAGTTTCTGCGGTGCCAAAATTGTAAGCCGTAGTTTGATAAAGAGGTATCGCCATCGAGCCTGTACCTGTTTTGCTATCGTAGCCAAAGTGGGTGGCAATAGTTTCTTGCTTCATTTTTTTGCCTTTGTGGTAAATTTAAATTTCGGTATTATACAGATAAAAAGGTTACATTTTATTAACACTTTCGTTTTGGAAATTAAAATTTAGGCTTAAATTCAAAGTGCGAAAGTAGGGTATAATTGTATTTTTGTTTGGAGATTTAGATGAACAATGTGGGATATGATAAATTTAGGCGCGTAAAGTACTTGCGCGGACTTGAAAAATTTGCAAAGTCGGCTATAAGCGGGCTTAAAAGAGAGGATTATGATGAGGAGCAATTTCGCTTAAGAGTAGCTAAAAATGCCGAAATTTTGGCTAAAATAGAGCCTGTCTATCTTGATTCGGCTTATTCAAAAGCGCTTGAAAAATTTGTAAATTTAATCATCGCAAATAATGATAGAAATGAACTTTTGGACGCGGCAAATTCGCTTGAAAAGCTAAAAAATTCCAAAACATATAAAAAAGATAAACATAAAAACAGATACAAGGATGAAGATTGAAAACGATAATTTTTGATATGGACGGCACTTTGATAGATAGCTCAAAGGCCATTTGTGTTACGGTAAATGAAGTGCGTAGAGAGCTTGGATTTGAGAGTGATCTGAGCGAGGAATTTATACTAAGAGCTATAAACGAAGTAGGGCGAGATCTCGGCAAGGAATTTTATGGATTAAACGTCATAAATTCAAGACTTCGAGACGGCTTTGAGGCCAAATTTAAGATAAATTATGATAAGTATGCAAGAGCTTATCAAGGAGTGGACGAACTGCTTAAAAAATGTGTAGAGGCAAACTATTTCGTAGCACTTGCCAGTAATGCACCCAACGAAACATTAAAAGATATTTTAATAAAAAGTAATATTTATAAATATTTTAATCATATCATAGGGGCTAGTAAGGATGTGCCTCAAAAGCCTGATCCGACTATGATAAATTTGCTTAAGGATATGGGTGGATTTAGTAAGGTTTTGTTTGTGGGAGATAGTTATAAAGATGAGCTTGCGGCTATTAATGCCAAAGTGGATTATATAAACGTATGTTGGGGGTTTGGAGCTAAGAGTAAGGATGCTATAAATATATACGATACCCAAAAAGCATGGCAACATATCGAGACTTTGTAGTAACTACATAAAATAATACATATAAAAATACAAATTATTTTACATATAAATTTGGCTTAAAATATATTAAAATTAAGCCAAATTTTAATTTTTATCTTTTTATAACTTTAAAATTTCACTCCAAATTTCTTCAGGAAAAGTTCTTGTCTTTACAAAATTTTTCCAATATCCAAATTTTCAAATATCTTAACTGTTTTTCTGTATGAAACCAGTGTTCTGCTTCATTGCATATCGTCACAGAACAATTAAAATTACTGGCGAATTTAATTATGGTATCTATTTTAACCATCTCATCTTTTTTGCCATATAGTATTTCGGTAGGTAAATCCCATTTTTCAATAGGATTGTCTAAAACATATTTAAAATATTCCCAAGAAAGGATTTGTCCAAAATCTGTTTTGATAATTTTGCATTGTTCTAGTTGAGTAGCTGTTACATTGGCGTAGGACATCATATCTAAAATCAACTTCTTCATGTCTAAAATTGGAGATACAAATAAGCAAGAATAAATTTTATCATTTTTATATGCCAGTATGCTAAAATAAGCGCCTATACTGGTTGCATACAGAGATATTTTAGACCATCTATTTTTGATAAAATTCATAAGTGATTTTAATTCCGCAACCACATTTAAAGGATTAAACTTATCTTTTTCATACACTCTTTCGCCGTGTTCAGGCAAGTCAACGCTAATAACTTGCCAGCCGTGTTTGCATACTATTTTTGAAAACAATTCCGCTTCTTCTTTGTTGCCGTATTGTCCGTGTATGTAGATGCATATTTTTTCGCATGACTGACCCCATAAAATCGCTGGTATTTTACCGATATATATTTTTCTTCTTGCAAGATTCATTTTATAGCTCAAGCCGATATTAAAAATATTTGTATTGTTATTTTAACTTGTCATATCATTTTTTGTCAATCTATTTAATATTAATATTTGCTCTGGCACTTTTTAAAAATACAAAAAATCAGCTTGCAAATTTCTAATTCGTATTTATATAAAATTATTATTTAATATTATTTTATTTAAATATATACATAATAAAAAAGCGTCTTTTATAATCAAAATAAAAGTTTGTTTGGCTATAATAAATTTAAAATTTATTTAAAGGAAATTTATGGATTATGATATCTTTGCTCAAAATCCAAGAGATAAATTTTTTGATATTTTATTTAACGCAAACAGAAATTTAGTAGAAAACGAAATAGAAAAACTTCTTGAAAAATTCGTAGCGATGAGTATATATTGCGAACAAAGCGGATTTAACGAAATTGCGCAAAATGCTTTTATAACACAAAATCAAACCGAAATTCACGATAGCTTGAACGATATCTATATCGGGATTAGTGGGGATATTTTAAGTCAAAATGAGTAAAATACTATTCGTTTTTTTTGTTTTTTTAGCGCCCTTGCAAGCGGCAAATATCGCCTTTGAAGAAGAGCATCTTTTCGAGCTTAAGAAAGACGAGTGGGCAAGGGTTTTTGTAACCGAAAAAGGCACTAGCGATCGCGATAGTTTTGACTTTAGATGGACGCTTTTTGATAATACTAACATCATAGTCCATACTCGATATAGAAATTATCCAAGACAGCTTGTTCTTTCGCTTAGAAGAGGTCTTAGATCTTATAAGCAAAGCCTTATTCCCGATTACAAAATGCCGCCAAACGACATAGCTTGGCTACTTCTTGAATTTGAGAATTTTAAGGACGCGAAAGCGAACTTTAAAGTTTATATAAAAGATGAGCCAAGACGCCTTGAGATCGAATTTAAAGATCCCAAAAGGCAGTAAATAAGGGGTTTTATGGATAAGATTGATGAAATAATGAGAGGCTTTATAGCAGAGCTTGGCTATGAGCGCGCAGATGAGATTTTTAGTGAGATTAGCTCCGGCAAGAAGCTTCGTTCAAAGCTGATTTTAAAGATAGCGGGCGAAACTCAAGAGAGCCTTAAAATTTGTGCCGTTATTGAGCTGATTCATCTTGCAAGCTTGCTTCACGATGACGTGATAGACGGATCTGATACTAGGCGAGGCAAAGCTAGTATCAATGCAAAATTCGGAGCCAAAAACGCCATAATGCTTGGCGATATACTTTACTCTAAGGGATTTTTTGAGCTTTGTAAATTCGGCGAGAAAATCGCAAGCGTAATATCTGATGCGGTATGCAAATTAAGTATCGGCGAGATGATGGATGTGGAGCTTTCAAATTCTTTTAATGCCGACAAAGAATCCTATAAAAGGATGATTTATTATAAAACCGCCGTTCTTATAGAGGCTAGCTCTGCCGTAGGAGCTATTTTGGCGGGTCTTGATGAGAGTAAATTTAGAATTTACGGTAAAAATCTAGGACTTGCTTTTCAGATAATCGATGACATATTAGATATAACCCAAGATGCAAAAACTCTTGGAAAGCCAAATTTAAGCGATTTTAAAGAGGGAAAAACCACGCTTCCTTATATCTATCTTTATGAAAATTTAGACCAAGAAGGCAAAAACAGGCTTTTAAATCTCTTTAAAAAAGAGTTAAGCAACGAAGAAAACGAATGGGTAAAGGCTAAGATGAGCGAATTTAATATCATAAAACGCTCTATAAAAGAGGCTAAAGATCTAGGCGAAGAGGCTATAAAAAGCATAGAAGAATTTGGCTTAGACGGGCTTAAAGATATAGTTAGAAGTATGATTGATAGGGAATTTTAATGCATTATTCAAGTGTGAGCTTCACGCATAAAAATACAGACATCTCTGTTCGCGAGAGATTGTCGTTTTCAAATGTGGAGCGTAAAACGGAAATTTTAAGGCTTTTAAAATCAAGCTCAAACATAAACGAATGCATGGTTTTAAGTACCTGTAACAGGGTTGAGATCATGGCAAACGTAAAAGAGCTTGATGGGGCAAGCAAGCATATTTTATCGTGCATAGCCGTGCTTTGCGGGATTGGCTACGAAGAGCTGCAAAGCAGAGCCGATATTTACGAGGATAATGGTGCGATACACCATCTTTTTGCGGTAGCCAGCTCGCTTGATAGTTTGGTTATCGGAGAAACTCAGATAGCAGGTCAGCTTAAAGAGGCTTTTAGATTTGCCTGTGCGAACGAAAGTTGCGGTGTAAAGCTAAATATGGCGATAGACCATGCCTTTAAGTGCGCCGCGGAAGTTAGAAATAAGACTGAAATTTCTAAAAATCCGATATCGGTTTCAAGTGTAGCGGTTGCAAAGGCTAAAGAGCTGCTTGGCGGAAACATAAGCGGAGCTATGGCGCTGATAATTGGCGCAGGAGAGATGGCGGAGCTTGCAGCCAAACACTTAATCAGCAACGGTGCCAGAGTAAAAGTGCTTAGCAGAAATATCGAGCGTGCTAAGAGCTTGGCAATGTCGCTGGGGTGCAATAACGCCTATGATAGTTTAGAAAATTTAAAAGAATACGTAAATAAATATCAGATGATCTTTTCGGCTACAGCGTCGCCTTATCCGATTATAGATGATACGATGATTAAGGAGCGGGAATTTACAAGATATTTCTTTGATATCGCTGTCCCTAGGGATATCGCCGTAACTCCTAGCGAAAAGGTGCAAATTTACGCGGTTGACGACTTGCAGGAGATCGTAAATAAAAACTTAGCCCTAAGAGAAGAGCAGGCTCAAGTAGCTTACGGTATAGTGGGCAAACATACAGTTGAGTTTTATAAGCATATAAGAGAGCTTGCGGTAACGCCCGTTATAAAAGGCATAAGAGAACAGGCTAAGCAGTGCGCTCAAAGGGAGCTTGAAAAGGCGATAAAAAAGGGCTACCTTAAAAATTCCGACAAGGATGAGGCATATCGCTTGATACATCAGGTTTTTAAGGCGTTTTTGCATAAGCCTACGGTGAATTTAAAACACCTTTCAGAGGGTGCGAAGGCCGATATAACGGCAAAGCTTGTCGGAACGATATTTGATGTGTCCGATGAAGCGCAGATAAAAGATGAAGAATTTGAATGGGAGAACGAGTAGTGAAATTTTCAAGATTATACGCACCTACCTCAAAGGAAGCGCCAAAAGACGCCAGCTTGCCAAGTCATATCTACTTGCTTAGGGGCGGATTTATCGAGCAGACTGGAAGCGGGCTTTATAACTTCTTGCCGCTTGGTAAAATCGTGCTTGATAAGATAAAAAGCGTCGTTAAAGAGGAGATGGATAACGCAGGAGCACAAGAAATTTCCATGAGTATGGTCACAAGCGGCGAGCTTTGGAAAGAGAGTGGGCGATTTGATGTATTTGGCAAAGAGCTTTTGAGGTTTAAGGATCGCAAAGAAAACGACTTTGTTCTAAGCCCTACGAACGAGGAGTCGGTTGTAGCTCTTGTGCGTGGTAAAGTTACTAGTTATAAGCAGCTGCCTTTGAATTTGTATCAGATAAATACCAAATTTAGAGATGAGGCGCGCCCTCGCTTTGGACTGCTTAGAGGCCGTGAATTTTTGATGAAAGATGCTTATAGCTTTCATGTAAACGAAGAAGATCTAAAGCGCGAATTTGATCTTATGGAAGAGACCTACTCGAGAATTTTTACCCGTTTGGGGCTAAATTTCCGTGCGGTTGAAGCAGATAGCGGAGCGATAGGCGGAAGCGGAAGCAAGGAATTTATGGTTCTTGCAAACAACGGCGAAGACGATATCTTAGTATGTGATAGCTGTAAATACGCAGCAAATATAGAAGCTGCCAAAAGACAAAAGCGAACTAGCGATGCCCAAAGGCCTGAAGCCGATGCGAGCAAATTTTATACTCCTAATGCAACAACCATAAAGGACATAGCTGAATTTTTTAGAGTTAGCGAATTTTATACCATAAAAGCGGTGATAAAAAAGGCTATTTATAAAGACGAAGAAAAGATCGTAGTGTTTTTTATCCGTGGCGATGACGAGCTTCAAGAGGTTAAGGCTACTAATGCGTGCGCAGCGCTTGAGATAATGGATGCTAACGAAGAGGAGATTTTAAAAGCTGGTATCGTGGCGGGATTTTGCGGACCGGTCGGACTTAGCGGCGTGGAGTTTTTTATCGATAAAGAGCTAGAGGGCGAAACGCAGATGATTTGCGGAGCCAACGAGAAGGATTATCACTTCGTGGGCGTTAGCGTTACTAACTTTAACTCGGATAGATTTAAGGATTTAGCAGAAGTCAAGCAAGGCGACAGATGTCCGCATTGCGGCGGAAAACTCAGCGTTAGCAAAGGCATTGAGGTAGGGCATATCTTTCAGCTTGGACAGAAATACTCAGCCGCGATGAATGCGACGTTCCTTGATGAAAACGGCAAAGCCAAGCCTTTTTATATGGGTTGTTACGGTATCGGAGTTAGTCGTTTGGTTGCCGTTATGATAGAAGCCAGCCATGATGAAAAGGGTTGTATCTGGAAAAAGGAGTGTGCGCCTTTTCATGTTCATATCATAATCTCAAATTTAAAAGATGAAGCGGGAGTAAAATTTGCAAACGAGCTTTATAGTGAGCTTAAAAGCTTTGGGATTTCGGCTCTGCTTGATGATAGAAATGAGAGATTTGGCGTTAAGATGAGTGAATTTGAACTTATCGGAATTCCTTATGCAGTCGTAATCGGAAAAGGTCTTGAAGGCGGCGAAGTCGAGTTTATAAATCGAGCAAATTTGCAAAAGACTTCCATTGCAAAAGATGAAATTTTAGCAAAGATCAAAGAGGCGTTATGCTAAGATTTCTTTTTATGCCTTATGTCGCAATTGAAGCGATATGCGCTTATTTTTTTATTAGCGAGTATGGATTTTTAACTCTTGTTTTAGAGGTTATCTCTACGGCTGTTTTGGGGATGTTTTTTATGTTTAGAGTTGGATTTTTCCAGCTTTTTTCAAGGATACTGCTTCTTAAGCCGAGCGATCTTTTTGGTGTCTTAGGAATGCCTATAGGCGGATTTTTTCTATTTCTTCCGGGTGTTGCTACGGATACTTTAGGCGTTATCCTTGTGATCTTTGCTCTATTTTCAAATTTTAAAAATCCATCTTTAAAAAGCGAGCAGAGCGGCGAATTTCGTAGCTATAAAAATGAAAAAAGCAGTGAGGAAGGCGAAATCATAGATGTTGAAGTTGTCGAAGAAGAGCGCAAATATAAATAAAGGTAAAAAATGAAAAATTTAAAAATAGCAACGAGAAAAAGCATCCTTGCAATGTGGCAAAGCGAGCATATAAAGGCTAAAATTTTAGAATTTCATAAGGATATAGACGTAGAACTTGTAGGCATGAAGACAAAAGGCGACGTTATACTTGATACTCCGCTTGCTAAGATCGGCGGCAAGGGACTTTTTACCAAAGAGCTTGAAGATAGTATGCTAAAAGGCGAAACGCATATCGCGGTTCATAGTCTAAAAGACGTGCCCGTGGCATTTCCTGATGGGCTCGTTCTTGCCGCTATTTGCTCGCGTGAGGATGTGCGAGATGCGATGATAAGCGAAAAATACTCTAAATTTGAAGAATTGCCTAAGGGTGCCAAATTAGGAACTACGAGCTTAAGGCGCAAAATGCAGCTTTTAAGAATGCGTCCTGATTTAGAAATCATCTCGCTTCGAGGAAACGTCCAAACCAGACTAAGAAAGCTAAAAGAGGGCGAATTTGACGCAATTATCCTAGCCATGGCGGGCATAAATCGCCTAAATTTAAAAGAAGAGGTAAAATTTATCTATCCGTTTGAACTAAATCAGATGATACCTGCGATGGGGCAGGGTGCGCTTGGGATAGAGGCTGTAGAAAACGAGGAAATTTTAAAAGCCATAGAGTTTTTGCGTGATGAAAGAGCCGTTATAGAGACAACCGTAGAGCGCGACTTCGTAACGCTGCTTGAGGGCGGTTGTCAAGTGCCTATCGGCATAAATGCAAAGCTTGATAAAGAGCAAATTCATATAAATGCCATCGTAGGACTTCCTGACGGAAGCGAAGTTTTACAAAAGAGCTTAACCGTCGCAAAGAGCGAATTTGCAACTGCCGGCAAAGAGCTTGCGCGCGAATTTATCTCTAAGGGCGCCAAGGATCTTTTAAGGCGAGCCGAAGAGATGGCAAACGAGGCATGAGAGCGCTTGCGGCCCTAGGTTTAAGCTTTGCTATTGCTTTTGGAAGTTCAAATGTAGATATCATAAAAGAGCTTTTTACAAATCCGAATTTTGATAAAGCTAATCATTTTAGAGGTGAAGCCGCTAAGCGAAATCATGATTTTAATATTAAAGGTTTTTATATAACCGAGATAACTCCTCTTGGTAGAGGTTATGAATTTGATGTTTTTAGAGTTGGCTTAAGCTCAAATGACGACAGCGAGCATTTTGATCTTTATGTTTATATGATTGAAGACGGAATTTATGCAGTTAGATCTCTGGCGATGACAGGCGTTATAAAAGATCTGATTTATCACTATGAAAAGATTAGTGATAAGCAGAGGAAAGATCTTGATATTGAAAATTTAAAACTTACTGTGGAAAAAGACAGTGAGCTTATCAAATTCGGCAAAGAAAATTTGCATAAATTTGAGCGAATTTTTGAAATTTACGGCTCAAATTTTTCAGACAAAGATGAGCAAATAGAGCGAATTTTGAAATTCTTACATCTATCGCATATAGAAAATAACGACGATGTTTTTAGGATAGTAGTCGGCGGTATGGTTGATAATATAGTCGGATTTTTTAGAGTAGAAAAAGAAGAGGACGCTCCGCTTATGCATGAAAATCTCTATATAATGATAGAAAAGATTGCTCCCAAATGGTATCTTTTTAAGATGACATAAAACAAAACAAGGAAAATTTATGCAAAAGTATATTGATTTATTAAAGCAGCATGATCTCTTAAAAATCATTGATAAGCCCGTAGATATAGACCTTGAGATAGCACATGCAAGCTACATTGAAGTTAAAAAGCCTGATAGTAAGGCGTTGCTTTTTACAAATCCTGTTTGTAAAAAATCGGGTCGTAAATTTGCTCCCGTGATTACAAATGTATTTGGAAGTTTTGAAGCGACCAAGCTTATAATGGGAGTAGATCCTGATGAGGTGGCTAAGGAAATTTCAAATCTTTTAAAGCCAAAAAAGCCAAAGGGTTTTGCGCAAAAGCTAAATTTCATGAGCTATCTTTTTGGCTTAAGAAATGTATTTACAAAGCGCATAAAAGGCGAAGGCGAGTGCCAGCAGGTGAAATTTAAAGACGATGAGGTTGATCTCTTTAGCTTGCCTGTGCTTAAGACTTGGGAGCTTGATGGAGGCGCATTTATCACGATGGGGCAAGTTTATACCCAAAGTCTTGATGGAGAGCTTGCGAATTTGGGTATGTATCGCTTGCAAATTTACGATAAAAATCGCCTTGGAATGCATTGGCAGATACATAAAGACGGCGCAAATTTTTTTAACGAGTATAAGCGTGCCGGCAAGAAGATGCCCGTATCCGTAGCGATCGGCGGTGATCCGCTTTATATCTGGTGCGGTCAGGCTCCGCTTCCAAAAGGAATTTTTGAGCTGCTTCTTTACGGTTTTATCCGCAAATCACCTGCAAAACTCGTAAAATCACTTACAAATGAAATTTATATTCCGCATGATGCGGATTTTGTTATTGAAGGATTTGTTGATACTTCTAAAACCGAGCTTGAAGGACCTTTTGGTGATCATACGGGCTTTTACACGCCGATTGAGCCTTTTCCCGTGATGGATGTTACGGCGATTACGCACAAGCGCGAGCCGATTTTTCATGCGACCGTTGTGGGCAAGCCGCCACTTGAGGATAAGTATATGGGTTGGGCTACGGGGCGAATTTTCTTACCGCTTCTTCAGACTACGGTGCCTGAGTTGATTGATTATGATATGCCTGAAAACGGAGTGTTTCACAACCTTATCTTAGCAAAGCTTGAGACGCTATATCCGGGGCATGCCAAGCAGGCTATGCACGCATTTTGGGGTGTTGGGCAGATGAGCTTTGTCAAGCATGCGGTGTTTGTCGATGAGAGCGCACCAAATCCTAGCGAGTATGATAAATTTACCGATTATGTTTTAAACAGATTTGGAGTAAAAGGGCTTTTGATAACAGAAGGAGTTTGTGATCAGCTTGACCATGCCAGCCCAAATTCTTGCTATGGAGGCAAGCTTGGCATAGACGCTACTGCGGACTTTAGCGAAGGCGAGGTGGAAATTTTAGCCGATGATACTTTACTTGAGAAATTTAAAGAGATTGATGAGGATGTTCTTGAGGTTAAGCAGTTTAAAACCGATACCAAATCTCCTATCTGCGTCATCAAATACGATAAAAAACGCCCTGTAAAAGAGACGCTTGATAAATTTATGCAGCTTAAAGAGTACTTTAAAATAGTTGTTTTCGTAGGAGCTGAAAACTATCTTGAAAATCCATATATGCTCGTTTGGCGAGTTACTAACAACATAGACGCTATGCGCGATATATACATAAAACAAAGCGTGGTTTTTGTGGATGCTACGCAAAAAGGGATTGAGGATGGCTATGAGAGAGGGTGGCCAAAGCAGACCGATTGTACTCCTGAAGTCGTAAGAAGCCTCATTGAGCGCGGTATCGTTGAAAACGATGAGAAGCTGTTTAAAAAATTTGAGATATTTGGATAGATTACGCCCTTGCCCGAATTTGATTGAGTAAATTTGTTAAATTCGGGCGTAAAATTTTATATTTTTATTTTTTACAATTCTTTTTGCTATAAGATATCCTACTAAAATGTTACTAATTAACAATAACTTTTATATAGATTGAGTAAATTCTTAACTAATGAGCATTTAAAATTATCATAATAGTATCAAAATCACTCATTTGCTCTTAAATTTGTAATATAATGTAACACATAAATTATTAAGGAGTAAAAATGAAAAAGATAACTACTTTAGCGCTATCTTTGGCGGCTATCAGTTCGTTTGGCTTTGCAAAAGAGATAACCATAGCTGCGGTTATGCCGGTAACAGGCGCTGTTGCGGCTTACGGACAGACGGCTTATGAGGGTGTAGCTTTGGCAAATAAAATGCGTCCGACTCTAAAAAACGGCGATACGATCAAGGTTGTTTTGCTTGATACTAGAGGCGAGAAGGTTGAGACTTCAAACGCCACTACAAGGGCTATCTCGCAAAATAAAGCCGTAGGTATCATTGGCGAGCTAATAACAGCTAACACTATGCAGGTAATGGCGATAGCGGATAAAAACAAAATTCCCGTAATAGCTCCTGCTGCGACATCGGATAAGCTTCTAGATAATGTGAAATTCGGTAGCAGAGTTTGCTTCATGGACTCATTTCAAGGCAAGGCTGCGGCTGAATTTGCGGCAAAGGATCTAGGATATAAAACTGCAGCTATCGTCGTGGATCAAGCGCAGGTGTATTCTCTTGGGCTTGCTAAGACGTTTGAGGCTGAATTTACCAAAAACGGCGGGAAAGTTTTAACAAAGCTTAGAATAAGCTCCGGAGATAAGGA
This sequence comes from Campylobacter sp. RM15925, assembly GCF_012978775.1. Lineage (NCBI taxonomy): Bacteria > Pseudomonadati > Campylobacterota > Epsilonproteobacteria > Campylobacterales > Campylobacteraceae > Campylobacter > Campylobacter sp. RM15925. The sequence goes on from NZ_LIWP01000005.1 coordinate 92,767, forward strand.
TTTTAAGGCGATAGTTTCACAGATAAAAAGCCAAAATCCAGACTTCGTCTATGTGCCTACGTATCATCCGGAAGCGGCTTTGCTAGCGCGCCAAGCCAAGCAAATAAATTTATATAAACCTATGCTTGGATCAGACGGTGTGGCAAATCCAACCTTCATAGAGCTTGGCGGAGATTCGGTAGACGGGTTTATCTTTAGCGATTCGTTTGACGCTTCAAACCCTCCTACAGAGCTTTCAAAGAAATTTTTAGACGAGTATGAAAAAGATAAAGGTACAAGAGATATAGCAGGCTTTACGGCTCTTGGAGCGGACGCTTATTTTGTAATGGTTGAGGCTATGGATAAGTGCGCAGATCCTAGCGATTCTGTTTGTGTAAATGATCAAATTCACCAAACTAAAGAATTTTCAGGCGTTTCGGGTGTGATCAGTATAGACTCTAAGGGAAATGCTATCCGCTCTGTCGTCATGAAAGAGATAGTTGGCGGCAAACCGACGTTTAAAGCAAACGTTAATCCTTAAAATTTAAATACTTTAAACTCGGAGTGATGATGGAATTTTCACTATTTTTACAAAATATGGTGAACGGTTTTAGCCTTGGCAGTATGTATGCGCTTATTGCCATAGGCTATACTATGGTTTATGGGGTTTTAAGGCTTATAAATTTCGCTCACGGCGATATCATGATGGTTGGAGCTTATGTCTGCTTTTTTGGTATGGTTTCTTTAAATTTGCCATTTATCGCGGCGGTTGTCTTTGCTGTAACCATATGCGCAGCTCTTGGTATCATAACAGATACGATAGCTTATAAGCCGCTTCGTAAAGCGCCTAGAATTTCGCTACTGATTACTGCGATTGGCATTAGTTTTTTACTTGAAAATCTATTTAACGTGATTTTTGGTAGCGAGGCTAAAGCCTTTGTCATACCACAATATCTGCAAAAGGTTTTAACGTTTGGAGATGTTACTTTGGCTATGAGCGCGGTTTTTGTTCCTATCATCACTCTTGTTTTATTGGCTATTACGCTTTTTATACTTTACCGAACTAAATACGGCATGGCGATAAGAGCGCTTGCCTTTGATATCCATACCGTAAATTTAATGGGGATAGACGCAAATTTAATCATCGCTATAGTATTTGCGCTTGGCTCTATGCTTGCAGCTATCGGCGGCGTGTTTTGGTCGCTAAATTACCCGTCCATCGAGCCTATGATGGGAGTTTTGATAGGTCTTAAAGCCTTTGCCGCAGCCGTTCTTGGAGGCATAGGATCTGTTGGCGGAGCCGTGCTTGGAGGATTTATCATAGGATTTACGGAAGTTGTCGTAGTATCTTTAAGCCCTGAATTTTCAGGCTTTAAAGATGCTTTTGCTTTTATATTTTTGATTCTTATACTTATATTTAAGCCTACGGGAATTTTAGGCTATGACTTTGAAAAGAGTAGGTTTTAGATGAGAGTTCCTAAGATTACGCATATCATATTTTTTGCTTTGGCTGTGGGTTTTTTGGTTATATCTCATTATATTTTTGATGATTATTCTTTGAGGGTTTTAAACAATATCGCCATTTTTATTATCTTGGCGGTTAGTTACAACCTTATAAACGGCGTTACGGGGCAGTTTTCGCTTGAGCCAAACGGCTTTGTGGCTGTTGGAGCTTACGTAGCGGCTCTTATACTTCTTGATGCGGACGCTAAAAACTATCAGTTTGATCTTGAAAGTCCTGCAGCATTTGTGCTTTGGCTTCACTCGTCAAATTTCTTGCTGGCTCTTCTTGCTGCAGGAGTTTGTGCTACTATACTTGCTTTGATTCTTTCCTTTCCTGTATTTCGCGTAAGGGGCGATTACCTTGCTATCGTTACGCTTGGCTTTGGTTTTATTATTAAAATTTTAGCTATCAACTATCCATCTATCACAAACGGATCACTTGGACTTAGCTCCATACCTCAGCACGCTACGCTTTATTATACGGGCGGGATTGCTATTATTAGCGTTATTATGGTGCTAAATATAGTTTATTCGAAATTCGGTCGCGCGATGAAAGCCGTAAGAGATGACGAGGATGCCGCACTTGCTATGGGTGTAAACACCTTTGCCGTTAAGACTACCGCTTTTAGCACCTCGGCGTTTTTAGAAGGTGTCGGCGGAGGGCTTTGGGCGTGCTCATTTGCCTCTATTGTGCCGAATGAGTTTGATTTTTATCTAACTTTCCAGCTGCTTATTATCATCGTCCTTGGCGGGCTTGGCTCTATGACGGGAGCTATTTTAGGCACTATCTTGGTGATAGGAGGCGGAGAGTGGCTTAGATTTTTAGATGAGCCGATAAGCATGTTTGGTCATACATTTGATGCGATGCCAGGTCTTAGAATGATTGTGTTTTCGGTCATACTTATACTTGTTATGCTGTTTGCAAGAGAGGGAATTTTTGGCAAAAGAGAGCTAACGGATGTAGCTAGATCGGCTATCAAAAGGCTTAAGCGATGATTTTAGAGCTAAAAAATATCAGCAAGAAATTTGGTGGAGTAACTGCTATAAACGACACAAGCTTTCAAGTAAACGAAAGTGAAATTTTTGGTCTTATAGGTCCAAACGGTGCGGGTAAGACGACTATCTTTAATATCATCACGGGCAATTACGAACCAAGCGGCGGAGAGGTTAAATTTAACGGCGTTACGCTAAACGGCAAAAAGCCAAACGTGATCGTCAAGCACGGTATCGCAAGGACATTTCAAAATATCCGCCTTTTTAGCTCTATGAGCGTGCTTGAAAACGTCTTAATCGGACTTGACGGACATATAAAATATAGCTTTATCGAGAGTATTTTGCATATGGGACGCTTTCATAAAGAGGAGCGAATCGCACGCGAAAAAGCCATGGATATACTTAACGAGCTAAATTTAAGCGGTTATACGAACGAGCCTGCTACAAGTTTAAGTTACGGGGTTCAAAGGAAGGTCGAGATAGCAAGAGCTATGGCGACAAATCCCAAGCTCTTGCTGCTAGATGAGCCTGCGGCAGGCATGAATCCTATAGAGACCGAAGATCTTGCTGAGCTTATCTTTATGCTTAGGGAAAAATACAAGCTTAGTATTTTGCTTATAGAGCATGATATGAAATTTGTAAACCGCCTTTGCGAGCGCGTTTTAGTACTTGATTACGGTAAGGTAATTTTTGAGGGTAAGCCAAGTGATGCTGTGCGTAACGAAAAGGTCGTATCTGCTTATTTGGGAGATTTTATTAAATGATTAGCGTTAAAGATTTGCACGTTTATTACGGACTTATAGAGGCTGTTAAAGGGATAGATTTTGAAGTTAAAACAGGAGATATCGTCTCTCTTATCGGCTCAAACGGTGCTGGTAAAACCTCCACTTTAAACGCACTTTTAAACAGCGTAAAAAAGACAGGCGAGATAAATTTCTTGGGTTATGATACAAGAAGGCACAAGACTCATACTCTTGTTAGGCACGGCATAGCGCTGGTTCCTGAGGGCAGGAGGGTGTTTATAAATTTGACAGTTGATGAAAATTTGCGTATGGGTGCTTTTAATAACGACGAAAACTACGAGCACTTACGCTCTCAAATGTATAGACTATTTCCTCGTTTGGCTGATAAAAAGCAGCAACTTGCAGGAACTTTAAGCGGCGGAGAGGCGCAGATGCTGGCCATCTCACGTGCGCTAATGAGCGAGCCTAAGCTACTTATGCTTGATGAACCTAGCCTTGGACTTGCGCCAAAGATAGTAGGAGAGGTCTTTAATACCATAGTTAGGCTAAAAGAGGAGGGTATAACCATACTTTTAGTCGAGCAAAACGCCTTTGCAGCACTTAAGATAAGCGACTACGCATACGTGCTTGAAAACGGAAAAATCGCTATGCAAGGCGTTGCAAAAGATATGATAGGTAACGACGAGATCAGGCGCAAATATCTTGGGGCTTAAATTCGGTGTTTAAATTTAAAGAGATCTTTTGCAAATAGACTTAAAAACTCTCGTTATCTTAATACTTGTTTTGATCCTGATAGCTCTTTTAGTAAGGCTTTCGCGAAAAACAAAGATCAAACAAACTCACTATAAAAGCGATAGTGGCGATATGGTAAAGAGTAGGGCGGAGCTTATAATAGCAAACTGGCTCTTTTATCGCGGAGTAAAATTTATCTACGAGAAAAAGGCGAATGCAAATCAGCGAGTGATTAGCGATTTTTATCTGGTTGATTATGATGTTTATATCGAATTTTGGGGGCTTGAAACCGCGTCTTATCTTAAACGCAAGAAAAAGAAAATTAAAATTTACAAGAAAAACCGCCTCAAGCTAATCGAGATGAATGATGATAGTTTAAGGGATCTTAATCAATTTTTTGCAAAGGAATTTGCTAAATTTAAGATTAGATTATCATAAAGAGCAAGTTTGAGATATTAGAATTTTAAATTTATACTAATCTCACTTTTAGCTTATGATTTTTTATACTTGTTGGAATTTCGCCGTTTGCTAGGCTTACAAGCTCGGCTGTGCGTAGGATATAAAATTTTTCCAAGCTTCTGCCGATTGATTTTTGCAGTTTGTTTGAAAGCGTATCAAACATATAAAAGGCTTGTTCGTTATCAACCAGTAAAAAATCAGCCCCGCTATCAAACGCGTCAAATAAAATTTCGCCGGCAAGTTTAAAAGCAAGCTCATCATTTAGTCCGATCAACTCAAATCCGCAAGGCAAATTTTGGCTATCGGTGCTGATGAATTTCGCCTTTAGACTTCTTATATCATCTAAAATTTCACCGTAGCTTGCGATTGTAAAATCCTTAAAATCATGTTTGAAATTTAGTTTTTCTATTTTCATTTCAGCACTCAGAGCAGGCAGTTTTCTTTCGGGCTCTTTTAAATTTGATTTTATGAATTCTAAAGCCCCTTTGTAAATTTCATCATTCCAAAATATCCGCTCTTTTAAATCTCCCGCTATCCATACGCCAAATTTGCTATCGCTTACGACGGCTAAAATTTTATCTTTTTTATCAGGATATTTTTCGCATAGAAATTTAGCAAATATTATCGCGCTTGAGCCTATGAAATTTGGCTCAAATTCGTTCATAAATCCTGCATAAAAATATGGCTTTAGGCTCTCGTAAAATTTAGCATCCTCTTTTGTATAAAATTTACTAAATAGCTTGATTTTCCCCATAAAGTCATCATCGTTTATGATGAGATCTTTTACCGCTCTTTTTGTGCTTAAAGGCTCTATGATAAGAGTGCTCTTAAAACGGTTTAAGATTAGATCAAAGCTAGTATCTAGGCTAACTACCACGCCGTTTATCTTTACAAATTTAACCCCTTCAAAATCAAAATACGGATCGTTTTTTTTAATATCCTCTAGTAAATCTTGTAAGTTTTTAAAGTTGTAGTTTTCAAAAAAATATGGTTTGTAGTATCTTAACACATCGTTTTTGGCGTTAAATCTAAAAATTCTCACTTCAAGCATCTGCCGTCCTTTTAAGAGTAGTTTATAAAATTTTAGCTTAACTAACGTTTGAAGTAGTTTTTAACGTCAAATTTTATAAAATGTGGCATGGATAAAGAACAGCTGATAATCGATAAATTTAGCAACTCATTTATAGGCGATGACGGTGCGGTTGCGGGAAAATGGGTCTATAGCAAGGATCTATTTTACGAAAATACGCACTTTAAAAGATCTTGGCTTAGCCTTGATGAGGTTTCTTACAAGGCGATGATCGTAAATATCTCAGACGCTATCGTTATGAATGCGGTTCCTAAATACGCGCTTTTGGGGCTTGGACTTCCTAAGGAGATAAAGCCCGCTGAAATTTCTTTGCTTAAATCAGGTATCCAAAAGGCGTGCGATGAGTTTGGATTAACGATAATAGGCGGCGATACGATAAGTAGCGATAAAATCTTTATAAGCGTAACCGTTGTTTCAAGAATTTACGATAAGCCTATCTTTAGGAGCGGTGCTAAAAAAGGCGATTTTATAGCATTTACCGGAAGGCTTGGTGGAAGTTTAAAAGGATTAAAAGCCTTGATGAACGGCGGAGCGGTAAGTAGAAATTCTCGCTTTAAAAGACCGATTTTAAGGGATAAATTCTTTTATTCGGCTAGCAAGTTTATAAATTCCGCTATGGATATTAGCGATGGGCTTGGTGCGGATTTGATTAAGCTTTGCAAGGCAAGCGGTTGTGCGGTGAAATTTATCAAGCAAATCCCTAAAAATCAAATGCTAAGCGGCGAAGAGTACGAGGTGCTTTTTACGTTTAGCAAAAAAAATCTGCACAGGATCAAAAACGAAGCTAAAAAAGCTCGCGTAAAAATAAATATTTTTGGAAAAATCACAAAAGGAAGATATAAAACCCATGCAAGACAACACCACTTTTAAGCCCTTATACGCACTAGCTCACACTCCTATAAACGCTTATTTCAGCAAGAATTCGGATGATTTTGTGGTGCGTGAAATACCGCTTTACGAATTTAGCGGAGACGGCGAGCATCTTATCGTTGAAATTTCTAAAAAAGATATGACGACACAAGAAGCCTTAAAGGCTTTAAGCGACTTTACGGGCATTAAGATAAGAGAATTTGGCTATGCGGGGCTTAAGGATAAGCAGGGGATGACTACTCAATTTATCTCTATGCCGCGTAAATTTGAGGCGAATTTGGCAAATTTTAGCCACGATAAAATGAAAATTCTAAATATGAACGCTCATAACAATAAGCTAAGAATAGGTCATTTAAAGGGCAATAGTTTTTTTATCCGTCTTAAAAAGGTCCTTGCAACAGATGCTCTTAAGCTTGAGCAGGCTATTAAGAAGCTAGATGAGATCGGATATCCGAACTATTTTGGCTATCAGAGGTTTGGCAAATTTGGCGATAATGCAGCTAGTGGATTTGAAATTTTAAAGCACGGAACTCTAAATGGCAAAAAGCTTAAAAATCCAAAAATGAGCGAGTTTTTAATCTCCGCTTATCAAAGCGATCTTTTTAACCGCTGGCTTAGTAAGCGTATCGAAATTTCGCGATTTGCAGATGAATTTAGTGCAAAAGAGCTAGCTGAAATTTATAAATTTATGAGTGCGGACGAGATAAGGGAGCTAAAGAGCCAAAAGCAGTTTTTTAAGCTAATTCGTGGCGAAGTTTTGGGGCATTATCCTTTTGGCAAGTATTTTTTGTGTGAGGATTTGCAAAGCGAGGTTGAGAAATTTAATCTCAAAGATAGAACCAGCTGCGGGCTTATCGTAGGAAGTAGGGCGTATAAAAGCGAGGGGCTTGCTAAAAAGATAGAGGATGATATCTTTAGCAAGGCAAGTGAATTTGAAGCTAAGATGAGCGGAAGCAGGCGTTTTGCTTGGAGCTATCTTGAAAATGTTCAATATAAATACAATCCTGAAAAAGCGCATTTTGGCATAAATTTTACTTTGCAAAAGGGCTCTTATGCGACTGTGGTTTTGGAAGAAATTTTGCATAAGGATATTTTCGAATAAGGAGAGAATATGCGATATTTTGTGATTGTTTTAGGGTGTTTATCCTGTTTTTTGGGATTTGCAAAGGCTTGTGAGTCGCCTCCTGCTGCGGAAGCTTTCGTCTATGAAAATGATATGGATTTAGACGGCGTACTTGATATGAACGAGTGGAAAAATGTAAAGAGTATGGAGAATTTTAGAGTTAAATTTGGAGATTTTAGCGAAGCGGAGTTTAAAAAATTTGATAAAAACAAAGACGGTAAGCTTGAGTGGGAAAGCGAACTTGAGGGCAATATCGAATACATAAAAGATCCTTGCGATATCAAGGAAGAGCAAGAAAATTTTAAAAAATCAAAAAGCAACCAAAAAGGAAAATCGTGAAAAATATCTTTTTGTGCTCTTATTTTGCAGGAGTCTTTGAGCTCTTTGCGGATAAATTTGACTGCGAGGGCAAGAGTGTTTGCTTCATATCAACGGCGAGCAAATTTGAAGAGGTGAATTTCTACGTGGACGAGGCAAAAGAGTGCTTTAAAAGTGCCGGCGTGAGAGTTGATGAGCTTGATATCTCGGCGAGTGATAAAGCGCAAATCTTAAAGAAATTTAGCCAAAACGACTTCATCTATGTATGTGGCGGAAACACATTTTATCTCTTAAGTGAGCTTAAAAAATCGGGAGTTATAAGCGAGTTAAAGAGTCTTGTAAACAGCGGCAAAATTTATATCGGCGAATCGGCAGGTGCCGTGATAACATCGCCTGATATCGAGTATATAGGCCTAATGGATGAAAATTTAGTAGAGCTAAAAGATCTTAGCGGCTTAAATTTGGTGAGTTTTTATACTTTGCCTCACTTGGGCGAATTTCCGTTTGAAGAAGCATGTAATAATATAATCGCAAAATTTGGCGAGAAAATAGATCTAAAAGCGATAAATAACTTTGAGGCGATTTTAATTCGGGATGAAGAAGCGGTTATTTTAAGCGCAAAGTCGCTATAATCTCATCGGCACGGCAAGTGATTGCTTTTAAATTCCGGTTTAAAAGAGGAAAGTCCGAGCTGCTATAAGACAAAGTCCCATCTAACGGATGGCTAGGGAAACCTAAGGGATAGTGTAACAGAAAGCAGACTGCCGCTTCGGCGGTGATGGTGAAACGGCGGGGTAAGAGCCCACCAGCGCCACGCGAAAGCATGGCGGCTATATAAACCCGACTTGCAGCAAGAAGGGATGGTTTTAGTCTTATGTTAAACCCTTCGCTAGAGCCAAATTGCGAAATTTGGATTAGATAAATAATCACTCACGACAGAACTCGGCTTATCGCCGTGCCTTTATTTATGCATTTAATCCTACAAATTTAACTATCTTGTGTTTGCAAAGCGTAGCTGTTTTGGATTTATTGTGAGTTTGGAGCAAGAGCTGGTAAATTTCTGGTTTGGGGTTGTTGTAATCTTTGTAATTTTGAAATTTGCGCTATTTTTGATAGGCAAATTTCAAAAAAATATCGACAGAAAAGAGTAAAGGCTAGATAGCTATAAATTTACTCAAATAGCCTTTTACTGCATGTAATTTCTAGCGTCTTTTAGCTTTTTCATCTCCACGCTTAGCTTATCAACCTTGCTTTTAATGATCTCTATAGCGCCTTCGGTTAGAGTTGCAGCCTCGCTGAGCTGTTCTAAATTTTCAAATTCCTGCGGAAAATTCTCTATCAGCTTTTCCAGACTTGCGACATCGCCATTGCTCACGGCTATCTTAAATTCTTCCAGCCATTTCATCGCTAATTGGTGGCCTCTTTCCACGCTTCAAGAAGTTGCTTGGTAACATTTACAACCTCTTCTAAAATCTTTTCATCGTTTGAGATATTGGCTTGTGAAAGAAGCTGAATTTGCCTCGTATAAAGACCGCTTAGATAGTGCGCCACATCGCCTTGCTCATAATCAAGCGAATTTAAAAGCTCAATAAAGATAGCGTTTGCTCGGTTGATGAAATAGACCTTTTTTTCGATGTTGTTTTCTTGCATCGATTTTTTCGCTCTAAAGATAAATCTTAAAATTCCTTCATATAGCATCTCTATTAGCTTTTGAGGAGACTCAATGCCTCCTACCGAATTTTGAGAATATGCCGCGTAAGCTGTGTTATTTATCATATTTTTCCTATCTCTTTGCGTTTAGTTCGGCATCGATCATTGATTTAAGCGTCGAGAATTGATTTTGCAAGTTGCTAATCATCTTGTCATAAGCCAAAAATCTCTCCGCCATCATGTCGTATTTGGTATTTAGATCGGTTACCGCACGCTCTTTGTCTTTGCCTAATTTTTCCTTTTCGCTAGTTAAATTTTGAGCAAAAATCGTTAATGAGCCCTCTTTGCCGACCATATCTTTTAGTTTTGTGTTTAAATTTGTAAAAATCCCGTCCGTCATCGTCTTTTTGGCACCTATGTTGCTATTTGCAAGTCCTAGTTTATCAAGGATATTAGGATCGCCTTTTACCTCTATATTTGTGCCGTCTATGCTTTTTAGCACGATTCTATCTTCGGTTTGATTAAGGCTTGCCTGCACTCCGCTAATGCCTGCTTCATTTATGGCTTTTAAAAGCGCGATTGCGTTTTCTTTTGACGAATTTGGCGCAGATGTGGTTAAATTTATCTTTTTGCCGTTTATTGTAAAATCCTCATTTGCTATCGTAAGCGCTCCGCTATTTATAGGCTTAGAGCTTCCCGTAATAACTTGAGAGTAGCTTGTCGAGCCTGTAAATATCATCTTGGCTTCGTCTAAATTTTTATCAAGTTTTTCGCTTAGTTTTGATTGATCGACTTTAAGCAATCCGTCTTTAGTAAGCTCAAAGCCAAAATCGGTCAAATTTAGATTTTTTGTTTTGCCGTCAATTGTTATGGCTTTATTTTCAAAAAGAGCTTTGTTTATGGTTGATTTGATACTGGTTATCTCGCTAACGCCTTGAAATGTACCCGCGTTTTTCGTATCGCTGTTATAGTCTGTAGCTACGTCAAGATTGTTCATAAGTGAGTTATAAGTCTTTACCAAGTTGTTTATCTCAGCTTTTATGTCTTTATTGTCTTCTTTTATACTAAATGTCGTTTTACCCGTCTCTTTAAGAGTTAAATTTAGTCCTATGTTAAGATCTTTTATATTGTTTGTAGATCTATTTACGGTTATGCCGTTATATGTAAATTCAGCATCCTGAGCGGTTGAAATTTTATTATTTGCTACGTTTGCGCTATCCCAGCCAAGCTCGGTTAGAATTTCGTTTGCGTTTGTTAGCGGATTGCCGCTGCCGTCATCGGTGCTAAATTCTATCTTGTTTTCAGCACCCGTATTTTTGGATTGTAAAATCAGCTGATACGGCTTATCTCCTCCCACTTTGAGCACTCTAGCTTGCACTTCGCCGTTTGTGGCGTCGTTTATCTTTGTAGCTAGCTCTTCAAATGAAGTTGATTGTTTTAACTCTATTTTGTATGTGTTTGAGCCAAATTTGATAGCAAACGAGCCCTCTTTGCCGACAAAAGACTCAGGAGCCGTAAATTTTTTGCTTTGGTAGATATCTTTTTGTGCAAGTTGTTTTACGTCTATCTCGATATCTTGCAGACCTACGCCGGGATCTGCTTGCAAATCGGCACTTTTGCCGTTTGTGCTAACGTTTCTTTTAAGAAACATCGTTTCATCGCCAAGTGCCGCAACGGAAGACTTAAAAGAGCTTACAAGAGTTTTTATCGCCGAAAGATCTTTTTGTTTAGTTAAGTTTTTTTCTAAATTTTTAGAAATCGGATCGACTAAACCCTTGTGATCGGCGGCTTTTAGCTTATCTATAACCTCTTGGGTTAAAACGCTACTTCCAAGACCTAGTGAAGATATCTTACCTAATGCCATTTTTAACTCTCCTTGTCGAATAATACCCCGACAGCCTCCCTGAAGTATTCGCTTAGTTTCATTACTTGCTCGCTTGGGATTTTTCTTATAACTTCGCCCGTTTTTACCTCCATTACATTCACATATAGCGAATTTATCTTGTCGTTATATGCAAAGCGAACATTGGTATCAAGGGCTTCCATCTGTCTGTTTAATTTTTCGGTCGCTTCGTTTAATTTTTTTGCTAAATCTTCGTTGTCTATGCTTAAATTATTTTGCGCGCTGTTTTGTTGTAAGTGCGTTTGCTCAACTTCCCTTGTTTGAGTATGCGCTTGAGCGTTGCTAGGGTGCGCTACAGTATTCATTTGCTGGCTAGCGACTTTAAAAATTTCCATCTTTTCTCCTTTAAAGATTGCCGTTTTAATCAATATTATTCCCCTACATCGTCATAATTTTAAATTTCTTTATACTATAAATTCTCTCTTTGAATTAATTAAAATTTACGCTTAAATTTGCTAATATTTCTTACTTTTTAAAAGGAAATTCGGTATGAAAATCTCATTTGATTGCGATTGTATATTGCTTCAAAACTCTCTTGAACTGTTTTTAAAAGATTTTATTGCGCATAAAAAAGATTGCGATTTTATAATTTCTGACAGAAAGATAGATAGCAAAAAACCTGTTTTTATAATCGCCGCAAATTCCGCTCATCTTCAAATTCCTTTTAGTAAAGAGACTCTTTTAAATACGCTTGAAGAGTTTTATTCCGCTATCCAAATTCCAAAAGCAAGCTTTAAGATAGAGCAAAAAGATGAAAATTTAGCCCTTGAAGAGGCTATTTCAAATTTGGTAGAAAAATTTAAAAAAGATCTCATAGCTCTTATAAAGTCTTATCTATGAAAAGGCTTTTTACAACTATTTCAAGCGGTAAATTTAAAGGTAAAAAACTGACCTTGCCTTCTCTTACTACCACAAGAAGCACAAAAAATATAGTAAAAGGCTCTTTTTTTGACAGCTTCAGATATGATTTGCGCGGTAAAATTTTCATCGAAGCTTTTGGCGGAAGTGCGCTTATGGCATGCGAAGCGCTTAGTAACGAGGCTAAAAAAGCCTATGCTATAGAGCTTGATAAAGCAGCCTTTAAGATAGCTTACGAAAATGCAAAAAGTATCGATGAGCAAAATTTGCGCGTGCTAAACGGAGATACTTTTAAGCTCACGCCAGAAATTTTAAAAAGCGAAAATTTTGGCGAAAAAAGCGTTATCTTATATCTTGATCCGCCTTTTGATATAAGAGAGGGCTTTAAGGAAATTTATGAAAAGTGCTTAAATTTGATATCAAATTTAGACGAAAAGCAAATTTTTTTAATCGCAATAGAGCATGCAAGCTCTTATAATTTACCTGAAAATATCGGCAAATTTTCGCTTATAAAAACTAAAAAATTCGGAAACACCTCCTTAAACTACTACTCGTAAATTTGGAATGCTTCTTGCTTTATTCCTAAAAAACAAAAGTTCTATTTATACAAAGTATTAATATTAACAGCATAACCTTCGCGATAGCGGAATTTGAAAAAGCGTCGAAGGACGCAAACTTTGAGCGTTGTCGGAGGATGGGGGTTGTTAAGGGGGAAGGGGAGCGACCTCGCAATTTAAGCCCCCTTTCCCCTTAAATAAAGAAAAACTTTAGATTAAATAGACATAAAAAACTAAAAGGACGGCTATGAAGCTAGCTTCATCACTGATTGCTGCGTGTATGCTTGGCGTATTTGCAAATGCGGCTCAGATAAAAGATATCGCAAATGTCGTAGGAGTTAGAGAAAACCAACTGATAGGATACGGACTTGTAGTGGGGCTTAACGGCTCGGGCGACGGCTCAAGCTCTGAATTTACCATCCAGTCCCTTTCAAACATGCTTCAAAGCGTAAATGTAAAAATCGATCCAAACGATATAAAATCAAAAAATACCGCAGCCGTTATGGTTACGGCTAAGCTTCCCGCTTTTGCAAGACAGGGCGATAAGCTTGATGTGGTGATATCCTCAATCGGCGATGCCAAAAGCCTTCAAGGCGGTACGCTTCTTATGACTCCTTTAAAGGGCGTTGATGGCGATATATACGCGCTTGCTCAAGGCTCGCTTACCATAGGCGGAAAAAGCGCAAGCAGAAATAGCGGCAATCACGCAACCGCGGGAACGGTATTTGGCGGAGCTTTTGTGGAGCGCGAGATAGTGTATGATATCTACAATCAAGAGGCTATAAATTTAAGCCTTAAAGAGTCAAACTTTGGAATCGCTTCAAATATCCAAAATGCTATAAATTTGCATGCGGGAGGCAATGTGGCCGTGGCTATCGACCCAAGAACGGTTAGGGTTAGTAAGCCTGAAAATGCCAGTATGGTAGAGTTTCTTGCCGGGATTTTAGAGATAGATGTTGATTATAAAGCGCTTGATAAGATAATAATAGACGAGCGCACGGGCACGATAGTAAGTGGCGTAAATATCACCGTTGATCCCGTCGTAATCACGCATAAAGATATCACGATAAAGATCGAGCCAAATTCTTATGAAGACGGCGAGCGCGCTATAGATATCAAAGACAACACGGCGATAGATCCGGTGGCAAATTTGATAAAGGTAAGCGGGGAGCGCACCACCGTAGCAAGCGTAGCAAGAGCTCTAAATAAACTCGGAGCAAGCCCAAGTGACATCATCGCGATAATTGAAAATTTAAAGCGAGTAGGTGCTATACATGTTGATTTGGAGATTATATAATGAACGTTGACAATCACTTAGCTATAAACGCATATAACAGTATCGCGACAAATTCTATCACGAATAAAGCAGGCAGAAGTGAAGAGGAAAACGATAAGCTCTTAAGAGAGCAAACAGATGCTTTTGAGGCGTTTTTGGTTAAAAGCGTGCTTGATATCGCGCTTAAAGATGAAAATCCGCTCTTTCCAAAGGACGCTGGAGATAAAATTTACTCATCTATGTATAACGACACGATGAGTAGGGCTTTGAGCGGAAATTTAGGCTTTAGTGAGCTACTTTATAATTTTTTAAAGGAAAGGGCTTAAGAAAATTTCATTTATGCCGATTTGGTAATCAAATGTTTAAAAAGGCATAACAATGATATCGACACTCGGTTCAAAATTTGGGCTTAGCCCTCAGCAAATTTCACGAAATGAAGTTAAAAAAAGTGAAGTTAGCGAAGAGATTAAAAACACACAGGATAAAAGCGAAAGCAAGGTAGCGAAAATTTCGCAAGCGATAGCCGACGGAATTTATAAGATAGATCTTTCAAAAACCGCGCGCGCAATTGCCGATGAGATTATGTAGCATGAATTTGTCCTTTGTGTGAATTTACAGAAAGGACAAATATGCTTAAAACTTATTTAAATGACGCGATTGGCGTGCTTGATGAACTTATTAAAACTACAAATTCTGATATTGAAAATATCAAAGAGGCAAAACACTCCGCCGTTGAAGAGAGCGTGAAGTTAAAAAACGATCTCATAAAAAAATTTGAAAACACAAAATCACTACTTGACAAAGAGCTTTTAAGAATTTCAAAAGAGCAAAACAGCTCTGATTTAGCAAGCATACTTGACGATGAAGTAAAGGCAAATTTAGTAAATATGAGAAGCAAGCTTGAAGAGCTTCATCTAAAAAACAAAGAGTATGCAAGATACGTAGTAACGGTTAAAGAATTTTTTGACAGTTTGGTTAAAGATATGTTTAAAGACGCAAAAGACGATAGCGGATACGCAAAGGCTACTCCTACGCCTGAGACGCTACTAAAAACAAGGGTTTAAAATGGCTAATATATTTTCTTCGCTAGGAATCGGTATAAGCGGGCTTGATGCGGCTCAGATGCAAATTTCAACTACCGGACACAATATCACAAACGCCGATAACGAGCACTACACAAGACAGCGTGTAATCCAATCCGCAAGAGAGCCTGAGCACGGGATGCCGGGCGATATCGGACGAGGCACCAAAGTAGATACTATAGTAAGAATTCATGACGAATTTGTGTTTTCCCGCCTTAGAAGTTCTTCTAGCAATCTTGAATTTTCAGCATATAAAAAGAGAATTTTAGAAGAGATTACTCAGAGATTTCCTGATCTAAAAAGTGTCGGAATAGGGCGAGATATACAAAACTACTTTGATGCATGGAATAAATTTGCTTCAAATCCTACCGAAGGCTCTCAAAAGATAAATTTGCTAAATGCGGCCGAGACTTTAGCAAAGAGCATTCAAGGCGCATCTGATATGCTGCATAAAATTCAGCAAGATGTAAATTCGCAGATAGAAGTAACGGTAAATGAGATAAACAAATATGCAAAAGAGATAGCCGAGATAAATAAGCAAATTCAGCGCGTGGAGTCAGTAGGCACTACAAGGGCCAATGACCTGCGCGATAAGCGCGATGAGCTTGAGCTTGCGATATCAAAGCTCGTTAATGCAACAGCCTTTAAAGGCGAGCTTCAAGGAAGCGCTTATATCGACCCTACGGTAACTGATATAGGTTCAAAATACAATCTTAATATTTCGGGATTTTCTATAGTGGATGGCGTAAATTTCCATCCGCTTGCGCTTGATAATTCAACCAATAAATTTGACTTTCACAATATCTACTATGAAAGAGAAGACGGCAAACGTGTGGATATGTCCTCTAAGCTTACAGGCGGCAAACTAGGAGCAGCCCTTGATCTAAGAGGCAGATATCTTGGCGAGGGCGGAGAATTTCAAGACGGAATCATTCAAAAATATATAGACAATCTAAACACTTTTGCCAAAGGCTTGATAACCGAGACTAATAACATCTACGCCAAATCGGCCGTAGAAAATATAACAACAGACGAGCTTAGCTTCCTTGAGCCTTCAAGAACGCTTATGAATTTTAACGACGACATAAAGCATGGAAGCTTTGATGTGATAGTTTATAACAACCAAGGTCAAGAGGTGGCCAGAAAAACCATAACCATAGATGCTACTACGACGATGGATGATCCTACTAGAGGCACTTCTATCATCAAAGACTTTAACGCCGATACAGATGATAATAAAGACAATAACATACACAACGACGTAAATGATTATTTTAGGGCTTATTATCAGTATGATCCAGCGACTAAAAAAGGCACATTTGGGGTATCGGCTCTAAGGCACTCGGGCGAATACAGTATAGCGTTTGTGGATAAGGGAACAAATTTCCCGGGCATTATCGGCACAAATAAATTTTTCAATGGAAATAGTGCAAAAGATATCGGCGTAAAAACCGAGCTAGCTGAAAATCCGCATAAACTTAAGGGCTACTCAAATCCGACTCCGGGTAATAATGACGTAGCAAACGATATGGTTCAGCTT
This sequence comes from Campylobacter sp. RM15925, assembly GCF_012978775.1. Taxonomy (NCBI): domain Bacteria; kingdom Pseudomonadati; phylum Campylobacterota; class Epsilonproteobacteria; order Campylobacterales; family Campylobacteraceae; genus Campylobacter; species Campylobacter sp. RM15925. Next base: position 109,443 of record NZ_LIWP01000005.1, read on the forward strand.
CAATATAAAAAGATATATTTTTATTCAAACAAGCATGCAGACAAGATCGAGACCATAGAGGGCTTTTATCGATTTATCACAACCGATATCGCAAGCCAGACTCAGGGCAACAACTACTTGCATGACACAAACCAAGCGATAAATAAAACCGCCATGAGCGAGCATCAATCAGTTAGTGGCGTAAATTTAAACGAAGAGCTAACCTCTCTTATAAGATTTCAGTCAAGCTACGGTGCTGCAGCCAAGATAATAACGACTGTTGAAAAGATGCTTGATACTCTACTAACACTTAAACAATGACGGATTTAAAATCTTTACTTGACGCTCATGCGCTTGAGAAAAATACCGATCTGGGGCTTTACTCAGCCTCGGATCCGCTTCAAGCGGCAAGCAAATTTAAAGAGCCTAGCATAGCCTTAATATGCGCTTTGTTTGCTTACGGCAATGCAAATTTGATCCTTAAATTTCTAAATTCGCTTGACTTTAGCTTGCTTGATGAGAGCGAAAGCAAGATCGTTTCAAATTTGCAAAATTTCAAATACCGATTTCAAAGCGTTGAAGATGTGAGGCAAATTTTTATCACGCTCTCTCGCCTTAAAAAAGACGGTGATATTGAGGCGATTATCAAAAGCGGCTTTGATAAAAACGGGCTTATGGTTGAGGGCATAAACGAGCTTATCAAATTTATTTACTCTTTAAATTCGTATAGATCCGATGGATATGAATTCTTTTTTGGAAAGAGCTTTGAGAACAAACCAAATTCACCATATAAACGCTATAATATGTTTCTTCGTTGGATGGTAAGAGATAGCGATATCGACCTTGGGCTTTTTAAAAATTTGCCTAAAAGCGAGCTTTTAATCCCTCTTGATGTGCATACTCACCGAGTTTCGCTTGCACTAAAGCTGATAAATCGCAAAAGCTATGATTTCACAGCTGTTTGTGAGCTTACAAATAGGCTAAAGGAATTTGATCCGCTTGATCCTATACGCTATGATTTTGCACTTTATAGGATAGGGCAGAGCAAAGAGCTTGATAAAATTTTAGATCCAGAAAAATAATTTAACATATTTAAAACGGCTATTTAACGAAGTTAAAGGAAAAATTAATATTTACTATTAATTTTTATTTACAATGTTTTGATATAGTTACGCATAAATTTTATTTTAAAGGAATTTCATGAAAAAAACTCTTTTACTTAGCGCGTTGCTTGGTACTATGCTATTTGCTCACGAGCATATGCATTTTGACCCTAAAGCTCAAAAACATATCGTTATCCCTATGGAGCAACTTGGTGAAAAAGGCAATACAAACGTAGGTGAAGTTGTAGCTATCGAGACAAACTACGGCGTAGCGTTTTTCCCAAATCTAAAAGGAATCGAGAGCGGTGCTCACGGATTTCACGTTCACATGAATGCAGACTGTGGTGCTACTGAAAAAGGTCTAGGTATGAAAGCCGGCGGTCACTGGGATCCGACAGATACTAAAAAACACTCATTCCCTTGGGATGATATGGGACACAAAGGCGACTTGCCTATCCTTTATTCTGACAAAGACGGTAACGCAGTATATCCTGTACTAGCTCCAAAGATCAAATCGCTTGACGAGCTAAAAGGACACTCACTAATGGTTCACGTTGGCGCAGATAACCACCACGATCATCCAAAACCACTTGGCGGTGGCGGTGCAAGACTAGTTTGCGGCGTTATAAAATAATTTTCTCGGCTCCTTTTTTGGAGCCGCTCTCTTTAAATTTTCTTCCAACTCTTTAAATCACAAAATATCATTAAAATTTAATAAATTTTTTAGTATTATTTTTGCCTGTTTTGAATTTAAATTTAAGAAAAATTATGGAATTTGATCTCTTAGCTTATTTTATATTTTTTGGCGCTGCGTTTTTAGGCGGATTTATAGACTCTATTGCCGGTGGAGGCGGACTTATAACTCTTCCTGCTATCATGGCTATGGGAGTGCCGCCTCATCTTGCACTTGGTACGAACAAGCTTCAAGGATCTTTTGGGAGCTTTACGGCGACTTTAAATTTTACTCGCAAAGGTATGATTGACTATAAAGAAGCGTTTTTAGGCATTATCTTTACTTTTATCGGCGCATGTCTCGGCGCAACTTTAATCCTGTTTTTAAATCCAAATTTCTTAAAAATCGTAATTCCGTTTTTATTAATCGCTATTTTTATCTATACTCTCATCACTCCAAAGATTGGAGATAGCGATAAAAAAGCAAGGATGAATTATAAAATTTTCTATATAGCTTTTGGGCTTTTGCTTGGTTTTTATGACGGTTTTTTCGGACCCGGGGCCGGTTCGTTTTGGACCTTTACTATGGTGGCTTTGATAGGACTTAGTATGAAAAAAGCTGTTGCACACACAAAGCTTTTAAATTTCGTTAGCAATATCGTATCTCTAGGCGTTTTTATCATCGGCGGACAAGTTCTTTGGAAGGTTGGGATATTAATGGGAGTAGGGCAAATTTTAGGCTCTTTCATAGGCTCAAATTTAGTCATCAAAAAAGAGGTTAAATTTATACGAACGATGTTTTTATTTGTGGTTGGAGCCACTATCTTAAAACTTCTTTATGACTATTTCGCTTCTTAAGTTCAAAAATCAAAATAAGTGCTAAAATAGGGCAAAGTTAAAAAACTTTTAACAATAAATTTGCTAAAATCTCAGCAAAATTTATAAATTTAAGGTTAATGCATGAAAGATTTGTTTCTCTTTTCAGGTCTTATTTCACATTCACACTCCTTTACTTATGCGGCGCATTTTTTACTTGTTACGCTTATCATTTTAGTTGTAGCCAAGCTTGCCACTAAAAATATGCAGCTTGTTCCAAGAGGTACCCAGAATGTCGTTGAGGCGTATTTGGAGGGCGTTACAGCTATGGGTAAAGACGTGCTAGGAAGCGAGCAGCTAGCCAGAAAATACCTTCCGCTTGTTGCAACTATAGGTTTTGTAGTATTTTTCTCAAACGCTATCGGTATTATTCCCGGCTTTGAGTCGCCTACATCAAGCCTAAATTTGACACTGACACTTGCTCTTGTCGTGTTTGTTTATTATAACTTTGAAGGCATTAGAAAAAATGGAGTTGTTAAGTATTTTGCGCATTTTATGGGACCTAGCAAGGTTTTAGCGCCACTTATGTTTTTAGTTGAAGTTGTTTCACACCTTTCACGTATAGTTTCTTTATCTTTCCGTCTTTTTGGAAATATCAAGGGTGATGATCTATTTCTTATGGTTATGCTTGCGCTTGCACCTGTCATCGCACCGTTTCCTGCATATGCGCTACTAACGCTTATGGCCGTGCTTCAGACATTTATCTTTATGATGCTTACTTATGTATATCTTGCGGGCGCTATTTTAATAAGCGACGAACATTAAAATTTAATTTTACCGACTGAAACTACGGTCGGTAAAATTTAAAATTTCTCACTATTTTTATCCTCAAATTTCAAATAAAATCGCTGTTTTTAGATAAGTTAAAAGAAATAATTGCTAAAATAACGCTTAAAATTTGCGCTATAAATTCACGGCGTATTCTTAACAAAAAGGTTAATTATGTTTGAAGTCGTAATCGGTCTTGAGGTTCATACTCAGCTTAATACAAAAACGAAAATTTTCTGCTCCTGCTCGACAAGTTTTGGCGATGAGGCAAATACTCATGTCTGTCCCGTTTGTCTAGCGCTTCCCGGAGCATTGCCAGTGCTAAATAAAGAAGCCGTTAGAAAGGCTATAAGCTTTGGCACTGCAGTAAATGCAACTATAAATAAAAAATCGGTTTTTAATAGAAAGAATTACTTTTATCCTGATCTTCCAAAGGCTTATCAAATTTCTCAGTTTGAAGTGCCTATAGTAGAAAATGGCGAGCTTTTTATCGATATAAATGGCGAGAAAAAGCGCATAGGCATCACCAGGGCTCATCTTGAAGAAGATGCCGGCAAAAACATCCACGAAGGAAGCGTTAGCTTTGTCGATCTTAATAGAGCGGGAACTCCTTTACTTGAGATAGTTAGCGAACCTGATTTAAGAAGTAGCGATGAGGCGGTAGCTTACCTTAAAAAGCTTCATTCTATTTTGAGATTTTTAAACATAAGCGATGCAAATATGCAAGAAGGAAGCTTTCGTTGCGATGCAAACGTAAGCATTAGACCAAAGGGCGATACGAAACTTTACACAAGAGTTGAGATTAAAAACTTAAATTCCTTTAAATTTATTCAAAAAGCTATTGATTACGAAGTGCAGCGCCAAAGTATAGCGTGGGAAGATGGCAAATACGATGAGGAAGTTTATCAAGAAACAAGACTTTTTGATACGGTAAATTTGGTTACAAAATCAATGCGCGGTAAAGAAGATAGCGCCGAGTATAGATACTTCCCCGATCCTGATTTATTGCCCGTAGAAATTCCTGAAGATATGTATAATGAGGCGATTAAAATCCCTGAGCTTGCAGAGCAAAAAGTGGCCAGATATATAAAAGATTACGATATCAAAGAAGAGGATGCTAAAAATTTAGTAAGTTCTGCCGAGATGGCAAAGTATTTTGAGGACTTGGTGGGCGCTAACATATCTCCAAAACTCTGCTCCACATGGCTGCTTGTGGAGCTTTTAGGAAGGCTTAAAAACGGCGTTACTATAGAGAACTCTCCTGTAAATAGCGCTAAAATGGCAACTCTTTTAGCCAGAATAGAGGACGGCACTATAAGCGGAAAGGCTGCTAAGGAGATTCTTGATTTTCTTATGGAAAACGATATAAGCGTAGATGATGCGATAGAGAAATTGGGGCTTAAGCAAGTTAGTGATGATGGAGCTATACTTGCGATTATAGATGAAATTTTAAATGCAAACACCGATAAGGTTGCCGAGTATAAAAGCGGTAAAGACAAGCTATTTGGATTTTTTGTCGGTCAGGTTATGAAGGAAGGTAAAGGTGCCTTTAATCCGTCTAAAGTCAATGAGCTACTAAAAACAAAGCTTTGATATGAAAATAGCTGTTTTTGGAGCGGGCAAATGGGGAAGCGCTCTTTTTCATGCGCTTTCTCAGAAAAACGAATGCGTAATAAGCTCTAAAACACCTCGTCAAATTCCAAATTTCGTATCTACCGATGAGGCTTTAAGAGCTGAAATTTTAGTTATGACTATTCCTTCTCAGGTTACGGGCGAGTGGCTTAAGAAAAATTTTAAAAATTACAATCAAAAAATTTTAGTAGCCTCGAAAGGGATAGAAACAAGCAGTTTAAAATTTTTAAACGAAATTTACGAGCAGTACGTCGATAGTGCAAATTTGGCTTTCTTGTCCGGACCCACCTTTTCAAAAGAGGTAGAAAAGAAACTTCCTTGCGCCCTTGTCGTAAATTCTATAAATTTGTCGCTAGCTCAAGAAATTTCAAATCTTTTTCCAAGTTATATCAAGGCATATACATCAGACGATGTTATAGGGGCTGAAATTTGTGGAGCGTATAAAAACGTGATTGCCATAGCAGGTGGAATTTGCGATGGTCTTGGACTGGGAAATAACGCTAGAGCAAGTCTTATCTCAAGAGGGCTTGTCGAGATGGCGAGGTTTGGCAAGTATTTTGGCGCAAGAGACGAGACTTTTTTAGGTTTAAGCGGGGCGGGTGATCTTTTCCTTACAGCTTCAAGCGTCTTGTCGCGTAATTACCGAGTAGGACTCGGACTTGCTAAAAACGAAAGCTTGAATAAAATTTTAAACGATCTAGGCGAAGTTGCCGAGGGTATAGATACCTCTTATGCCATAGAAAAGATTGCTAAAAAAGAGGGAATTTATACTCCTATCGTAAATGAAGTAGTCGCCATGCTTGGCGGGAAAGAGGTTCAAAAGAGCCTTATTGATCTTCTTAGCAGGAAGAAAATTTGAGAATTTTATCGAGGCTGTTTTTTTGCATTGCTATCATGGCTTGCGGTTTGCTTTTTGCAAACGAAAAACCGCCGCTTCGCAAAATGATAGCCCAGATGATAATGGTGGGCTTTAACGGCGCAAATCAAAACGAAGCTAAATCCGCAATATCTGATGCTAAATATCAAAGGTTTGGCGGAGTTATGCTGCTTGGCAAAAATGTCAAAGATAAAGAGAGTCTAAAGTCTTTAACTGTAGCCTTTAAGAATGCTCAAAAAAATATATTTATAGCCATAGACGAAGAGGGCGGAATCGTAACAAGATTTAAGGATAAGGTGGGATTTGAAACCTTTATCTCTGCAAGCGAAGTGGCTAGAAAGCTTGATCTGGAAAGTGCAAAAGAGCTTTACGGTCGTATGGCTACTCAACTAAAAGAGGTCGGCGTAAATTTAAATTTCGCCCCGGTTGTCGATGTATTAGACACGGTATCTCCTATCATAGCTTCCAAAGATAGAGCCTTTAGTAGGGATATAGACGAAGTTTCTTTATATGCGAGTGAATTTTTAGACGCTTTTAGCGAAGTTGGGGTGCTAACTACACTTAAGCATTTTCCGGGACACGGTTCTGCACAAACGGACTCGCATAATGCAAAAACCGTGATAGAAAACTTTAACTATAATGAACTTAAACCTTATTATGATGCGATCAAAAAGAATCAAGCAAGGCTTATAATGGTCTCTCATGTCTATTTAAATCAAGAGGATAATCAAAATCCTTCATCTCTTTCTGAAAAAATTATCCAAAATTTGCTAAGGGAAAATCTGAAATTTGATGGAGTCGTCATAAGTGATGATATGCTTATGGGAGGCTTAAAGGACTTTAGCCTTACTCAAAAAGTTGTAAATTTCATAAATGCGGGCGGAGATATTTTGCTCTTTAGCGACTTTATGATAGGGGAGCGAAAAACCGCCGAATACGTAACGCAGATAATAGTTGATGCGGTAAATCAAAAGAAAATTCCAAAAGAGCGCATAGAGCTATCTTACGAGCGAATCATGAATCTTAAGAGCGAACTTCAATAAATTTTATTCCTTGTCATCCACTTAATTTAACAATATTTTTAGACTTTTAAAATTAAATTTGAGTTATAATCTAAAATTAATATTTAAAATCTGAAATTTAAGGAGTCAAATATGGATAAAATTCAAGCTAAGGTCGAAAATTTAAAAGATGAAATGATAGCGCACAGACGCTTTTATCATTCACATCCTGAGACGGGTTGGTTTACATTTTTTACTACCGCCAGCATAGCTAAGAAGCTAAAAGACTATGGATATAGCCTAAAAATGGGGCGCGAGATAGTAAAGCCCGATGCCAGACAAGGGCTTGGCACTCCTGAAGCTGCGCAAAAGGCTATAGAAAGAGCCAAAAGCTTGCTAAGCAAAGAGGAGCAGGAATTCTTGCCTCTTATGGAGGACGGGCTTACAGGCGTAGTTGCGGATATCGATACGGGTAGGGCAGGCAAGATGACGGCGTTTAGATTTGATATCGACGGCGTGGATGTTACCGAGAGCAAAGATGAGAGCCATAGACCCGTTAAAGAGGGCTTTAGAGCCGATATAGACGGTATTACGCACTCCTGCGGACATGACGGACATATCACGATAGGACTTGCACTTGCAAAGATCATAGCTGAAAATTTAGATGATTTTAACGGCAAATTCAGATTTATATTTCAAACTGCAGAAGAGGGCACGCGCGGTGCTGTAGGCATGGAGCCTATGGGCGTGGTTGATGATGTGGATTATCTGCTTGGCGGACACATCGGGTTTCAAGCTAAAGTAAATGCAGGCATAATTTGTGGCACCAACAAACTTTTGGCGACATCTAAGTTTGACGTTATCTTCACGGGTCGCTCAGCCCACGCCGCAGGAGCTCCTCAAGAAGGAGCTAATGCACTACTTGCAGCTGCCGAGGCTGCTATAAATATGCATGCTATCACGCGTCACGCCGATGGAGTAACTCGTATAAACGTGGGAGTTTTAAAGGCGGGAGAGGGTAGAAACGTCATTGCGCCAAACGGATTTATCGCCTGCGAAACTCGCGGAGAGACTACGGAGCTTAATGAATTTATGTTTAACAAATGTATGGATATTATTAAGGGCGTAAGCATGATTCACGGCGTGGATTACGAGGTAAAGCTTACGGGCGGTACCAGCGGCGGAGATAGTAGCCCTGAGATAACCGAGCTTTATGAGAAAGCAGCAATTCAGTCGCCTTATATAAATAACGATTTGATAGTGAAAGAATTTACTTTTAGCGCATGCGAGGATTTCGCGCATTTTATGCAAAAAGTGCAAAAAAACGGCGGCAAGAGCGGATATCTGATGATAGGCACAAAGCTTGCCGCAGGACATCACAATAGCTGTTTTGACTTTGACGAAAACGCCTTGCTCGCCGGAGTTGATGTGTTTTTACGCTCAACTTATATGCTTAACGGCAAGTAAAATATATTTGCAAGCCTGATAATTTTGGGCTTGCAAATTTTATGAAGGTTAAATTTGCAAATATGCTTTTGGTAAATCAAATTTGTAAATTTAATAAAATAAATTTATTGCGATAAAATTTCAAATATCTCTTATTATCTAATATTTGGATAAATTTATGCAAAATTTGCTTAATGAGTAAAATTTGCAAGCTTAAGCGTTAAATTTGCTTGATTTGTAAATAGCGTGAATGAAATTCACGCTACTACATTAGGAAAGTCAAATACCAATTTGCCGCTTTTTATCGTTTTGATAGCCGCGCCTTTTAATTTCTTATCAATCAACGGAGAGTTTTGAGATTTGGATTTGTTTAAATTTTTATCATAGACGTATTCAAGGTCAGGATCTACGATGACGATGTCCGCCAGCATTCCTTTTGCTATCTTGCCTTTGTTGTTTAGTTTAAGAAGTTTTGCCGGGTTAAAAGATGTCAGCTCAACCATTTTTTTATAGTCGATAAGCCCCTCTCTAACAAGATCTAAAGTCATTGGAATCAGCGTCTGAAGTCCCAAAATTCCAAACGGAGCTTTATCAAATTCTAAAAATTTTTCATCCGTGTGGTGCGGGGCGTGGTCGGTTACTATGACATCCACTAGCCCGTTTGCGATAGCCTCTCTTACGGCTTTTACGTCGCTTGATGTGCGCAAAGGCGGCGACATTTTAAAATTTGTATCATAATTCATCAGCTCGTCTTCGGTATATGTAAAGTGATGCGGCGTAACCTCGCAAGTTACATTTATACCCTCATCTCTAGCTTGCTTGATGAGTTTTAGCGACCACTCCGAGCTAACGTGAGCTATGTGGATGTGTCCGCCCGTTAGCTTTGCAAGAAGCAAGTCGCGAGACACCATAATCTCCTCTTGCTCTCTTGGCATGCCTTTTATGCCTAAAATCGCTGAAACTCGCCCTTCGTTCATATGTCCGCCGCGACACAAAGAGCAGTCTTGCGAGTGGTTTATGACAAATGAGCCAAAATGCTTTGAGTATTCAAGTGCATATCTCATCACGTCACTGCTTGCTACGGGCAAGCCGTCATCGCTGAATGCAACTGCTCCGGCTTCTACCATATCGCCCATCTCTACGACTTTGTTTCCGCCCATACTCTTTGTGATAGCACCTATCGGAAGCAGGTCGATCAGTCCTCTTGCTTTTGCTTTAGCGATCATATCGCGAGTTATTACGGCATTGTCGTTTACGGGATTTGTATTTGCCATCGGCAAGCAGGTTGTTACTCCTCCTGCAACCGCCGTTTCGCTACCTGAGTTTATGTCGTCTTTGTATTCAAGCCCTGGATCTCTAAAATGCACGTGCATATCAATAAGCCCCGGCATCACAAGCTTTCCCGCGGCATCTATGATGCTATCTGTCTTTGGTTCGTCTGTCGTTATATCGGCTATGATTTCGCCGTCTATCAGGATATTTGCCTTAAAAATTTCATCGGAATTTACTATGGTTGCGTTTTTTATTAAAGTAGTCATATCTTGCCTTATTTGTTTGAGATTAAAGTATGAAGTATTGCCATTCTTACGGCAACTCCGTTTTCGACCTGATTTAATACGTGAGAGTATCTAGGATCATCCGCAACGTCTGAATTTATCTCTACGCCTCTATTTATAGGCCCTGGGTGAAGTATCATGACCCCATCTTTGGCAAATTTCATCTTTGAGGCAGTGAGCCCGAAAAATTTAGAATACTCTCTTACCGAAGGAAACGCCACTTCATCATCTTGGCGTTCAAGCTGGATCCTAAGCATGATGATTACATCGGTATCTTCAAGCGCTTCTTGCATGCTTTTGCAAATCCTGCAGCCAAAAGCCTCCATTCCCGTTAGCATCATAGGCGGACCAAACAGCTTAACTTTGATACCGAGAGTTTGCATTGCGTAGATGTTTGAACGAGCCACGCGGCTATGAAAGATATCGCCGATTATCGCTACGGTTAAATTTTCTAAATTTCCTCTGTGCTCAAGGATAGTAAATAGATCAAGCAGGGCTTGGCTTGGGTGTTCGTTTAGCCCGTCGCCGGCATTTACTACGTGAGCGTCGGTGTTTGCAGCTACAAATTTCGCAGCGCCTGAGCTATAGTGTCTAACCACCACGATATCGGTTTTCATCGCGACTATGTTGTTTATGGTGTCAATCAGCGTTTCGCCTTTTTTGGTGCTGCTTTGAGAGGCGCTAAAGTTTATGGCGTCTGCTCCAAGGCGCTTTGCCGCTATTTCAAAGCTGGTTCTTGTGCGCGTGGAGTTTTCAAAAAACGCATTTACCGTTGTTTTTCCGTAGAGGGATTTTGCTTTTTTGATTTCGGAGTTGTTTAGTTCTTTAAATTCTTTGGCTAAATTTAAGAAGTGGTAAATCTCATCTTTGCTTAAATTTGAAGTTGTTACGAGGTCTTTTTTGGTGTAGCTCATCAAATTTCCTTGAAGTTATTAGGATAGGAGTTAATCCAAAAACGCTATATTATTATTTTTTTACTTAACATTCTATATATTTTCAAATAACGATTTTAAGCGACTGAAATTTTACCGCTTTAAAATTCTAGCTTCCGCTTGCTTGTTTAAACCCCTGTCCTTCTACAACAAAAATCTTTGATTCATCGTATTTGGCATACTCCTCATCGTATTCATGATCCCAGATTATCTCAGGAGCATATTTATCATACCAGAATAAATTATCCTTATCAAAGTCTTCTTCCGTCATTTTTTGCCTAAGATAATCTATCATATCCTCTATAGGAATATCCCATGCTATCTCATCTCCGAATTTCATCTTTACTACTCTTGTTGGAGTATTGTATCTTTTCTTTTCATTTTCCCATAGATAAGAAGGAGGTTCTAGTATGGCTTTTCCATCCTCTAGAATTCTTTGAAGGGCAGTTAGATATATCTCTCTAAACTCATCATCTGTAATTTCACTATGATCTTTAAGTCTGTAAAATAGTCTAAATACCCAAAGGCTATGAAGCATATCTATCCATCCTCCATAAACCTCGGTATATATTAGACCCATCTGATCTTTGGTGTACATTTTAGAAGTTAAATTTATCTTTCCGTTAAAGAGTTTAGCGTTCATGATATTCTTTTAATTTATCTCATCATCCATAGGCTCTCTTGCATTTATAGAGCCTAGCTTGCTTGAAGCTTTGTCAAATTGCCAATGGCAAACAGGAAATATATCAACACAAAAGACGTCATTCGCATTTATATATTTCATAGTTAAATATCCGCAGCAAGGACATCTAATCACAATAATCCTTTTTTTTGATAAATTTATATTTCAATACGATATTTTAATATACATTATCAAAAAATATCTTTAAGATGAAAGCGGATATCATCTTAAAGATATTAAAGTAGAGCTTTTCAGTATTTTTAAATTATTTAATTTTTGCAGTAGTTAATTTTGAAGCTTTGCAAACTCCGCACTTAGTCTATCTCTTATCTCATCGCTCACACGTTCGCCGTCTTTGAAATTTGCCTCAACGAGCTCGTCAAGTCTGTTTAGCACTTCAAACAGTTCGCTCTCCCATTTGTCGGGATTTCGTGCGGTATTCATAGTTTCTATGAAGGTTAGTTTCTTGCTCATCTCGCTAAGACTCTCTAAAAAACTATCTTTTAGCTCGGCGTCTTTTAGCATATCGTCGTAAAGCGCGATATTTTTAAGCTCTCTTAGTTCGCTGTTTATGAGTTCGCAGAAGTCTTTGTATTTTTGCACTGAAATTTGCCTTAAATTTTCAGGAGAGTTGTTTGCAAGTGTGCCGTTTTGATCGATATTTTTAGTTATTTTTTGAATTTGCATATATATTATTGCCGCAACTGCAAGCGAAACTACTATCGTCATGGTAAAAATATCCATAAATTTCCTTTTTGCTTAAATTTCAAAGGCGATTATACTCAAATTTGCTTTTTCTTTTTGTAAATTCCATCTATGCTAACCACTCCAAGAGCTATCCAAATAAGCACAAACGAGCTTATTTTAGCCGTGTTTATCGGTTCGTTATAGACAAAGACCGCGATTAGAAGTTGAAGTGAGGGCGAGATATACTGCATATAGCCGATGGTGCTTAAATTTATTCTTAAGGCGGCCGAGTTAAAGAGTAAAAGCGGTATAACCGTAAGCGGTCCGCAAAGCGTGATAAAAAGCCCAAACCACGAAAAATCAAAGTGATTTTGCCCGCTCTTTGCTATGAAAAACAGCGCCGCAATAGCAATAGGCATAACCATCGTAGTCTCTACGAAAAGTCCTTCTAAAGATGGAATTTTGATACGCTTTCTAACAAGCGAATAGATAGCAAACGAAAGAGGCAGGATAATCGAGATAAAAGGCAGTCCGCCCACATCGTAAATTTGGATTGATATAGCTATAAAAACGATAAATATCGCAAATTTGCCCGCGTTTGAAATTTTCTCTTTTAAAACTATCACACCAAGAAGCATGGTTATGAGAGGATTTATGAAGTATCCAAGGCTTGCATCCACAATCTTATCTATGCTAACCGCATAGATATAAATCGACCAGTTAAGGGCGATTAAAACTCCGCTGGTAAAGAGTAAAAACGCGGTTTTTTTGTTTGTAAAAAACTTTTTTGCGGCAGAGAGTTTTTTGCTAAATTTAAGTAGGATATACAAAAACAGCACCGACCAGATGATACGGTGAGCGACTATCTCGGCAAATCCCAGCTCATAAAGCTGCTTGAAATATATCGGAAAAAGCCCCCAAAGTATAAAGGCGCTAAGACCGTATATCATACCCGCTTTTGTTTCATTTTCGTAGTTTTTCATCGGAATTCTTTTTTTGAGGCTATTTTATTTAATAAATTTTTAATCACAGCTTAGTTAAATTTTGAAACACTTATAAAAATTTGTTACTTAAATTCACAAATTTACTCTTTGAGTTTAATTTTATGTGTATTAAAAGTTCTTTTTGGTTAAAATCTGAGTTATTTTTTAAAAAGGTATGAGATGAATTGGACTAAAAGCTCGTGGAGAAATTTAAACATCTTGCAGCAACCCGTTTATCCTAATTTAGATGAGTTAAAAAGCGTGGAAAACAAGCTTGCTTCGCTTCCTCCGCTTGTCTTTGCGGGTGAGGTGAGGAATCTTAAAAAGGCGCTTAAGGATGTTACCGAAGGCAAGTCGTTTTTGCTTCAGGGCGGAGATTGTGCGGAGAGCTTTTTAAATTTTAACGCGAACAATATAAGAGATATGTTTAAAGTCATGCTTCAAATGGCGATAGTTCTTACCTTTGCCGGGCGTTGTCCCGTAGTTAAGGTCGGTCGCGTGGCAGGGCAGTTTGCAAAACCTAGAAGTAGCGACTACGAAGAGGTCGGAGGCGCAAAACTGCCTAGTTACCGAGGTGATATCATAAACGGCTTTGAATTTAACGAAGCTGCGCGCGTGCCCGATCCAAAAAGAATGATAGAGGCTTATTATCAATCAGCCTCGACAATGAACCTTCTTCGTGCGTTTTCAAGAGGCGGTTTGGCTGATTTGCATGAGGTGCATAGATGGAATTTGGGCTTTATCAAAAAGCCTGAGCTTGGCAAAAAATACGATGAATTGGTTGAAAAGCTTAGTCAAACGCTTGCGTTTATGGAAGCTTGCGGTATAACTTCTCAAAATACTCCGACCATAAATCAAACCGTAGTTTATACCTCTCACGAGGCTTTGTTGCTTCCTTACGAAGAGGCTTTAACTCGCGAAGATAGTCTTACGGGAGATTGGTATGACTGCTCGGCTCACATGCTTTGGATAGGCGAGAGAACTCGCGGAATTAATGATGCGCACGTGCATTTTTTAAGCGGAGTTCATAACCCGATCGGAGTTAAGATAGGACCTAGCGTAACTAGCGAGGATGTGATAAGGCTGGCCGGCAAACTAAATCCGAATAACGAAGCGGGCAGGCTAAATATCATCGTCAGAATGGGAGCTGAAAAGATAGAAGATAAGCTTCCTGAAATTTTACGCGGAGTGAAAAAAGAAGGGCTTAACATCCTTTATAGTATCGATCCGATGCACGGAAACACCGTAAAATCATCAAACAACTATAAAACTCGCGAATTTCATAAAATTTTATCCGAGGTTAGGAGCTTTTTTGAAATTCACAAAGCCGAAGGCACTTACGCTGGAGGCGTGCATTTAGAGATGACGGGACAAGACGTAACCGAGTGTGTCGGAGGCGCGTTTAATATAACCGAAAAGAGCCTTGAAAATCGCTACGAAACGCAGTGCGATCCGCGCTTAAACGCAGATCAGGCTCTTGAGCTTGCCTTTTTGATAGCTGATTTTGTAAAGAAAAACTAAAAAATCAAGAGTTAAAATAGTATTAAAAAGCTGTTTTAACTCTTTAAATTTAAATTCTAATAAAAACTCTCATAAAATATAGGCAAATTTCTTCATTTTTAATACAAATTTTGCTAAATTATCAATAAAAATTATTAGATAACGGAGAAAAGTATGAGATGTGTTTACGATCTTGTGGTGATAGGCGGCGGTCCTTGCGGTATTGCCGCGGTTGTAGAGGCTAAAGCTAACGGTTTTAGAAATGTTTTATTATTAGAAAAAGGCGATAACCATAGCCAAACCATTCGTAAATTTTACAAAGACAACAAGCGTGTCGATAAGAGTTATAAGGGGCAAGATAGCACGATTCACGGAATTGTGGCTTTTGATGACGGAACAAAAGAGAGCACGCTTGATTATTTTGATAGGCTTTTGGACAATGACGAGATAGATACCGCATTTAACTCCGAGGTTGAAAGCGTGAAAAAAGAAGACGGAGTGTTTCATATCACGACCGCTTCGGTGGGATACGGCGCTAAAAATGTGATGATATCCATAGGCAAAATGGGGCGTCCGAATAAGCCTGATTATAAAATTCCCCCTTCGCTAAATTCGGTTGTAAATTTTAATCTAAATTCATGCTCTAACAATGAAAAGATAATCGTTGTAGGCGGTGGAAATTCGGCCGCCGAATACGCCGTAGAGCTTAGCGAAGCAAACGACGTGACGCTCAATTACCGCAAAGATAAATTTACAAGACTAAATGATATAAATGAAAGCGCGGTTATGGAGCTTGCAAACGCTAAAAAGCTAAAATTAAAACTTGGCGTAGATATAAAAGAGCTTGAAAACGAATCAGGCAAGATAAAGGTAAATTTCACGGATGATACTAGCGAAATTTACGACCGAATCATTTACGCTATAGGCGGCTCAACTCCTGTTGATTTCTTGCAAAAGTGCGGCGTAGAGCTTGATGAGGATAAAGATCCGATTGTAGATGAGAACTATCAAAGCACCATAAAAGGGCTTTATATAGGCGGAGATATCGTGCTTAAAAACGGCGGCTCGATTGTTTTAGCGCTAAATCATGCGCATAAAGTTATACAAAGCATTAAAAACAGTAGGTAGAGTTGAAGCAGTCTTTTTTAAATTCGCTATCTTTTTTTATACTCGGTGCGCTTGTCACTACAAGCGGGTATTTTTTGTATCTAAATTTGCAAAAAAATTCCGCTTCTAAAATTAGCGAACAAAAAGAGGTGGTGATAAAGGTTCATAGTTTTGAGGAGCTTCCAAAGGATGAGCAGGCTAAATATGTAAGAAAAGATGAGCTTGCAAATTCAAAAGATAGCAGAAGACTTATAGATCAATATGCCCAAGAGATCGATGATCTTGAAAAAGAGCTAAGAGATGCTCAGATGCAAAGTATGCAAAATTCAAGAATAGCCGCAACTCGCATAACCGAACTTCAAAATGAAGTCGATAGCCTAAAAGAACAGCTTGGCAGAGCTGATACCAACACTACGGCAGTTAGCGATAAGCCTATTGCCTCAAAGAGTGAATTTGAGCGTATAAGAGCAAATTTACAAGCCGAGATAAAAGGTGTAAAGGCTGAAATTTCAAAGCTGAAAGATGAAAACGGCAAGCTAAAAGATACTATTAATCTTAAAGAGTCCGAGCTTAAAAGAGTTGTTAGCGAGCAAGAAGCGGCTGTTTTAAAAGCTAAGAATTTAAACCAAGACGAGCTTAACAAGCTTAAATCGGACTTGGAAGCTAAAAAAGATGATTTTGAAAAGATTATAAAACAAAAAGACGATGAAATTTTAGCTATCAAAAAAGATGCCGACTCGGCTAATGAGAAGCTAAAAAAGCTCTCGGGCGATTATCAAGAAAAAACCAATGATACAAACGATAGGCTAAGAAAAATAAGCGAAGAAAATGCTAAATTTAAAGCTCAAAACGATGAGTTAAATTCTCAAATGGAAAATGTAAAAGCAAAATTTGAAAAGGAAAAATCAAATCTTGAAAAAGATATTTTAAGCATGTCTTCTCTTTATAAAAACGAGGTTGAGAGGCTAAAGATGGAGCTTGAAAGAAGCGTTAGCGAAAGCTCTGCCTTAAAAAACGAACTTGAAGCTACCGTAAAAGACTTAAGCGAGCAGAATATAAAAAAATCCGAGCAGCTTGAAGCCGATGAATCAAATATAACTTATCTTAAAGAGCAGCTTAGAGAAACTAGCGAACGGCTTGAAGAGGAAATTTTAAACAATAAAAAAGACATTAAAAACTATAAAATCTTAAACGATAAGATAACTTTACTGATCCAAAGCAATATCCAAATCGATAAAGATGCCAAAGAGCAGGTAGCAAACGCCCAAAAAGCTATGCAAGAGTATAAAAAAATATCTGATGAATTTGATGAAAAGATAGCTAAAAAAGATTCTCAGATCAAAGAGCTAAGTGATAAATTTGAAGAGTTTAAGCAAAATTCTAAATCTCAAACAGATGCTAAAAACGAAGAAAATGCAAATCTTATCAAAGAGGCCAAAGAGCTAAAAAATTTAGCCGCGATAGGTAAAAATCACGTAGCTATAAAAAACGAGCTTGAACAGACAAAAAAACAGATCGCGCAGGTTCTTGAAGATAGCGAGTATCTAAGTAACGAAAATGAAAATTTAAGAAAGATAATACAGCTGAATTTTAAGAGTGAAGTGCCTAAAAAAGTCGTATTTATAGCTTCGGTGGAGTGCGATGATATGGGTGTGGGATCTGATAAGCCTACCATAACTTGCATAAATAAAGTTACCGAGTTTTTGCAAAAATATAATTCAAATTATTATTTTGAGATAACTCCTATAGTAAGTCAGGGAAATTTTATCGCAACCTCCAAGATTGCCAAGCTTGTACCTAAAAATGAGCTTGAGCGCATAAATACCTACGCAAATTTCGGCATAGGAAGAGAGCGTGCAAAAACCGCAGGCAACCTTATACGAGATGAATTTGGAGATTTTTCTCGCATATCTTATAGCAGCGAGATCATCACTTCTTCCACAAAGCAAGGCTTTGTCATCAAGGTTTATAGATGAAAATCATCCAACCAAGAGTAGGCTACAGATACAACAGCGATACGATGATGCTTTACGGCTTTATCTGTGAGGAAGGCTTAAAAGGTAGCGTGCTTGAGGTCGGATGCGGATGTGGAGTGCTTGGACTGCTTCTTAAGCGCGATTTTGAAGCTATTGATCTTGATATGCTTGATATGCAAGAGGTAAATATAAAAATTGCCAAACAAAACGCCGATGAAAACGTCTTAAAAGCTAGCTTCATAACGGCTGATTTTACTAATTTTGAGTGCCAGAAGAGATATGATTTTGTTATTTCAAACCCGCCTTACTATCACGACGGAGCTAAGAAGAGTGAAAACGAGCATATCAAAATAAGTAGATATAGCGAATTTTTGCCTCTTGAAAAGCTTATAAAATCGGTAAATTCGATTATGAAGCCAAGCGGAGTTTTTGTGTTTTGTTATGATGCTAAGCGGCTTAGTGAAATTTTAACTCTTTTAAAAATGTATAAATTTAACCCGACCCGCATAAAATTTGTCCATCCAAAAGCAAACAAAGAGGCAAGTTTGGTTATTATAGAAGCTAAAAAAAATTCAAAAGCTTTAGTTAAAATTTTACCGCCGATATTTATTCTTGAAGGTGAAAGATATACAAAAGAAGCAAGTGAAATTTTTACTCGCGCAGGCACTTTTAGTCAAAGTTGCGAGATATGATTCGCCAAAGCGGCTTTGAGTATGAATTCGACTTTACAAAGTGCGATGAATGCGGAGGTAAGTGCTGCACGGGAGAAAGCGGCTATATATGGATAAATAGCTCGGAGATAGAAGCCCTTGCGGGATTTTTGGATTTAAGCGTAGAGGAATTTAAGGATAAATTTTTAGAAAAACACGGATATAAATTCAGTATCAAAGAAAAAATTTATAAAGACGGCTTTGCCTGCGTCTTTTTTGATGAGGTTAAGCAAAACTGTTCTGTTTATGAATTTCGCCCAAAACAGTGCGTAAGTTTTCCGTTTTGGGATTATTTTAAGACTCATTTTGAGGAATTGGAGGGAGAATGTATAGGAATAAGGCGTTTGTAAGAGTTGTGCTTGCGCTATTTATCTCTTGCTTTTGCTTTGCAAATGAGAAGATAAAGATAGATGAAAATCTTTATATATTAGAGGCTTTAATGGCTGTTGATAACGCTAAACATGACGAGGCGATGGCTATTTACAAGAAGCTTTATGAGGAGACTAAAAAGCCCGCTTATCTAAAAGAAGCGCTTAAATTTGCATTTTTTACTAATAGTGCGGAATTTGATAGCATTATGCAGCTTGCGGAGAAAAATTTAAAAGACGACACCGACTTTCTTCGCATAAAAGGTGCAAGTCTTATGAATACAAATAGGCTTGATGAGGCTAGAAAAGTGCTGGAAAGCCTTGTAAAAAAAGAGAGCAAACCTCGCAACCACATAATGCTAGGTACTATCTTGTCAATGCAAAATAACAACGAAGAGGCGCTAGAGCAGTTTAAAATCGTATATGAAAAAGACAAAAGCGATGAAAATTTGCTTAGAATGGTAGAATTTCTTTACAACAAAATAGGCAAAAAAGAAGAGGCGCTAAGCTATCTTGAAACATCAAGGCGCATTAACGGCTGTAGCGTACATGTATGTCTAACGCTTATTGATTTATATATGCAAACGGGCAAGATAAACGATACTGTAGAAATTTACGAGGATCTTTACAAGACTACTAAGGAGAAAGAGTATCTTAACAAAGCCGTAGGCGTGTTTGCTTATCAAAAAAACTATGAGGGTGCGGCTAAATTTTTGCAAAAATACAACCATAATGATAATTTGCTAATGGAAATGTGGGCGATAATGGGTGAGTATGACAAGGCTTACAATAAGGCTAAAGAGCTTTTTGATAAAAGCTTTAACCTTGACTATCAAGCCAAAATGGCTATATATCAGTATGAAAGAGATGCTAAAAATTTAAGCAAAGAGAGCTTAAAAGAGATTATTCATAACTTTGAAAAATCAGCCATTAAGCTTGATGATCCGATATATTTAAACTACTACGGATACTTGCTTATAGATCACGATGTGGATGTTAAAAAAGGTGTAGAGCTGGTTGAAAAAGCTTTGATTAAAGAGCCAAATTCGGTATATTATCTTGACTCTCTTGCGTGGGGACTTTATAAGCTAGGAGAGTGCAAAAGAGCCGATGAGGTTATGAGTAAAACACTGCATGATGATGAATTCGTAAATTCAACCGAAGCAAAAGAGCATATAAGACTTATCAAGGAGTGCTTAAGTAAAAACCAAGCGCAAAAGGATGCGAAGTGATACTTGATGAGATCATAAGACGCACCAAAGAGGATCTAAAGGAAAAAAAGTCCAAATATCCCGAGGAGTGGCTTGGAAGAAGCCTTGCTTACAATCCTTATGTGCCCAGAGATGTCTTACCCACTCTTAAATCAGACGAGAAAGATCCTTTTAAAATAATCGCCGAAGTGAAAAAAGCAAGCCCCAGCAAAGGCATTATAAGAGAGGAATTTGAGCCTATTTTTATAGCTAAGGATTATGAAAGCGGCGGAGCAAACGCGATATCGGTTTTAACCGAGCCTCATTATTTCAGAGGAAATTTGGAATTTATAACTCAAATTCGTAGGTATGTAAGCGTGCCGTTGCTTAGAAAAGATTTCATAATCGATAAATACCAAATTTTAGAAGCTCTTGTTTATGGAGCCGATTTTATTCTGCTTATAGCAAAGGCATTGAGTTTAAAAGAGCTAAAAGAACTTCTTGAATACGCTCATCATTTAGGGCTTGAAGTGCTTGTCGAGGCTCACGATAAGGAAGATATCACGAAGTCTATACTTGCAGGAGCTAATATCATAGGTATAAATCATAGAAATTTGCAAAGTTTTGAGATGGATATGAGTTTGTGCGAAAGCCTTGTGCCGCTTATACCTAAGTCAAAAATAATAGTAGCCGAAAGCGGACTTTATGAGCATAGCCAGCTTGAGAATTTAAACAAAATCGGTGTTGATGCCTTTTTGATAGGCGAGCATTTTATGCGCAAGAGCGATCTTGCAAAAGCCGTAAAAGATATAAAGGAGGGATGATGGAGCATCTTTGTGCGCCTTGGAGAAGCGAGTATTTTAATACAAAAAGCGCTGAATGCGTATTTTGTGAGGTTATCAATCATCCTGAAAACGATGATAAGACAGGTGTTTTGTTTCGCGCCAAGCACTGCTTTGGTATTATGAATTTATACCCTTATAGCCCTGGTCATTTTATGGTCATACCTTACGCTCATGTCGATAAGATCGAGGACTTGGATGAAAAGACGTGGCTTGAGATGAGCCTTTTTGTAAGAGAGGGCGTTGCGATTTTAAAGCGTGAGTTAAGAGCAACTGGCGTAAATATCGGTATGAATTTGGGCAAAGCCGCAGGTGCGGGAATTGCCGAGCACGTGCATTATCATTTGGTGCCTCGCTGGGAGAGGGATACGAATTTTATCACGACGATTGCCGATTTGAGAGTAAATGGAGTTCCTTTTCATCCGCTTTTTGAAAAGTTAAAAAAAGCTTTTGACGAAATTTTAAGTTTGCGTTAGCCAAATTTTTACTTTTTTGTGTTCCAAATTTTAAAATTTTGAGAGAATTTTCATTAAAATAGCTATATTTCATATTTAATAAATATTTTTTTGAGTAAAATAAATGAATTTGAAATATAAGGTTTGCAATGAAAATTCTTTGGCTACTATTTTTGTTTGCTTGTATTGGATTTGCCGGAATTTATGACGACTCAAAACTTGATTGTGATGAAATTTTAGCTAATAAAACTCAAATTTTTAGCCCGAATTTTAATCCAAACAGCCCTGATTTAAACAGTATTGATTACGGGTGTGCAAATTCTCTTTTAAATATTCCTGCTGTAAACGAGCTTATCGATTTGGCGGTTAAAATTCGCTCGGAGAGCCGCCTTTGCGTAGGGATTATCGCTGAGAAAAACTTAAATAAGTTTAAATTTACCTTGCTTAAAGCGGGAATTTTTCCTGAAATGTATGCAAAGAGTCTTGATGAGCCTTTGATTTATGAGGCTATCCAAGAGCGGGATAGAGCATATTTGCGCTACTGGGGACATCAGAGCATATCGAATTTTTTGCTGCTTAAAGAGTTTAATAAAACCTACAACCTAGCTCTTGATCCGCTTGTAAAACACTACACGAATAACTTTACCATGGATGAAGGAAGTGCGATTTACTATGCGACAAAGGTTGCAAACGAGTTTTTAAAATTTGCCATTAATTCAAAAGAGCGACAAAATGATGCGACAAGACTTGATATAAGCGAGATAGATAAGCGAGTTATAGATCCTAAGTTTTCAAAATACGAGATAAATGAGATGGTATATTCGGGCAAAATTTCTAAAGAGCTGCTTCAAAGCGCTTTTTATACGGCGCTTCTTTACGAAAAAAACGAGGAAATTTTAAGCGAATTTATAAAAATTGGAGCTGAGCTTAATTTGGGATATGAGAATTCATTGTTTTTTTCTCTTAATAATTTAAGCAACGCTAAATTTTTACTCAAAAACGGCGCGGACGTTAATTATCAAAATTTACTCGGACAAACTCCGCTTTTTATGGCTGTTAGGTTAAATGATTTTGAGGCGGTTAAATTTCTTGTTGAAAATAGAGCCGATATCAACGCTAAAACCATTGATTTAAACACTAAACTCGCCTATATATCAAATTTGGGCGAAGCGGTGCCAAGCTATATAAAGCTTTGTGATTTTGAGCATACTTCAAGGACTATCTTTATGGAGGCTGCTGCTAATAGTGATGTTGAAATTTTGGAGTTTTTGGTTGAAAATGGCATAGATACGGACGCGATTGACGATGCTGGATTTAACGCATTTGATTATGCCAGAATGGGAAAAAAAGATATAAATTTACAGTATCTTAACTCAATTGGCTTAAGTTCAAATTTAGAAAATAGATAAGGAGGAGAGAGTGAAACAGACCGCTTTTATCACGGGAGCAACATCGGGCTTTGGTGAAGCTACGGCAAGAGCGCTTGCTAAAGAGGGCTATAAGCTCATACTTTTAGGACGCCGCGAAGATAGGCTCAAACGACTTGCTGCCGAGCTTGGCAATACTCATATCATAGCAGCCGACATAAGAGACAAAGAGAAAATTTTCAGTGAAGTTGCAAATTTGCCGGAGAATTTCAAAGACATAGAAATTCTCGTAAATAACGCAGGGCTTGCGCTTGGACAAGAAAAAACAAACGAAGCAAGTATCGAAGACTTTGAAACGATGATAGATACAAATATCAAAGGGCTTTTATATGTAACCAAGGCTGTTTTGCCGATAATGACGGCTCGCAAAAGCGGCTATATCATAAACTTAGGCTCGGTTGCCGGCGAGTGGCCGTATCCGGGCGGAAATGTCTATGGCGGCACAAAGGCGTTCGTGAAACAGTTTAGCTTTAATCTTAGAAACGATCTGCAAGGTACGGGAATTCGCGTCACTCAAATCGCGCCCGGTATCGCAAAGACCGAATTTAGCCTTGTTAGATTTAAAGGAGATAGCGCAAAAGCCGATGCGGTATATGACAAGACTCAGTTTATCACATCCGAAGATATCGCGCGTATTATAGTTGATTGTATAAATTTACCAAAACACGTAAATATAAATTCGCTTGAAGTTATGGCGACGACGCAGACTTGGGCGGGATTTGCTTTTGAAAGGGAGTAGATGAGATACCTAGCTTTATTTTTACCTATATTGATGTTTGCAGATCCTGCAAAAAATGCCGAATTATTTGGTATATTTACACTTATTCCGCCTGTTGTGGCGATAGTGCTTGCATTTATCACCAAAGATGTTATCTTATCGCTTTTTATAGGTGTATTTAGTGGAACTTATCTGCTAAGCGTTATGAATAACGGTGTGATAATGTCTTTTGTAAAAGGATTTGTCGATATCGTTAAGCGCATAGTAGGCTCAATGGCCGATAGTTGGAACGCAGGCATTATCCTTCAAGTGCTTTGTATAGGTGGCGTGGTAGCTCTTGTAACTAAAATGGGAGGTACAAAAGCGGTTGCTTTATGGCTTAGCAAAAAAGCAAAAACCGGAATTTCGGCTCAAATTTCAACTTGGGTGATGGGGCTTTTTGTCTTTTTTGACGATTATGCAAATGCCCTTATCGTAGGACCTATCATGCGTCCGATAACCGATAAATTTAAAGTCTCAAGAGAAAAGCTTGCTTTTATCATCGACGCAACGGCTGCACCGATAGCAGGTATCGCCATCATATCCACATGGGTCGGACTTGAAATTTCACTCATTAAAAACGGCTACGAGCTAATCGGAATAACGGATATAAACGCGTTTGGAATATTTGTAGAGACAATTCCTTATCGCTTTTATAACCTCTTTATGCTTTTGTTTGTAGTCTGTACGGCAATGATGGGGCGCGAATACGGAAGCATGCTTGCAGCCGAGCGTAGAGCTCGCACGGGAGAGCTTCATTCAAGCAAATCAAGAATGGTTGATATCGAGGATAAGACTCTTGAGCCAAAAGAAGGCATCAAGCTTCAGACATCAAACGCCGTTATACCTATATTGGTTCTTATAATAGGCGCTTTTGTTAGTTTTTATTTTAGCGGGCTTAGTGCGCTTGAGGGCGAAGTTCTTGAAAAGGCTCTTGCAAATCCGCTTACTTTTGAAACGCTTAGAGAGACTTACGGTGCGGCCGATGCTTCAGTAGCGCTTTTCCAATCGGCTCTTTTAGCTACTATAGTGGCGATACTAATTGGCGTTTATAGAAAAATTTTCGGCGTAAAAGAGGCTATTGAGACTTGGGTTAAAGGCTGGAAAACAATGATAGTTACGATTGTTATCTTGCTTCTTGCGTGGTCTTTAAGTTCGGTTATCAAAGAGCTTGGCACGTCAAGGTATCTTGTCGATATGCTTTCAGACGCCACACCTAAATTTATCCTGCCTGCGACTATATTTATACTTGGCTCTTTTATCTCGTTTTCAACGGGAACCAGTTACGGAACGATGGGAATTTTGATGCCTCTTGCCATACCTCTTGCAAATGCCGTCGGTATCAGCAGCGGACTTGAGGGCGATGCGCTTCATGCGTATATGATTATAAATATTTCAGCCGTTCTTACGGGGGCGATATTTGGCGATCACTGCTCTCCGATATCAGATACCACCATCCTTTCCTCAATGGGTGCGGGGTGTAACCACATAGACCACGTCCGCACGCAGATGACCTATGCGCTTAGCGTAAGCGCCATAAGCATACTTGTAGGATATATACCTGCTTCTTTGGGGCTTAGCGTGTGGATAGTGCTTCCGCTTGGGTTTTTAGCGGTATTTTTAACGGTAAGATTTATAGGGCAAAAGGTCTGATTTGACTGCAAGCGAGTGCAAATTTGTAGGAGAGTGCGGAAGTTGCACTCTAAATTTAAGCTATGACGAGCAGGTTGAGTTTAAAAAGAAATTTATAAAAGAAAAATTTAGCGAGTTTTACGGAGGCGAATTTGAGTTTTTCGCCTCCGTGCCGACTTGCTACCGAAGTAGGGCAGAATTTGGTATTTATCACGACAAAGATAAACTAAGCTACTATATGCGTGGCGATAAGCGTAAATTTGTGCTAATTGACGAGTGTTTGAAGGTTGAAGCTAAAATCGCAAATTTAATGCAGCCTCTTTTAAATTTCATCGAAAAAAACGAAAATTTAAAGCATAAACTATTTGGCATCGAGTTTATCTCGACTAAAGATAGCCTGCTTGCTATGCTTTTGTATCACAAGAAGCTTGATGGGCTAAAGAGCGAATTTGATGAGCTTGCAAGCAAATTTGACATATCCGTAATCGCAAGAAGCAGAGGGCAAAAGCTAGTTAGCGGAGATGAAAATTTAAGCGAAAGACTCTATATAGAGGGCAAGGAGTATAAATTTAGCTTTAGCGAAGGAGCTTTCATACAGCCAAACAGAGCCGTAAACGAAAAGATGATATCTTGGGCCAAAGGCTGCGTTCATGGAGCAAACGATCTGCTTGAGATGTATTGTGGTCACGGGAATTTCACTATCCCGCTTGCAAGCGAATTTAATCAAGTTTTGGCAACTGAAATTTCTAAAAAATCGATTGCAAACGCACTTAAAAACTGTGAGCTAAATGAAGTTAAAAATATCAAATTTATAAGAGTTGGTAGCGAAGAGCTTATGCAGGCTTTTGGCGGCGTGCGAGAATTTCGCAGATTAGAAGGCGTAAATTTAAAAGCCTTTAACTTCTCTCACATCCTTGTCGATCCGCCTCGTGCGGGACTTGATATGAGCGTGATAAATTTCATCAAAAACTACGAAAATATCATATACATATCCTGTAATCCCGAAACTTTAAAAGATAATTTAAAAGAGCTTGATAAAAGTCACGAGGCGGTTAAATTTGCGATATTTGATCAGTTTGCAAACACAACTCACATAGAGTGCGGAGTGCTTTTAAGGAGAAGAAGTGCAAATTTATGAAATTTTAAAAACAGCTAAAAACATAGCCATAGTAGGCTTAAGCCCCGATGAGAGCAAGGTTAGTAATGCAGTGGCTAAATTTTTGATAAAAGAGGGGTTTAGGATTTTCCCTATTTATCCGAAAGAGGATGAAATTTTAGGCTTTAAAGTTTATAGAAATTTAAGCGAGATAGATGAAGATATCGACATCGTAGTGATGTTTAGAAAGGGCGAGTTTGCAACCGCTCTTGTTGAAGATGTGATAAAAGTAGGCGCTAAAACGCTTTGGCTTCAGCTTGGTATAACAAACAAAGCGGCCAAAGAGCGCGCAAAAGAAGCGGGTGTGAATTTCGTAGAAGACAGGTGTATAAAAATCGAATTACAAAGGCTAGAAAATGATATCGTTAAATAAAATAATCCAAGCAAAACGCGCCATAAGCGGCTTTGTTTATAAGACGCCGTTTGCGTTTAGTCCTAAGCTTAGCTTGCTAAGCGGAGCGCAAATTTATCTTAAAAAAGAGAATTTGCAACGCACGGGAGCTTACAAGATAAGAGGCGCATACAATAAAATAGCAAATTTAAGCGATGAAGAGCGTGCAAAGGGCGTAGTTGCGGCAAGTGCGGGCAATCACGCTCAAGGCGTAGCTATATGCGCTAGGGAGTTTGGTGCGCCAGCCATCATTGTAATGCCCGAATCAACACCGCTTTTAAAGGTTTCAGGCACAAAGGCTCTTGGTGCGCAAGTGATTTTAAAGGGCGATAACTTCGATGAAGCTTACGAATACGCAAACGAATACGCAAGAGAGCGAGGAATGAGCTTCATACACCCTTTTAGCGACGAATTCGTAATGGCGGGACAGGGCACGGTAGGGCTTGAGATGCTTGATGAAGTCGCCGATCTTGATATGATCATAGTGCCTGTCGGCGGAGGAGGGCTTATAAGCGGTATAGCAAGCTGCGTTAAGCAGGTAAATCCAAACATCAAAGTAATCGGAGTAAGTGCCAAGGGCGCTCCTGCGATGTATGAGAGCTTTAAGGCTAAAAAGAGTAAAAATTCAAAAACCGTTCGGACTATCGCGGACGGTATTGCCGTAAGAGACGCTAGTGAGGTTACTCTTGCGCATATATTAGAGTGCGTTGATGATATAGTTCAGGTTGATGACGAAGAGATAGCAAACGCGATTTTGTTCCTGCTTGAAAATCAAAAGATCATTGTTGAAGGCGCAGGAGCGGTCGGAGTTGCAAGCGTGCTTCACTCAAAAGTGAAATTTGAAAAAGACGCAAAGATCGGTATAGTGCTAAGCGGCGGAAATATCGATGTGCAGATGTTAAATATCATCATCGAAAAGGGTCTTATAAAATCGGCCAGAAAGATGACGATAAAGGTTACTTTGGTTGATAAACCGGGTGCGCTTATGAATCTAACTGATTGCTTAAAAACCGCAAATGCAAATATCGTCAAGATTGATTACGATAGATTTTCTACTAGTCTTGATTATGGCGATGCAAGTATCACAATCACGCTTGAAACTAAGGGCAAAGAGCATCAAGAGATGGTGCGAAACACTCTAAATGAGCATGGGTTTGAATTTACTCAGCTGTTTTAGATAAATTTGGTTTATTGTGCCCGTACGGATTTTAAAGCGGTCAAATTTAAGCAAGCTTTTATCTAAATGCAGAGTATGAGGCGGTAAATTTAACAATCCCTTTACCAAATTTTGATAAAATCGCGCTAAAAGGAGAAAGATATGGTTGATTATGTAATAGTTGCGCTTCTAGTTTTGGTTTTGATCGTATTTGGCGTGATATACAAGATAAATAAGCAGGCTTCAAAAGCGTCAAAAGAGATAAAAAGCGATATAACGAGCGAAATTTCGCAGATAAAATCAATCGGCGAGCTTTCGGTATTTCAAGTTTATAGCAAAGAGATCGTGACAAAGACCGATCACGCGTTTGGAAGCTTTGGCAAGGAGTATCTGCGCTGGCTGGTTAGTGAAAAGAAGCTTTCGATGATATTTGAATTTGAGATAAATTTCATATATGATCTAACAAGTCCTAAGATGGATATCGTAAATACGGCAAACGGCGAATATCTTATAGTAATGCCGCCTTGTAAATATAAATTTTCGATTGCGAATATGAAATTTTATGATGAAAAAAACGGCAAATTCATACCGTTTTTGTTGCCTGATTCGCTAAACGGCTTTTTTGGAAGTACATTTACCGAAGAGGATAAAAACAAGCTCATAACAGAGGCTAGAAACGAGGTTGAGAAGATGTCGGTTAAGCTAATTTCGGAGCTTCAAAACAAAATTCACAAATCGGCTCGCGATACTCTTGAGGCGATTGCAAAAAGCTTTGGTGCAAGGTCGGTTAGGTTTGAATTCCATGATAATGACGAGCCGCTTGACAGACGCTTAAATCTACAAAATGTAGCCTGAATTTAGCCCGTTGGTTTAGTGAAGCGGGCTAAAATTTAAAAATTTAAGGAGAGTTTTAACCCTCCTTTTTTATTTTACTCTCCCAAATATTTTTTAAGATCGGCTTTAGCGTCGCCGCTTATTAATCCAAGATTGTAATTTTGCACTAAGAAATTTAAAATTTCCTCGTTCATAAACTCAGGCAGACTTGGTCCCACGTGGATATTTTTAACTCCGAGATATAAAAGTGCAAAGAGTATGATGATAGCTTTTTGCTCCATCCACATAAGCACGATAGAAACAGGCAAGTCGTTTACCGCTATGCCTGTAGCTTCGCTAAGAGCTAGAGCGATTTTAACGGCGCCGTTGCTGTCGTTGCACTGTCCAAGATCAAGATAGCGCGGAATTTGCGTGTCTTCGATGAAGCCAAAATCAATGTCGTTAAATCTGAATTTGCCGCAGCTTGAAGTAAGTATCACGCAGTCTTTTGGCAAGCTTAAGGCAAGTTCTCGGTAGTATTCGCGGTCTTTTCCCGGTGCGTCACAGCCTGCTATAACGAAAAATCGGCGAATTTTGCATTCTGTTACCGCCTTTAAGATTTCACCCGCCATAGGTAAAATCGCCTTGTAATGATGACCCGTGTTTATAACCTCATCGCTATCAAATCCGCTTATATCAGGAAGGCTTAGCGCTTTTTCGATCACAGGGGTAAAATCATCGCCGTTAATATGCGTTACGCCGTCAGTGCCTGCGATATCGTATCCAAATAGCCTATCTGAGTATGTACAGGATGAGCGAAGTGGAACTATGCAGTTGGTACTCATTATGATAGCACCTTGCCAAGCGTTAAATAGCTTAGTCTGATCAAACCAAGCCTTGCCGATATTGCCTTTAAGGTGCGGATATTTGCGTAGCTCAGGATATCCGTGCGCAGGAAGCATCTCTGAGTGAGTGTAGATATTTACGCCCTTGTCTTTTGTCTGCTCAAGTAGCTCTTTAAGCATATGAAGGTTGTGCCCGCTAACCAAGATCGCTTTGCCCTCGGCTTTGTTTTGTGTTACTTTAACGGGACTTGGCACGCCGTAAGTGCTGGTGTGTGCATCTGAAAGCAGATCCATTACCTCAACTCCTGCTTTGCCGACTTTTAAAATTTGCTCGATATGCTCCTCAAAATTAAAATTCATATTTGTAAGCGTGAAATAAAGTGTCTGCGCGATCACGTCATCTACGTTTTTGGTGTTTGCGCCAAGCTCGTTTGCATGGTGACGATATGCGCTCATGCCTTTAAGCCCAAATATCATCATATCTTGAAGTCTAGCCTTCGTGCTATCCTTGCCGCAGGTTCCTTTATCTTGCCCTTTTGAGCCGCATCCGTTTGGAGCGCTCATCTCACACTGGTAACAAAACATCTTTTGATCTATCGAACTCATCTTATATCCTTTCTTTGGTTGAAATTTGCTAAAATTGTATTGAATTATCAAAATTTAAGTGTTGATACGTATCAACGCCCAGTGATTTTGAGAATAAACAATGACTCAAATTTCGATTAAAACGTTTGCAAGCAATGTCTGGACGGATGGCAGTGTCTTTTTAGATGTTATTATCCATAGCTTATTTTTGATTATTCGGTGTCAAAAGAAATTTTATAAAAGGTATAAAATGGCAATTGTAAAAGCCTTGCTGATAGGTAAAGTTAAAACTTACGGAGATGTAAACTCAAATGATCCGCTTAATAAAATTTGGCAAAGCGCGATATTTAAAACGGCGACAAATGATGAAATTTATGCAGATAAATTTGGCTTTAAAGGTGATGATGTGGCCGATAAGGTGCATCACGGAGGAGAGCAAAAGGCTATATTTGCAAATTCTTACGAAAATTATCCTGTGTGGAGTGAGTTTTTGGGTTTTGCAAATTTGCCATTTGGCGCAATGGGAGAAAATTTAACCATATCAGGACTTCATGAAAATGACGTTTTTATCGGTGATGTGCATAAGATAGGCTCGCTTGTGCTTGAAGTAAGCCAGCCTAGAAAACCTTGTTTTAAGCTATCAAAACGCTGGATGAATGCCGGCATAGCAAAAGAAATTTTTAGAAGTGGGCTTAGCGGATGGTATTATAGAGTACTTGAAGCCGGTTCTTGCAAAGCGGGTGATAGTGTGGATATGATTTTTAGAGATAGTGGCTCCATGAGTGTGAGTGATGTAAATCGCGTATTTTATGCGCCCAAGGAAAATGCTCATTTGATCGATAAATTTATGAATTTAAAAGCTTTAAGCGCAGGTTGGCAAGATGATATAAAAAGACGTATCGAAGGGATTTACGATACATCTTATATGGATAAAATTTAGTTATTTAAGTTTGATTTATTTGATTTTGGGGGTGTTGTTGAGATTGAAATTTAGAAGATTATCTCTGTCAGTGCTACTTTAAAGCGGAGAAAATTATCTTAACTTTAGCTATTTTAGCCGTTTGTATCTTGACAAAAAACGAAAAAATGAATATAATCACGTTTTCTTATTTGGTATTGGGGTATCGCCAAGCGGTAAGGCATCAGGTTTTGGTCCTGACATTCAGAGGTTCGAATCCTCTTACCCCATCCAATTCAACCTTATATTGACGCAGAATAGAGCAGTGGTAGCTCGTCGGGCTCATAACCCGAAGGTCGGGGGTTCAAATCCCTCTTCTGCAACCAAGTAACTTTTTCTACCTTTTTCTCTTAAGTTTTTAACTTTTTCCAAAACTTTCTAAAACTACGATATTTTCAGCTTTTAAACTATTGTATCAATACTATTTTTAGCTTAAACTTTTCTTTATTTTTCCTTAAATTTCATATTTTTGGTATAATTTTCCAAAAAAAAGTGAGTCATATGTGAGTCACTATAAATCTACTGACTCACCTAAAAGTGAGTCACTTGTGAGTCATTTATAAAAGGAATGATATGCCACAAATCATAGAGATAAGCACTGAAAAAGAAATAATGTCTATTGAAGCAGATGAAAATAGAAAATCCGTTAGCGTTAAAGGTGTTAAGGGGCTAAAACTATTTATTTTTCCATCCGGCAAGAAAATTTTTAAAATCAAATACCGTAATGAAAGCGGTGTATATACGACCACGGTTATTGGAGAGTGGGTAAAGGGCATATATGGGATAAAAGAAGCCATAAGAGATTCAGCACCTTATTTGTCAAAAATTTCTGCCAATGAACCGATTGCAAAAGATGCTATTAGAACTTTTAATGATATATGGCTTAGATACAAAACTCATGTAAATAGTACTAAAGCTGAGCTAAAGACACTTCAGCGTTTTATGAATCAATTTGAAAATTTGTTATTACCTGAAATTAAAAATATGGAGATATCACTTATTAGAGACACTGTAAAGGCTAGGCCGATTTTTTTAAGAATTTTAAAATCTTTACAAACTGAGAATAATCCGCGAACAAATACTGTCAATAAAATATTAAATAGGCTTAATCAGATATTTGATTACGCTGTTATTAATGGATTGCTAGCCAATAATCCAACTAGAATCATATCTCAAAATTTCAGTAAACATTTCATTATAAAAAAACAGATCCCAAGAAAAGCGATTCTGGATATTGACCACTTATCACATTTTTTAAAGTCTATTGATGAGTATTGGGGAGATATAAATGTTCCGCTTTGTATGAAATGGACTATTTTATTTGCGGTGCGCCCTTCAAATGCTAGAGAGGCTAGGTGGAAGGATATTAATTTTGACAAAAAAGAGTGGAAAATAGAAGGTATAAATATGAAAATGGGCGAGGATTTCATATTGCCACTAACTGATACGGCAATAAAATTTTTAAGGTCTCTTCCAACTTATGGTAAAAATGAGGAATTTCTTTTTAGAGGTGCAAATGCCGGTAAGCCCATGAGCGATAACACAATGAGAATGGCGGTAATTAGGCTAGGTTTTAAGGGGGTTGTGGATATGCATGGCTTTAGATCAACTTTTCAAACGCTTATGAGTGAACTAAACTATACTGAAAAGTTAGGTTTTAGTGAGCAGGTGCTATCGCTATGCCTTGATCATCAACTAAGACACAAGGTAAAATCAGATAAGGCCTATAACCGTGCAAAATATGAGCAAGGCAAGCGTGATGTATTTGAATATTGGCACAAATTTTTAGTAAAATGGGGCTTAAAAATTTAAAAATAATGAAAATCTTACACACTACCGATCTGCATTTTAGGTATCTTATATCCCTCTCGCTCAAGAGAGAGAAAGACCATTCATAAATATAATTGAGTTGGATTTTTGAGAGAGCGAATCCGTAGAGAGAGTATGATATACTTTTGAAAAAAAGAGGAATAAAAACATGAAAAACAAAAAAACTAAGAAAGATAAGCCACAAACAAAAGGCAGGATGATTTATGATGAGGAGTTTGAGAAAATACGTGCTGATGGATTGAAAAAGCTTATGAAACCTGAAATGTTGGCGATTTTTAAGAGATTAGCAAAAAGCTAATCAAATTTCTCTCCAGACTCCTTTTTATTACGAATTTACAACTTTTTATTCAAAAAAGTAATCTTCTATTAAAATATTTTATAAATCTTAAAGAAACTTTTAGTATAGTTTTAATATTTATGATTATTATTATTAAAATTCTTATAAAAGGAGGACTATATGAGAAATTCGTTTGAAAAAGCCTTTGCTTTTTCTATTCTAACCGCTGCTGCTGTTTTGCAAGTTAACGCTGCAGAAGCAAACACAAAACCTGCTAAAGTAGCATTGGATGAAGTTACGGTAACGGCTACTAAAACGCCGATAAAGGTTGAAGAAGTTCCGGCTAATGTGAGCATAACCACCAGTGATGATATTAAGGCAAAAGCTTCTGCAACAGATGCATATAAAGCAATTAAACATATGGCAGGAGTTGAGCCTATGGGCGGAGGAATGGCAGAAAGTTTATATATTCGCGGTAAAACCCCATCTGTTCTAAGTAATGGTAGAGATATGAATTTTTTTTCGGACATAGCAAATAATCCTTCTTTGTCTATGAACTCAATTGAGCGAATTGAGGTATTAAAAGGTCCTCAAGCAGCAATTCACGGTGCTAAAGCAACCTCAGGTGTTGTAAATATCATCAGAAAAAAAGGCGATGTTGATAATCCTTTTATAGAAACTGGGGTATTTGCAGGCACAGGAAAACAATTTGGAGCAAATCTTAGCCTTGGTGGAGGCACTAATTTTAATAGTGGGGGGGGGGAATTCGCTCACTTACTTTCTTGATATAGCTTCATCTAAACAAGATAAATACAAAACTCCAAAAGGCACTATTCCTCATACCGAAAAAGATCAAAAAAATATATTTGCACGTGTTGATTATGCCTTTGCCGATAGCCATGAGATAAGCTTTGATTTTACACAAGATAAAAGTGATAAGACACAAGGCTGGTATGGCTCATATTATAATCAAAACGATTGGAGCAATATCTACAACAATATATATGATACCAAAAGCGGATTTTTAACCTATGAGGGTAAATTTAGTGAAATGTTTTCGCTATATTCCAACTTAGGGATCATAAAGCGAACGTTTGATATGACTTACGGTTCCAATACAAAACCCGAAGATTTTTTTGCAAAACAGGTCAATGCTATTTATAAAGAAAAAGCATTACAAGGCGAAATCAGAGGCACAATAAATTGGCTAGAAGATGAAAAACTTAGAAATATAATCGGTTTGCAGTATAAAAAAGTCGATATGAATGCAAGAAATTATGAATTTGAAAAACCAAGCCCTAGTATGGATTTTGATAAAAGCGAGAAAAATGTCTCTCCTTTTGCTCAAATAGAGTATAAGCCTATCCCTTACGCTCTTTTTGTGGCAGGAATTCGTCACGATAGCTATGATACTGCAGGTAAAAAGATGAAAGCTACCAGCCCAAATTTTGGTATCTCTATATTCCCTTTTGCAGGCACAGAGTATGATTATACTACTCTTTGGGCAGGATATAGTAAGGCGTTTAATACGCCTAGCGCACCGCAAAGATATCTACCTAAATTCTTGGGAGGGAATCCTGATTTGAAGCCTGAGAAAGCAAAAGGCTATGAAATAGGATTAAAACAACGCCTTAGTGATTGGGGAAATCTGGAAGTAAGTTATTACAATACCGACTATAAAGACCAAATAAGACTTATACTACTTCCTAACAATGAATGGTTATATTTTAACGAAGGAAATTCAAAAGTAAGAGGATTTGAAATTTCAAGTGAATTTTATCCGATCGATTGGCTAATCCTAAATTTAGCATATTCAAACTCAAAAACTAAAAACGCCGAGGGTAAGAGGTTATACGGAACGCCTGATAGAAGCTTAAAATACGGTGCAACTATAGTAGATTTGGCTGGATTTGATTTTTCAATTCAAGCTACAAATGCTTTGGACTTGAAAATTAGCGATGGTTCAAAACATCCTAGCCAAAACAAAACCATCGTCGATGCAAAACTTAGCTATAGATATGAACTTGGTGGATTTACTCTAACTCCATTTGTAGAGGTTGAAAACCTAGCCGATAAGCTTTATTATAGCCTTGGTGGCGAATCATCGATAAACGAAGGTCGAGTTTGGAGAGCGGGTCTTAACCTAAAATATGATTTTAAATGATATTAAAGGAAAACAATGAAAAAGATGATTTTTAGCATAATAGCATTATGTGCTATGGCTTTTGGTTTAAAAGCTCATGATTTTTTTATAAATTTAAGTGAATCAATGGAACATAAGCCCGGAAGCATAGGTGTAAATATAGGCTGGGGTCATGCCTTGCCTTTTGATGATTTCTTTATGGGAAACAGTTTAGAGAAATATGAAATTTATGATCCGAATATGAAAAAGACGGAGTTTAAATTTGATAAAACTGCCAACGAAGGTATTGAAACAAGAGTTTATCAAGAAAAACCTAGTAAAGATTTTCCTGAAGCTTTGGTTTTTAACGGAGATATGCTTGCAAATAAAGTTTATTTTACAGATACTTCAGCAAAAGGTGTATATCAAGTAGCTGCAGCAACAAGAAACGTTCAATTCTCTACTTGGAAAGATGAAAAAGGTAGAGAAAAATGGGGCAGAATTTATCTAAATGAGATAAAGAGCGCAAAAGAAATTTCAATGTCTTTGAATTTTCAAAGTTTTGCTAAGGCTTATGTAAGTGTAAGCGAATGGAAAAAACCAAAACCAATAGGGCATGATCTTGAAATAATCCCTATTAGTGACTTAAGCAATTTAAAAGTAGGTGATGAAGTAGAGTTTGAGGTTTTGTTTATGGGCGAACTTTTAAATGAAAAAATAAACGGTATGCCGATCACAATTAAAGCTTATGGCGAGCAAAGCGGAGCAGGATTTATAGGTTCTTACGTCAATAGTAGTGGTAAAACTAAATTTCGCGTAACCTCTAGCGGTAGATGGCTTGCAGTAGTAAATCTAAGAAAAGACATAAATGAAAAAATAGCCCCTGAGCTAGTCGGAAAAGCTTTACAAAAAGGCTATAATGCCACTGTAACCTTTTTTGTAAAAGAAAAATAAATTAAAATTGTTTTAGCCCATAAAGCTATGGGCTAAATTTTTGCTTCCTTAAGAAAAATCTATAACAAAATGACCAATATTAAGTAAAAGGCTGTAAAAATTGAGTTAATCGCCCCCGAAGGGGGCTTATAAGAATATTACGTAAAGGTTTTTCTCTTCACTGCAGAGAGAAGCCCAGAAGGGCTAACAAAAATTAAAAAAACCGAGATTTTTTTGAGAAACTTGAGTGTTTCAATGCCCTATGGGCTAACTAACTCGGTTATTGTTGTGTTACAATGCCCTAAGGGCTAACTGAATGCAAAAATTTTTGCATTTTTTAAAATTTTTATATTTAAATGCTCTATGAGCTAACAAGGGAGGCTAACGGGATCTGTTTTGTTAGCCTCTGGTTTTATGTCTACCTGTGTTGTCTTACGACCCTAGTTCGCTATACCATCTCCATCTTTCGAAGGGATAGTGGTACTATACCGGGAAAACCTTAAATTTAAATTAATACAAATCAAATTCTCTCTAGCCCTTGTCAAACGTGGATTTCAGAGAATTGAGAGAGTAAAAATATGAGAAAATTTTGCTCTCTCTTGCAAAAAAACAACAAAATAAGGATAAAAACCCAAAAATTTAAGTAAAAGGAGGTTTTGGGTATGAGAGAATTTTATCATCATTTTTTCTAAATTTGAAGTGAAAGTATTAAAAAATAATTTCCTGCAAAATTTTTATTTTTATATCAATCCTATTTCAGTAGGTACCTCAGATATATTATAATAATAATCTTGATTAGACTCTGGAACGCCAGCTATTCGTATCATTACATCTGTTTCAAGATTTAGATTATCATCATATGTCTCCGGAGTATCTTCTGTTTTGTTTATAAGAACATATCTATGACCCGGTTCATTATACCTACCAATCTGAAATTCGACTACCGCACCGGGTGTTAATAATGGTAGCCAACCTTTGTTCGGGTTTAAAACATGCTGAATACCAGTTCCAGAAGTATCTCGATGATGACCGATTGCCTCTATATCAATGCCATCGATGCTAATAATATCCGGCATTTTATCTAGGTTAATTATTCCAGTTTTGTTGCTATGTATAACTAATTTTGAAAATTCGCTTTTAGTTTCTTTATGTTTTTCTTCTCTCGCCTTGGAAAATATAGGATATTGAGCGGCTGTGGCTACCTCCCAATGGTAACCATCTTTGTTTTGTGGTTTTGGTGTCCCACCAGCAACTTCTCTAACCAAGTTATCTATGTCGGCTACAGTAGAGTTAGCCTTGACTTTATTTACAGCGTCTATAAATGGCTTTAGTTCATTAACTTTAACTTCACTTTTGACAGCATCCGCTATTTTATCAGAAAGCATGACTTTATTCTTAAATAGTTTTGCCGCATTTAAATTCTCATATTTTTTATCATATATAGATTGGATCATACTAGCAGATACTTCACCTTTTGTATATTTGTTACTATTTAGTAGTTCTGTCCAATATTCAATACCAGCTTTATCTACTTCCATACCTTTATTATTTTCATAATATGACTTATTTAGGGTGTTTTCATAAATAAAGTTAATGAATTTAAAGTTATCATTAAGAGTATCGCCAAAATACTTTTTTGCAGCTAAAGTGGCAAGCATATCATCTGCTATTTGTGACATACTCTTATTTGCTGATTGACTTATCCAATATTGATTGCCTAAGCTCTCACTCGCCCTACCGAACAAACTTACATACAACGATGATACATTTGACTTTGTTAACATAGATTTTCCTTAACGTTAAAATAAAAATAATTACATAATAATATAAATATTTATTGTATCATAATTTGACCGAACATTATATTAAAATTATAATTAATCTATAGTGTTTTTTATATTTTTTCTAAAACTTATAGTCGCAATTAACTCAATACTTTTATCAATATGCAATATATAGACTAAGAATAAATTGTTTGAACAATAGAGGCAAGAATCAAATTAAAAAAATACTTATTATTCACTTATTAACATCAAATAATAGCTATGCTTAATTTCTTGCCAAGTACGTTAGCAGCTGATACAAGAGTATTTAACGTAAGAGAGCTATTCGTAGGGCTTAGCATCCTATCTACTACACTACGGCTTGTTTTCATAAGTTGAGCCATCTTTGTTTTAGTAATTTTTTGAGTTTTCATCTCTTCTTGAATTTGATAAGCTATAACTCTTTTAATGGCAGTATCTAATACCTCTTCATATATACCATCTTCTTTTAAAAACTCTTCAAAGCTACTTCCAATATGTTTATTCTTCATCTAAATCTCCTAAATTTATATTTTTAAGTCTTTCTATCGCCTTGTCTATATCTTTTTGCGGTGTTTTTTGATCTTTCTTTATAAATCCATGAAGCAAAATCATATAATCTTTATAAATAGTAAAGATGACTCTAGCTATTTTGTCACTAGACAGATCGCTTCTCACCTCCCACAGTTTATATTTGCTGTTTAATTTTTTCACTAAAGGCATTCCTATAGGATAACCAAATTCAACTTCTTGTATATCCATACCAATTATTTTTCTATCTTCTTTATCAAGAGATAGTAGCCACTCTTTAACCGGTTCATTGCCAAGAGAAGTTTTATAAAAATATACATCAACTATCTTTTGCAAGTAAATCTTTCTTG
The DNA here is from genome assembly GCF_012978775.1 of Campylobacter sp. RM15925. Taxonomy (NCBI): domain Bacteria; kingdom Pseudomonadati; phylum Campylobacterota; class Epsilonproteobacteria; order Campylobacterales; family Campylobacteraceae; genus Campylobacter; species Campylobacter sp. RM15925. Next base: position 148,350 of record NZ_LIWP01000005.1, read on the forward strand.
TTTTTTATATAATTGTATCTAAAAAGATACAGAAAATCAAGATAAAAAACAAATTTTTAAGATAGGCAAAGAATAAGATATTTGACTAATTATAAAGCCCTAAAATATGGCATTTTATTAAAGATAAAAAACATATCATTTTTTTAATATCATTTAAAGCCCTAGATTTAGGGATTTAACATATTTTTGTAATTTTACCTTTTGAAAACCGATTGAAAAATTTAGGAAATTTAACAAAAACTTTTCCGATTTTTTCCATTTTATTTCTAAAGATTTCAAATTTTATGTCATTTTATTCCGATAAAAGTGAGACAAAAGTGAGACACTAACGATTTTTTAGTAAGCTTAAAGTGCCTAAAGTTCGGTATTTAGTCAAATTCCGTTCGCTTCCAGCATCCGGAGCCATTTCCTTTCAGTTCCATTTTTTTCTTTATTTTTCCGTTTTATTCTTTTTCTTTCCAAAAAGTTCTTAAAAAGCCTTAAATATGAGCTTATAATCAACTATTTTTCTTTGATTTTTGATCTATTTTTGCTTAAATTTTTCTTATTTTTTCCTTAAATTTCTTATTGATTCTATTCTATTCCGAAAAAAAGTGTGTCGAATTTGTGTCGCTACGCTTTATACTCTTAGCGACACACTTTTATATTAAATCTATTATAAGACAGTTGTATTGATATCTATGGTTTAAATAAAACTATTGTTTACTTTTTAGTTGCTGGTTCTAATCCAAACGATGACTTATAAAGTCAGTTATAATTTATCACTATATATGACTATCAATGTATCTTGAGTTTATCTCTGTTTGTCATAAGACTAAGTTAGATACTTTAAGACTCCATTAAAGTTGTCAGTAATAAAATATTACTATTATAAAAAAGCTTTTTATGTTTAATTTAAATTTGCATATAACTTTTTAAAGGACTGATATGCATCCCGCAACTCCTTTTTTTATAATCCTAATACTTCTTATCGTAACTTTCTTTATGGCTTTAATCAGACCCAAAGGCATACGTAAGCTAAGAGCGCTTCTTATATGGTTTTTAGTGTTTTTTGGAGATTTGTTGGTAATTTGGATTGTTGGTTATTATTATAGCTATAAGTATGCAAATATAAATATCTATGACGAGCCTAGTATAAATGCTTATTATTTGGGAGAGAGTAAAATTATGAAGGATAACATATACAATTTCCCCGTATTATATCCTACTACAACTAGATTATTCAATTTTCCCGAAAACGTAACCGATGCAAATTTTATCTCTTTAATGAACGGCTATGTGGATTTTATAGACTATAAGGAAAAAAGCGAAAACAATGCCACAAACGGTAAGTATTTTAGAATTTATCTTGATAATGATGGAGCCAAAGAGTGTTATTTGTCCACTAAGATAAGCGTTAAAACCTTTTTAAAAAACATCTCAAACAGCCTAATAACTCCTGATGAGCTAGAAACATTTTATAACGAACTACATTCAAGCAAAAAAGACGAAAAACAAATTATTAAGGATGTAGAGATACTAATTCAAGATAGAAATAAATCAATAACGGATACAAAAATACCTAAAGAAGTGATAGATTTCATAAAAGACGGAATGAAAAGTCTCAAAGAGATATACAAAGGCAAATGTATAGCCCGTAAAGAAATTTCAGAAGATGAGATAGCTTCTATTGAGATTTTGACCGAAGATCCTCATAGTCGACCGATGGAACTTAAACCTAATATAACAACTGTATTTGATAATTTACTCGGGATAGAATTTAACTATGGAGGAATTATAAAAGATAGAAACACAGGCAAGATATTGGCGGATAATATATATGGAGATTTTAGATATCAAGGAATATTTGGAGAGAGTCTTATAAAAGCAGTTGGTAGTCAATCAAGAAGTTCTTCAACCCGCTGTGACGGTGGTAAGAAGTATCATTTAGAAGAGTGCAATACTAAACTAATAACAGAATTTTTTAGAAAGGATAAGAGATGAGAAAGTTTGAAGTGTTAAAGACTTATTGGGCTTGTTGTAATATCCTTGCAAATTTTAGTAACTCTTATAGTATACGTAAAGACAGCATAAATGAATAACACGTTAAATAAGATTAAAATTTTAATCTTCGGCCTTAAATTTAAAAAGACTATTTGGATTGTCCTTTTAATAGTTTTTGTTTTATCGGTTGTGCTTGTAAGGGTTGTGCCGGATTATTCCGCAAAGCTTGGATTTAAAATAATAGATATATCTGATTATAACAAATACAAGCAAGGATATTGCCTTAAAGAAAATAGAATTTTAAGCAAAGAAGAGCTACTTCAAAATTTGGCTATAAATTATTTTAAAAGATATCACGACTATGAGGTTCTGCGAAATACCATTATCGACGAGCATGATATGAAAAATTTCGGCTCTAGGTTTTATAAGGCGAGCATCTCTAAGCTCTACCTAATCGGCGATTTTAATGAAGAAAATTGGTTTGATTTTTTGGTTGAAAATACCGACAGAAAGAGTTTTGATTACGAGATAAAAGATAAAAAGCAAATAAATATATCCGATCTATCTAAATATTTTATATATAAGAATGAAATTCTAGGCTTTAGACAGCCTATCATCTTATCGGAAGAGAAAAATCCGCTTCATGGTGGAAAAATGTTTTTAGAAAAATCATTTTTAATTAAAGAAAATCAATTTTTTGTGAATTATGCTAGACCTGGTTATATAAGTTGGTATATCGAGCTTAACCATAAAGAAGATTTAATAAAAATTAAAAACAAAGAAAATTTAATGCGAATAAAAAGCGGATATGAGAGTTTGGAAAACTTTAACGAAGTCTTGGCTTATACTCATATGAAACATTTGCGACGTAAATTCTTATATGATAATTGTGGAAATATAAATTTTAATATCAAAGCTCCGGCAGAGCAAGAGCTGGATATGTGGATTCACGGCGGATAAAGTTAGTTGAAACTTTATCTTAACAAAAATAAATCAATCAAGGCATCTTTGATAGTATAAGCAGTGACGGTTATTGGAAGTAAAAATTTCTTTATAGACGCAAATGCCATAATAGAGACATTCCAAATTAACAATTATTGGACGGTAACTGCCCAGTCCATATATAAAAAATTCGGTAAAACATATCCGATCACAAACGAAACTCCTAACTCAGAGCCTCTAGGTTTATTAGGAACTCCTAATCAAACTGATGATACCGGCTTAAACACTAACACATCTGAGCTATAAGGATAATATAACCCAAAGAGAATAAAATATTCTCTTTGGGTATCTCTAGAATAGACGAAAAACATCGACTGGTATTTAGACTAACCGATCAAGATATCATAGAGATAGCTCAATGTAAAACACATTATGGAGATAAATAAAATGCTAACCCTATACATTCCAAAACTTCAAGATTTATGGTTTAGAGAAAAGATGTTAAATGATGAAAAGACAATGGAGTATAATCGCTCTTGGGGAGGTACGATTCCCTTTCCTAGTCATCAATGGGAACAATGGCATAATAAATGGATATCAGATAAAGATAACAGATATTTTTACAGATATATACAAAAAGAGAATGAATTTATAGGTGAAATAGCTTATCACTTTGATAATAAAAGAAGTATATATGTTACAAACGTTATCATATATGCACCTTACCGTAAAAAAGGATATGGAAAGATAGCATTAACGCTATTATGCAAAAAAGCAAAAGATAACGGTATCAAAGAGATATATGATGATATAGCAATAGATAATCCGGCAATAAACTTATTTCTAAGTTGCGGATTTAAAGAAGAGTATAGAACAACTGAGTATGTTATGTTAAAAAAGATATTGGTTGATTAATTAAGAAAACCATATATCTTACATCCCTAAAAACAGTTATTCTAACTTTTTCTATCTTTTTCCTTTTTTAAACTAATTTATTCTAAAAAGTTCCCAAAAAAAGTGAGTCAGATGTGAGTCACTTAAAAATTTAATTAAACAAAATCCCTATAATACAGCATTTAATAGGCTTATTCTGTTCCCTCTTCTGCAACCAAACTCCCATATTTTTAAATCAAAAAATCTATTTTATCTTTTAATTTGAATTAGCTTATACTGCAAGAATAAAGTATTGTATATAAAAATTAAATCTTATAAAACGCTTTTCAAAAATTGATATTATAAATTAAAATAAAATAATATATAAACAATTAAAAATTTATTTTTAATAAATTTTTACAACCTCTATAGTATAATCCCAAAATTCTATTTTTAAGTTTAAATAAAGCTAATCACAAAAGGGAGGGAGATTGTTTTATGTTTAGTAGAGTTTCAAATAAAATCGCGACAATTATATTTGTTTTGCTTACCGCATCTTTTCTTACGTTTGCATTTTTGAGCTATAGGCAAACTACGCTGGCTATGATAGGACTATCTGAAAAGTCAAAAGAGGCGATTACTCTTTCAGGAGGGCTTTTTATAGAGGAGTATGTAAGCTCAAGAGTGGATGCGGTAGAGAATTTTATCTATTATTTGCAAAAAAATCCCGAATTTTTCTCGGATAAAGAGGCTTTAAAGGCAAATTTTGGAGATCTTATAGCCGTTGCTAAGCTTGATGCTCTTTTTATAGGGTTTGATGATGACGGTTCGCTTATAAATGCCTTCTTTGAAAAGGGATCAAGGGAGCCAAAATACGAAATTTTAAGCTTTGAAAAAGACGGATATGACTCAAGAAGTCGTGATTGGTATAAGGTTGCTAAGGCTGATAAGATATTTGCAACGGAGCCTTATTTGGATCCGGGAAGCAATAAAATAGTATCTAGCTTTGTAAAGCAAATTCTTATAAACGGTAAGGTTATGGGCGTAGTTGGAGCCGATGTGGATCTTTCTATGCTTGGAGATACCTTGGTGAAAATGAAAGACAGCAATACGGGTGTTTTAAGCCTGGTTGATCTGGATAGTTCAAAGCTGGTATATCACACAAATAAAAATTTGATAATGTCTGATTCCGAACCTGCAAAAAGAGCGGTTGGTCTTTTGCAAAATGAGTTTAAAAAATACGGAGAAAAGGCGTTTGAATTTGAATACGAAGGAGTAAGAAAAGTAGGTGCTTGCAAAAGATACGATCTTGCTAATTGGCTTGTGTGTTCTTCAAACGAATTTAGCGATTATGATGAGACTTTAAATGCAGTTTTGAAAAATCAAACAATTCTTTCTGTACTATTTATCACGGTGATTGTTGGAATTTTGGTTTTTGCTATATCTAAATTTC